>CAZAQB010000038.1:16025-25072 GCA_964487155.1 uncultured Ectothiorhodospiraceae bacterium
GCGGCGGTCTCCGTGCGCAGCACCCGCGGCCCCAGGCCCACCGTCTGGTAGCCCCGGCGGGCGGCCTCGGCCAGTTCCACTTCGGCGAGTCCTCCTTCCGGCCCCACCAGCAGGGTCAGGGGGCCGCGGCTCAGGCCCGCCCCGCGCAGCGCCTTGCCGGCGCCGGGTTGCAGCACCACGCCGGGGCCCGGCGGCAGCTGTTCCCAGACATCCATCAGCGGCGCCGGCGTCTCCACCTCCGGCAGGCGGTTGCGGCCGCACTGCTCGCAGGCACTGGCGGCCACCCGTTCCCAGTGGGCGCGGCGCGAGGCGGCCCGCTCCGGGGGCAGGCGGAATGCGCCGTGGGCGGTGAACACGGGCAGGATGCGGGCCACCCCCAACTCGGTGGCCTTCTGGACGACGAAGTCCATGCGCTCTCCCTTGGCCAGCCCCTGCACCAGGGTCACCGCCAGGGGGGACTCGGCCTCACGGGGGGAGAATGCCTCCACGCTCACCGCGGCGGCGCGCCGCTCCAGGCGCTCCAGGCGTGCGCTGTATTCGCCGCCGCGGCCGTCGAACAGCACCAGGGCCGACCCCGCGCGCAGCCGCAGCGCCCGCAGATGGGGCACCGCTGTGGCGGGCAGTTCCAGGCGGGTGCCGGGTGCCAGGGGGCCCGGGTGGAAGATTCGGGGGGCGGAGGATTCGAAAGCGACCAACTCCGGGCTCCGCTGCGCAGGCCGTTGGCATCCCGGGGCGGTGCGACGGGCCCGTGGGGAAAGGGTGCCGGGGGCGGGGATGCCCCCGGCGTGCCGGCTCAGTAGCGGTAGTGCTCCGGCTTGTAGGGACCCGCGGCGGGCACCCCCAGGTAGTCCACCTGGTCGGGGCGCAGCCGGGTCAGGCGGGCCCCGATGCGTTCCAGGTGCAGCCGGGCCACCTCTTCATCCAGGTGCTTGGGCAGCACGTAGACCTGGTTGCCGTAGCCGCCGTCGTTGCCGAACAGCTCCATCTGCGCCAGCACCTGGTTGGTGAAGCTGTTGGACATGACGAAGCTGGGATGGCCGGTGGCGCAGCCCAGGTTCACCAGCCGGCCCTCGGCCAGCAGGATGATGCGCTTGCCCTCCGGGAAGATCACGTGGTCCACCTGGGGCTTGATGTTCTCCCAGCGCAGGTCGCGCAGGCCGGCCACGTCGATCTCATTGTCGAAGTGGCCGATGTTGCAGACGATGGCCTGGTTCTTCATGCGCTCCATGTGGCCACGGCCGATGACGTGGTAGTTGCCGGTGGCGGTGACGAAGATGTCCGCCTGCTCCACCACGCCGGCCTCCTCCAGATCCACCACCCGGTAGCCCTCCATGGCCGCCTGCAGGGCGCAGATCGGGTCGATCTCGGTGACCCACACGGTGGCTCCGAGCCCGCGCAGGGACTGGGCGCAGCCCTTGCCCACGTCGCCGTAGCCGGCAACGATGGCGATCTTGCCGGCGATCATGACGTCGGTGGCCCGCTTGATCCCGTCCACCAGCGACTCGCGGCAGCCGTACAGGTTGTCGAACTTGGACTTGGTCACCGAGTCGTTGACGTTGATGGCCGGGAACGGCAGCGAACCGGCCTTCTGCATCTGGTAGAGGCGGGAGACGCCGGTGGTGGTCTCCTCGGTGACGCCGCGGATGGATTCCAGCACCTTGCGGTAGAAGCCGGGCTGGCGTTGCAGCCGGTCGCGGATGGCGGCGAACAGGGCCCGCTCCTCGTCGCTGCCGGGGTTATCCAGCACGGAGGCATCCTGCTCGGCGCGGGCCCCGAGAGTCACCGCCAGGGTGGCGTCGCCGCCGTCGTCCAGGATCATGTTGGGGGTGGCGCCGTCGGCCCACTCCAGAATGCAGTGGGTGTACTCCCAGTATTCGTCCAGGGTCTCGCCCTTGTAGGCGAACACCGGCACGCCGCTGGCGGCGATGGCTGCGGCGGCATGGTCCTGGGTGGAGTAGATGTTGCACGACGCCCAGCGCACCTCGGCCCCCAGGGCGGTGAGGGTCTCGATCAGTACCGCCGTCTGGATGGTCATGTGCAGGCTGCCGGCAATGCGCGCCCCTTTCAGGGGTTGCTCCGGGCCGTACTTGGCCCGCAGGGCCATCAGGCCGGGCATTTCGGTCTCGGCGATGGCGATCTCCTTGCGGCCCCAGTCCGCCAGGGACAGGTCGGCCACGTGGAAGTCGCGGGTGTCGGAATCGACCACTGCGTTCATTGCTTGCTCCTCAGTGCTTGGGGAGCGCCGTTTGCTTGAATGGTCCGCGGATCCCGAGCCTGGCCGGCGATGCCGGTTGCAGCGCTCCTCGGGGGCGGCCGGGTACTACAGTCCGGCGGCGGCCTTCAGGGCCTCGGCCTTGTCGGTGCGCTCCCAGGTGAACTCCTCGTCCTCCCGGCCGAAATGCCCGTGGGCGGCGGTGCGCCGGTAGATGGGACGCACCAGATCCAGCATCTTCAGGATGCCGTAGGGGCGCAGGTCGAAGTGGCCGCGGATCAGCTCCACCAGGCGGTCCTCGGCGATGCGCCCGGTGCCGAAAGTCTCCACCGCGATGGACGTCGGTTCGGCGACGCCGATGGCGTAGGAGAGCTGCACCTCGCAGCGCGAGGCGAGCCCGGCAGCCACCACGTTCTTGGCCACGTAGCGGGCGGCGTAGGCGGCGGAGCGGTCCACCTTGGAGGGGTCCTTGCCGGAGAAGGCGCCGCCGCCGTGGCGCGCCATGCCGCCGTAGGTGTCGACGATGATCTTGCGCCCGGTGAGCCCGCAGTCGCCCATGGGCCCGCCCACCACGAACTTGCCGGTGGGGTTGATGAAGTACTTGGTGTTACCGCTCAGCCACTCCTCGGGAAACACCGGGCGGATGATCTCCTCGCGCACCGCCTCGTGGAGATCCTCCTGGGCGATCTCCGGGGAGTGCTGGGTGGAGAGCACCACGGTATCCACCGCCACCGGCCGGCCGTCCTCGTAGCGGAACGTGACCTGGCTCTTGGCATCGGGGCGCAGCCAGGGCAGCACCTTCTTGCGGCGGACTTCGGACTGGCGCATCACCAGGCGGTGGGCGTAGGTGATGGGGGCCGGCATCAGCACGTCGGTCTCGTCGGAGGCGTAGCCGAACATCAGGCCCTGGTCGCCGGCGCCCTGCTCTTCCGGGTCGCCCCGGTCCACGCCCTGGGCGATGTCCGGAGACTGCTTGCCGATGGCGTTCAGCACCGCACAGGCGCTGCCGTCAAAGCCGGTGTCGCCGTTGTCGTAGCCCACGTCCCGTACCGTCTGGCGGGTGAGTTCTTCAAGATCCACCCAGGCGTTGGTGCTGATCTCGCCGGCGATGATCACCATGCCGGTCTTGACCAGGGTCTCGCAGGCCACGCGGGCGCTGGTGTCCTGCTCCAGGATGGCGTCCAGCACGGCGTCGGAGATCTGGTCCGCCAGCTTGTCCGGATGGCCCTCCGAAACGGACTCGGACGTAAAAAGGTAGCTCTTCGACATGTATTCGCTCTCTCGGTGAATCGGATGCGGCGGACCGGCCCCTGGTACAGGCGCGGTATTCTACAAGGCCTTGGCGCCCGTGTCCGCCGCGGATGCGGCTCAGGCGGCGCTCCGCTGGAACTGGAAAATACCCCAGTTGAGGTGGCCCCGCCGGCCCCCCTCGACCCAGTGCCCGAGGCCTTTCTTCATGCGCTCCAGGTAGTCGTGGCTGACCCGCAGGCCCTCCAGCTCCCGCTGGCGCTGTTCGGTGGCCCGCAGCACGGTGGCGTAATGCAGCGGCAACTGGTCGCTGTGATCTTCGAATTCCAGCAGCTCCAGGCCGGCGTCGGCGCAGGCCTGCTGGTAGAAAACGGGAGAACCCAGGGTATCCAGCAGAATGCGCTCCAGGATGGGCTGCAGCACATCCGTCGGGCAGTCGTCGGCCTGCATCGGGTCGGTGAACACGAACTCTCCGCCGGGGCGCAGTACCCGTGCCACCTCGGCGATCACGCGGCCCCGGTCGCCGCTGTGGAGCATGGCGTCCTGGGACCAGACCACGTCGAAGCTCTCGTCGTCGAAGGGCAGCTCTTCGAAGCTGCCGTCCACCACCTCCACCAGATGGTCCAGGCCCTGGCGCCGGTTGATGTCCCGGGCCCGCTCGTTCTCCACCTCGCTCAGGTTCAGCGCCACGCTGGGGCAGCCGAAGGTGTCCGCCAGGAACCGCACCGAGCCGGCGTAGCCGGCGCCGATGTCCAGCACCCGGCACTCGGGGGTGAGGGTGGTGGCCAGCCGCTGGGCCATGCGCGCCACCGTGCGGCGGCCGGCCTGGAAGATGTCGTCGTCTTCGGGGCCCCGGTACAGGCCGATGTGGATGTCCTCTCCGCCCCAGACGTGGAAGTAGAAGTTGTCGGCGTCGGTGCTGTTGTAGTAGCCGCGGGCGGTTTCCACAGCCCGCGAGTAGCTTTGCTGGCTCATGGTCAGTGCTCCGGCTGGTAGCATTTCTCGGCTACGTGGATGAAGAAGTCCGGCTCCTCGTCCCGGTAGGTCTCCTGGAAGTCGCCGTAGGTCTCCACCCGCTGGAAGCCCACTTCGTGCATCAGCCGCCGCGTGTAGTCCTTGCGCAGGGGGAACATGTTGAGGTGGTAGAAGGAGCCGTCCGGGAACTGGTAGCGGAACCGGGCCAGGCCCTCGTCCACGTGCTCGGGCTCGGCGGAGATATTGCGCCCGCAGTAGTAGTAGGTGTGCTTGCTGGCGTAACGGCCATCCAGGATGGCGTCGTAGTTGCGCTGGTCCAGGATCAGCAGGCCGTCGTGGCGCAGGCAGGCATAGAACTCAGCAAGCGCCTTGCGCCGGTCGCGCTCCGTGAACAGGTGAGTGAACGAGTTGCCCAGGCAGATCACGGCGTCGAATTCGCCGTGCACGTCGCGGTTGAGGTAGCGCCAGTCGGCGAGCACGGTGCGCAGGATATGGCCGCGCGCCCGGCCGTTCTCGAAGGCCCGCGCCAGCATCTCGGCACTGCCGTCGGCGCTCACCAGGTCGAAGCCCGCCTCCAGCAGCCGCACCGAGTGGAAGCCGGTGCCGGTGGCCACGTCCAACACCCGTCTGGCGCCACGCTGGCGCAGCACGTCGATGAAGAACTGCCCCTCACTCTCGGCTCGGCGCTCCCAGTTGATGAGCTCGTCCCACTTGTCGACGAAGGTCTTGATGTACTCCTTGCGGTAATGGCCGGTATCGCGGACGCCGATGGGATCGGCACCGAACTGCTGTTCCGCGGCTGTGTCCATGGACACACCCTCCCTTTCGTGGGCGCCACGGGACCGCGTGGACGGCTCGCACCGTTGAGACTGGCCGATTTGTGACGGCTGGTTGCTGCTCTGGAGGGCGGGGTGGTTGCGGTCCCTGCAGCGCGATGGTCACTGCGGTGTACCGCCTGGCGGCGGCAGGTCCGCCCTCCGGCGACCCGTGGGGTCTGTGCTGCGCTGCCACATAGGCAGGAGACGCTTACCTTAGTGGCTTGGGCGCCGGATTGCCAGCCCTGGTTCACGCCCCGGCCACATCGAGCCGTATCATAAGCTCAAGCTAATGCGGCCTGAGTAAATATGCAATTTCTCCTTATCCAAGCGCCCTGTCATGCTCGGAATCGTTGACCACCAGCAGGTGCCGCACACCAGCCGCGCCGGAGGTGGAGGAGGAGATCGATGCACGGAGTTGACGAGACCGTCGGTGCCCTTGAGGGGCTGGCCGGCTCCCTGCTGGGCGTCACCGAGGCGGCCGCGGTGGCGGCTGCGGCGTGGGTGGGGCGTGGCCAGGGCGAGCAGGCCGATGCCGCTGCCGTGGCGGCCATGCGCCGCGCCTTTGCCGGCTTGCCGCTGCAGGCCACGGTGGTGATCGGCGAAGGTGAGAAAGACGCTGCCCCCATGCTTTACAACGGCGAGCGCCTCGGGCGCGGCGGCCCGGAGCTCGAACTCGCGGTCGACCCGGTGGAGGGCACCGCCCTGGTCGCGGCCGGCATGCCGGGCGGGGTCAGCGTTCTCGCCGCCGCGCCGCCGGGCAGCCTGATGCGCCCGGGGCCATCTTTCTACATGGATAAGCTGGTGGTGCCGCCGGCTGCGGCCGATGCCGTGGACCCGGCGGCACCGCTGTCCGAACAGCTGGCGCAGCTGGGCGCTGCCCTGGACCGGCCGGTCGCCGACCTGCGCGTGTTTGTGCTCGACAAGCCGCGCCACCAGCAGCTTGTCGCCGGGATCCGGGCGGCCGGGGCGCGGGCCTGCCTGGCGCCTGCCGGCGATGTGCTCGGTGGGCTGATGGCTGCGCTCGGCGAGCGCGTCGACGCGCTGATGGGCGTTGGCGGCACCCCCGAAGGCATCATCACCGCCTGTATGGCGCGGGCCCTGGGGGCCGGCATGTGGGCCTCGCTGGCACCGCAGAGCGAGGACGAGGCGCGCCGTCTCGCCGAGGTAGACCTGGGCGGCGGCTGGATGGGACGCGAGGCGCTCGCCGGCCGGGGCGAGGTGCTGGCCGTGGTCACCGGCATTACCGGTTGCGCCCTGGTCGGCGGTGTCGAGGCTGGCGCTGGCGGCGCTCTTGAGCTGGATTCGCTGGTGATCGGCGGTGGTGCGCGGCTGCGCCGGGTGCGCAGCCGCCTGGCAGGCACGGCCTGAACCGGCCCGGCCGAACCAATAGGAACCGATGGAGGAGAGTCTGATGGTCGAAGTCCGCTATATCCCCACGCGCTGGCGCGAGCTGGCCGACACCGTGGCCGAGCTTGCCGCGCCAGGCAAGGGCATCGTTGCGCTGGACGAGAGCAACGCCACCTGCACCAAGCGCTTCGAGGCCGTGGGGGCCGAATCCACCCCCGAGACCCGGCGCCAGTACCGCTGCCTGCTGCTGGGCGCGCCGGGCATCGCCGAGCACATCAGCGGCGCCATTCTCTACGACGAGACCCTGCGCCAGGCCGACGACCAGGGCACGCCCCTGCCGGAGATGATGTCCCGCGCCGGGATTGTGCCGGGCATCAAGGTGGACACCGGCGCCAAGCCCCTGGCCGGGGCGCCCGGCGAGCAGGTGACCGAGGGCCTGGACGGCCTGCGCGAGCGCCTGCAGGAATACCGTGAGCTGGGCGCGCGCTTCGCCAAGTGGCGGGCGGTGATCCGCATCGGCGAGGGCATGCCCAGCCGCCAGTGCCTGAACGCCAATACCCATGCCCTGGCCCGCTACTCGGCGCTCTGCCAGGAGGCCGGGCTGGTGCCTATCGTCGAGCCGGAAGTACTGCTGGAGGGCGACCACGACCTGGACCGCTGCGAGCAGGCCACCGAGGAAGTGCTGCGCGCGTTGTTCCAGCAGCTCTGGGAGCAGAACGTGCTGCTGGAGGGCGCCATCCTCAAGTCATCCATGGTGGTGCCCGGCAAGGACTCCGGCCAGCAGGTGGCGCCGGAGACCGTGGCCGACCGCACCGTGGTCACGCTGCTGCGCAGCGTACCGGCGGCCCTGGGCGCGGTGGTGTTCCTGTCCGGCGGCCAGAGCGAGCGGCAGGCCACCATGCATCTGGATGCCATGAACCGCCGCTGGGGGAACCGGGCGCCCTGGCGTCTGACGTTCTCCTACGCCCGGGCCCTGCAGCAGCCGGCTCTGGAGATCTGGCGCGGGGATGCGGCGCGCACCGCCGAGGCGCAGCAGGCCTTTGCCGAGCGCGCGCGCCTCAACGGCCTGGCCTCCGAGGGCTGCTACGACCCGGCCATGGACGACGCCGCTTGAGAGGGCGTTTGCCAAAGTCGAAGGCGGTGGAAGCGATCAAAGGGGTCGGGAGACTCGGCGCGGGCGCGCTGGCAACAGGTTGAGGCGGTCCCCCACGTTTCTTCGCAATGCGGGGCTGCGGGGGGCCGCCGCGGGGCGGTGCCGGAGCCCCCTGCGGAAGCGGCGCCCCGCCGGATCAGCCGAATCCCGGCGCCGCGGCCGATTTTCGCCGAACCCCCGGGTTCGGACCACTAAAGCAAACAGTTGAGGCAGTGCCATGTCCGCACGTCATCCCATCGTCGCCATCACCGGCTCGTCCGGGGCCGGCACCTCCACCGTGGAGACCGCCATGTCCCACATCCTGCGCCGGGAGAGCTTCACGGCCGCCCACATCGAGGGCGACAGTTTCCACCGCTACGACCGCCAGGCCATGAAGGCGGCCGTGCGCGAGGCCGAGGAAAGCGGCAGCACGCTCAGCCATTTCGGCCCCGAGGGCAACCTGTTCGAGCGCCTG
The DNA here is from genome assembly GCA_964487155.1 of uncultured Ectothiorhodospiraceae bacterium. GTDB lineage: Bacteria > Pseudomonadota > Gammaproteobacteria > Nitrococcales > Nitrococcaceae > CAZAQB01. Next base: position 24,233 of record CAZAQB010000038.1, read on the forward strand.
GAGGCACTGTTCCGGGAGTACGGGGACACCGGTACGGGAGACCGCCGGCACTACGTACACAACGAGAGCGAGGCCGCCGAATACGGCTCGGCTCCGGGCACCTTCACCGACTGGGAGCCGCTGCCGGAGAACACCGATCTGCTGTTCTATGAGGGCCTGCACGGCGGGCTGCGGGACAACGGCGTGGACGTGGCCCGCCACGTGGACCTGCTGGTGGGCGTGGTGCCCATCATCAACCTGGAGTGGATCCAGAAGATCCACCGGGACACCTCCGAGCGGGGCCACGACCGGGAGGCGGTCACCGAGACCATCCTCCGGCGCATGCCCGACTACATCAACTACATCACCCCCCAGTTCACCTGGAGCGACATCAACTTCCAGCGGGTGCCCATGGTGGACACCTCCAACCCGTTCATCGCCCGGGATATTCCCAGCCTGGACGAGAGCATGATCGTGGTCCGTTTCCGGGATCCGCGGAAGTTCAACGTCGATTTCTCCTACCTGCTTTCCATGCTCTCCGGCAGCTTCATGTCGCGGCGCAACACCATCGTCATCCGCGGCAGCAAGATGGGCTTCGCCCTGGAGCTGATCCTGCAGCCGGTGATCGAGCGGCTGGTGCTGGATGCCCGCGAGCTGCGCCGGCGGGAGCATTGAGACAGGGGCTTCGGGGCGCTTGGTGGGGCGGCGCGGGCTGAGGCCCCGGGGCAGGCTCTGGGAGAAGGACTGGGTGAAAAGGACTGAGGACTGAGTGGAAGCGGCAGGCTTGACCGGTGGCCGGGCAGGGGCACGCTCAGTCCTCAGTCCTCAGTCCTCAGTCCTCAGTCCTCAGTCCTCAGTCCT
>CAZAQB010000039.1:0-25024 GCA_964487155.1 uncultured Ectothiorhodospiraceae bacterium
AGCAACATCCGGGGGGCGTGCTCCGGGCCCTGGCACTGGCTGCCGGGCTGGCCGCGATGACCCTGGCGGGCATGGCCAGCGCGCAGGTAACCAGCATCCAGGGCAGCAAGCACGATTTCACTGCCCTCAATGGACGAGCGGCCGGTAACGATATCGGGAGCGTGCCCGCTGGTACGGGGGTTTGCGTGTTCTGCCACACGCCTCACGGCTCCGACACGAACGCCGCCGTGCCACTCTGGAATCGGAACCTGCCGACTCCTACGAATTACACTCAGTATTCCTCGCTTGGCACCGTGACCCTCGACGGCCAGGAGGCGGCTGTGGGTTCGGTTTCCTTGGCCTGTCTCTCCTGCCACGATGGTACGCAGGCCATGGACTCGGTGATTAACACTCCCGGGCCGGGAATGGGCGCGGGCGGCCGGTTGGGTGATGCTGCCGGTGACGGATTCATGCAGGGGACACCGGTGCCCAACCTGGGGCAGGACCTGACCGACGACCATCCCATCAGCATCCAGTATGCTGGCGGTGGGTGCGACGACCAGAACAGTGGAACGCCCCAGTGTGGCACGTTCGGCGACAGCGACTTCGAGGATCTGACCGGGAACCTGAATCAGGGCACCTCCAACGGCACCGCTATCTGGTGGCTTGAAACCGGACTCGCGGAAGTCGGCGGCACCCAGCTCGCCGCAAACGATACCGGCACCCGGAGCAAGCACGACCTGCTCCTCTACACGCGCCCGGCGGCTCCCGGCAGCACGGCTAACGGCAACGAGCCCTTTGTGGAATGCGGCAGCTGCCATGACCCGCACAACAACGGCACTGTTCCGGTCCAGTTCATGCGGGTGGATAACACCAACAGCCAGATATGCCTAGCCTGCCATACTAAATAGCTGGCCCTGCCCCACGTGCCCCGTTGCTGCGGTGGTTGCTGGGACGGGGTACCTAGCTGAACCGCCTGGTGGTTTTTGACGACCAGGCGGTTTGTCTGTGTTAGTTGATGTGAAATTGTGAGCATAGCCTTGTCACGTTATCTCCGAGACATGTTACAAGCCCTCGTTGTCGTGCTGGCCCTCGGCCTTATGCTGTGGCCGGGTACTCAACGCGCCGCGGAGCCGAATTTGGACTCAACGGTGTTCGCCCTGGTCGATGGCGTGGAGATCAGCGTCCAGCAATTCGCTCAGGCGCTGCGGGCTCAGTCCCGGCGGCGGTTCTACCACGGAGCTCCCCCGGAGGAGGAAGTTGCGGCTTTCCAGCGGGAAGTGGCAGAAGACTTGGTCGATAGGGTGGTTATTCAGCAGGAGGGCCAACGACGCGGGCTCTGCGATCTGCCGCCCGCCGAAGCAGTAACCGGCCCGGAGGTTTCGAAGCGCTGCCGAGAAGCTCTACGCGGTCAGGTTCTGGCAGAGTTGGAGCCGCTGAGTGAGGATGATGTGCGCGCCTTCTTCGCCCAGAACCCGGATCTGTTCAGGGAGCCCGAGCGCCTGAGGGCTTCGGTGATCCTTGTCAAGGTTCCCCCGTCAGCAGGCGCGGCACAATGGCAAGGGACCCTGGAGCGGGTCCAGGGACTGCGGGTACGTCTGTCAGACGGGCCGGACTCATTCGCCTCCCTGGCGCGCGAGTACTCCGACGACGAATCTGCAGCCCGGGGTGGAGACATGGGATACATTCACGCCGGCATGCTTGGGCAGAGCGCCCAGCAGGCGTTGGCAGAACTGGAGCCGGGGCAGGTAAGTGAGCCAGTTGTGCTACTGGAGGGAGTGGCGTTGTTTCGCCTGGTCGAGCGCCGGGAGGCTCGCCAGCGATCCTTCGCCGACGTCCGGGGGCGCGCCCGAGAACTCCTTGAGCAGCAGCGTCGCGAGCGCCGTTGGGACGAGTTCATGGCAACGCTGCGCGACGGGGCGGACGTGCATCTGGACGAGAAGTACCTGCAGCCAACCGGGCCGTCGGCAGTCCCTGCGCCCCGACGCCCCTGACTCTGGCTCCACCCCGGTCCCCTGTGATGTTGACCCCCGATGAAATGTTTCAACGGGGTTTGTCTGGTCTTTCTGTGGACGCTGCCGGCGACTTCCATGGCACTCTCCCTGCCCGTCAGCGGAAGCCTGCAATACCTGTTGAGCCACTCTGGCGCTGAGGGCACAGAACCAAGCACTGTCCAGTCGACGAGCCTGGAGTTGGGTACCGCGCTGCCCATCTGGCGCCAGTGGTTGGGTCGTGTGGAGGGTAAGGGATTATTCAGCAAGACGTTTTCGGATGGTCCTCAGGGCAGTGGTTCGGACCAGGTAGTGACAGGCCGGGGCGATATTTCGATCTTCCCACAAAGCCCTTTCCCATTTGAGGCGTTTGTGGAGCGCCTGGACTCCCGCGTTAATGGTGCGAGTGGACCTGATAGCGAACGCCAGGTGACGCGCTTCGGAATTCTGCAGCGCTACGAAAGCGACCTGCTCGGGCGTTACTCTCTTTCCTATTCCCGACGGCGCACAGAACAAAGTTTCGAGGGGGAGTCGTTGTTGTTTGGTAATGTGGCCACTCAGGAGGAACTGGACTTTGAGGCAAGCAAACGGTTTAAATCCAACGACGTCGATTACAATTTCCGCTATCAGGACAGCGAACAGGCCACCGGTTCCTCCAATATAACGGAGCAGAGTCACGTGCTGTCCCACGTGTTGGACGCAGCAACCACCTATACAATCAGCAACCTTGCTTCGTATTCTCGCCTAACGAGTGACGGTAGTCTGGGAACTGACGAGAGTCGGCAGATCAGTTCAACGGTGTTGTGGAGACCGCAACTGGAACGCTCCATGCGGGTCACGGCGAACGGCCTTTGGCGGGACCGGCAGGTAAGTGGCGCGGGCACCGTGGACAATGCTTTGGCATCAGGGAGCGTTAGAGGTTTTTACCAGTGGACAGATGCGCTGGACCTCGATTTCGGGGTCTCCGCCAGCCAAGAGGACAGCGGTGGGCGCGAGCGCACGTTCACTACCCAGAGTCTGGGTGCAGGCTACGCGCCCGATTCGATCGAATTAGGTGGGTTCAGCTACGGCTGGAACGCTGGTCTCGCCGGTTCCGCAACCCAATCCAGTGTAGCGCGTAATACAGAGCAAACCACCGCCAGTTTGGGGCACAGCCTCAGCAGACGCTGGATGGTTGCAGGCACACCCGTTCAAGCGAGAGTCAGCCAGAGAGGAAGTGCCTCCTTCGAAACCAATAACGAGAGCGGAAGGACGATTACTCATTCCGGGAATCTTTCCTGGTCTCTGGCTCGAAGCGGGTCTCAGTTGTTTGCTTCACTAGACGTGGCTGATAGCCGGCGCTACGATGAAACGGAATCTGTTTCTCAGCTCGCTAACGCACAACTGACTAGTAACGTCAGATTGAGCCGGTACCGAACGTTGAACGGGGGGGTTACGGTGCAGGCCTCGCGGAGCCGAGCGGGGGCCAGCGAGGAGTTTTTCGAAAGTTATTCCAGCAGTGTCGACCTGTCCTATAGAGATGCGCGGTTGTTGGGTCTTCGAAACTTCGCTTACCTATCGCAGCTCCGATGGCGAACCAGTGACATTGCCCTGCTGTTGGAGTCCGAGGATCAGGACCAAATTAACGATAAATCCTGGCGGAATCGCTGGACCTACGGTATCGGGTTGGTCGACCTATCATTAGATAGTTTGGTTTCAGCGGACCGGGATAATGAGCCAGCTTATTCTCTGGTGTTGCAAGTGCGTCGGCGTTTTAGTCTGTACTGACAGTCGGAATTTCCAAGAATGGCATTTTAGCTGTGATGCTGGAGGCGGGCCAAGCGCCGTTCCGAGGAGGCGCGGATATGGCGTCTCGGTCGAGCAGCCTGACCTTGTCACACAACCTCGCCAGAGAGGCCGCCGCCCCTCGGCGTCCTGCCTGAGTGGTGCTCTGTCCGGGTAGGTCGGCTGCTCATGGCAGCCGGCGTCTCCGCCCACGGTGGCGAGGGCCCGGCACCTGCCGGTTGCCAGGTGCAACCGAACTACGCGCCTCGCTGTCACGCCAGCCGACTCGTGCGTTAGGGTAAGCGCGCGCGGCCGGAACCGTGCCTCAAGGGAACGGCAGAACCGCTGCGGATAGAGAGGCCCGTCGTCGCGTTAGACTCTGCCAGGTTAGGTGCGCTCAAGCCACGCAACAGGCCCTATAGCAGGGCCTACGCTTGCGATCAGTATACTGCGGTCTTGGCGTCGCAGCGGCTAGCAGCCTGTCAAACTTACGCCGCTCCTATTGCCCCGGTGGGAGGGCCGTCCCATTAGTATCCTTTTCGTGAAATAGTGACCGCTATTCACCGTAAACGATCAAAAGTGGCCTCGCTCTCCCGCCCGGCTCGCGAGGGTCCCCTGAGTCCCGCGGGATCCTAGGCCGGGGGGAGTTAAGAACGAAGATGCGATAACTTCGCCTTCACGGCAGCCTCCGTAAGAGATGAGTTTGATCAGCCGTCGCATCGATCCGGACCGTGTAGCATGGGTTGATCTCTGTACCGGCGCCTTTCTGACCCAGGTCAAGGAGTATGGGCAGTCAGCGGCTATTATTTGTGCGCTGGTTATTTCCTGCCAAGCGTGGGCGGATGTCCAGTGCCGCGCGGTGACGCGCCCGGCAATGACTATCGCAAACGGCCAAGGAGGCCATGAGTGATGAATATTCGGCTTTTAGCTTTTTCTAGTTGTGCTGGCTTGATCGTAGCCGTTTTTGCCTCGGCAGTTAATGCGGCTTGTATGCCAGTCACAGAGGTTCCCTCGATAATTAGCGCCCCTGGAAAATACTGCTTGTCGCAGGACGTTTCCATCAATGACGGCCGTGCAGTGGCGATTACCATCGACTCCGATGATGTGAGTCTGGATTTGCAGGGCTTTGCGATCCGTGGGCCGCATTACGGCGGCGTGGCAACTGTTTCCGGCTCCGTAGGGGTATCTGCTCATGGCGTGTCCAATATCACGGTTCGCAATGGAAAGATTATTGGGTTCGGTACTGGCGTGCACCTCGGCTCTTCCAGGCCGTTGGTGGGGGGGCATCTAGTCGAGAAAATGCATATAGCCGGAGGGGCGTCGGTTGGAATCAGCGTCCACACGCGGGATACCATTATTCGTGACAATCGAATCACTAGTTTAAATGGAAATCTGTCCTCTGGCACGACCAGCAATACCGTCCGAGGCATTCTGATGGGCAATATCTGGGGGGCAAGGCTGGGCAACAAGATAATTAACAACTCTATTACCGGATTCGATGGCTCTTCGCTGTCGGCGGGGGTGCAGATCCAGAGAGGGCCGGATGTTCTGGTGGAGGGAAACTATTTCCAGTCTGGGAACCGTGATGGGTTTTATGGCATCCACGTTTCTGCTTCCTTTGGAGTCACCGTCGTAGAGAATCGGTTTCACGAGCTCGGCACTGCAGTGTTTTACGATCTTCAGAGCTACGGAAAGTATTTTGGCAACATAACAGAGAGTGTCGGTGCCGCTTACGTAGGAGGGACTGATATAGGTCAGAACTTCTGATCGTCCGCGTCTCATGTTGGGGGAGTGACGGCTCCCCCGGCAAAGCCGGGGGCTTCCGGAGAATGTGAGCCGCTCAAAGCGGCGTGACGGGAGCGCTATGCGCTCCCTTGCGCCCCCTGAAGGGGGCAGCCCTACACCAGGTTCAGCTGGTCGATCCTCCGATCAACCACCTTCTGGTGCCGAATGTACCCGCGGATCACCTCCTCGTCTCGACCCACCGTCGAGACGAAGTACCCCCGTGCCCAGAAGTGCTGACCCACGAAGTTGCGCTTCCGCTCGGCGTACCTCCGTGCGATGTGGATCGCGCTCTTGCGCTTGATGTACCCGACCACCTGCGAGACCGCGTACTTCGGCGGGATCGAGATCATCATGTGCACATGGTCCGGCATCAGGTGCCCCTCCTCGATCCGGCTCTCTTTCTGCTCGGCCAGAGTCCTAAGCACATCCCCAAGCCCCCGCCGGATCTGGCCAACTATCACCTTCTTCCGGTACTTGGGAATGAACACCACATGGTACTTACACTCCCAACGACTGTGGCTTAGACTTCGGTCTTGTCTCATGAAAACTCCCTCTCGTGATGCTTGGCGGCTCACGCGAGGGAGTTCTTCATGGGACTCCCGGAACTATCAAACTGCTACGGTCTCCCCGGCAGAGCCGGGGGATTTCCATTTCGGTTTAAAGTGTACTGCTTGCCGGGGCTAAGACCTCTGCTATGATCACCGCGGCTGGGGCGAAGAGCATGGTGGGCCGTTCCCATAGGTTCTTGGGGTTTAAGCCGTCTTTCAAGTTCATTCATTCCGATTATAGACAATACTGTCCGGCGCAGAGACAATTGGAAAGCCAGGGGTTAGTGAACCTCTGGCGGACCTGGACGTCCCAGTGGGTGGGCGGATAGCGCCGGTCGTGAAAAAGCGTTCTAGCCTCCCAGATGGGTTTCCCGCTTGACCTGCGCCCTTGGTATCCCGGCGCTACGGCAGAGGATCGTGCAGCATGTGGAAGTGGTTTCACGCCATGGGCTCCCCGGAGCGCTTCTACCGCTGGACCGGGCGGCTGGCGCCGTGGCTCGGGGGTGTGAGCCTGGTGCTGATGCTGGCCGGCCTCTACCTGGGTCTGTTCGTGGCGCCGCCCGACTACCAGCAGGGGGAGAGCGCGCGGATCATGTACGTGCACGTGCCGGCCGCCTGGCTGTCCATGTTCGTGTACGTGAACATGGCCGCCGCCTCGGCGGCGGCGCTGATCTGGCGGGTCAAGGTGGCTGAAGTGGTGGCGGCCGCCAGCGCCCCGGTGGGGGCCTCGTTCACTTTCCTCGCGCTGGCCACCGGATCCCTGTGGGGCAAGCCCATGTGGGGGACATGGTGGGTGTGGGACGCCCGGCTCACCTCAGAGCTGATCCTGCTGTTTCTCTACCTGGGCGTAATGGCCCTGTACTCGGCCATCGAGGACCGACGCACCGCCGCGCGGGCGGCGGGCATCCTGGCCATCGTGGGCGTGGTGAACATCCCGATCATCCACTACTCGGTAGTGTGGTGGAACACGCTCCACCAGGGGGCCTCGGTGTCCAAGCTGGATGCCCCGTCCATCCATCCCAGCATGCTCTGGCCGCTGCTGCTGATGGCCGTGGGCTTCACCGTGTTCTACTTCGCCGTGCTCTGCGTGCGGGCCCGCAACGAGGTGCTGAGCCGCGAGCGCAACGCCCGCTGGGTGGCGCAAGTGGTGGCAAGCCGCGCCCGCTGAGCCCCGGGCCGCGGAACCTGCGCGCATGAACGGCAGTCTTGACCGGTATCACCCGCGCCTCGTGGCGCTCTGCCAGACTGCATGCGACCGGTTGGGTGGCAACCCCGCGCCGCCGCCGGCCAAGCTGAGGAGTCCAGCCAATGATCCCTGAACTAGGCCACGTCGCCCTGATCCTCGCCCTTTCCATGGCCCTGATCCAGGGCACGGTTCCGCTGCTGGGCGCAGCCCGGGGTGTGGTGGGCTGGATGGCGGTGGCGCGTCCCGCGGCCATGGGCCAGATGCTGTTCCTGACGGTGGCCATGGCGTGCCTGGCCCAGGGCTTCCTGGTCAACGACTTCAGCGTGGCCTACGTGGCCAACAACTCCAACACGGCGCTGCCCTGGTACTACCGGGTCACCGCCATCTGGGGCGGGCATGAGGGCTCCATGCTGCTGTGGGTGTTCATCCTAGGCGGCTGGCAGATGGCAGTGGCCGCTTACAGCCGCGCCCTGCCGGAGCGTTTCGGCGCCCGGGTGCTAGGAGTCATGGGAGTGGTGGCGGTGGGGTTCCTGCTGTTCACCCTGCTCACCTCCAACCCCTTCGACCGCATGTTCCCGGCGGCGGTGGAGGGTCGCGACCTGAACCCGCTGCTGCAGGACGTCGGACTGATCATCCATCCTCCCATGCTCTACATGGGCTACGTCGGCTTCTCGGTGGCCTTCTCCTTCGCCGTGGCGGCACTGCTGGGCGGCCGACTGGACGCGGCCTGGGCGCGTTGGTCCCGGCCCTGGACCACCGTCGCCTGGGTGTTCCTCACCGCCGGCATCGCACTGGGCAGCTGGTGGGCCTACTACGAGCTGGGCTGGGGCGGCTGGTGGTTCTGGGATCCGGTGGAGAACGCCTCCTTCATGCCCTGGCTGGTGGGCACCGCCCTGATTCATTCCCTGGCGGTCACCGAGAAGCGCGGGGCGATGAAGAGCTGGACCGTGCTGCTGGCCATTTTCGCCTTCTCCCTGAGTCTTCTGGGAACTTTCCTGGTGCGCTCCGGCGTGCTTACTTCGGTGCATGCCTTCGCCACTGACCCGGCCCGGGGCGTGTTCATCCTGGCGCTGCTGCTGATCGTCATCGGCGTTTCCCTGGCCTTGTACGCCTGGCGGGCGCCCGCCATCCGCGGCGGCGGGCGCTTCGAGCTGTTCTCCCGGGAGACCGCCCTGCTGACAAACAACGCGCTGCTCACGGCGGCGGCGGCTACCGTGCTGCTGGGCACCCTCTACCCGCTGCTGCTGGACTCCCTGGGCATGGGCAAGATCTCGGTGGGCCCGCCCTACTTCAATGCCGTGTTCGTGCCCCTCACCCTGCCCCTGGTGTTCCTCGCCGGCATCGGCCCGCTGATGCGCTGGAAGCGCCAGGACGCCCGCGAGCTGGCCAATGGTCTGCGGGTCCCAGCGCTGCTGGTGCTGGCAGCCTGCGTCGGCGTGCTCATATGGACCTCCGGCATGCCGGTACTCACCATCGTTGGCGTGGCGGGAGCGATCTGGCTGGCGGTGACCACCCTCAAGGAGCTCTACGACCGGGTGGCGCACCGCGAGCGCCCCCTGCAGGCCCTGGGCCGCCTGCCCCGGAGCATCTGGGGCATGACCGTGGCCCATCTCGGGGTGGCCGTGTTCGTCGCCGGGGTGACGGTGGTGAGCACCTACGAGGTGGAGACCGACGTGCGCATGGCGCCGGGCGACACCACTGAGTTCGGCCCCTACACCATCCACTTTGCCGAGCTGACAGCGGTCCAGGGGCCCAACTACCAGGCCAGCGAGGGGCGCATGGAGATCAGCCGGGACGGCGAGCCGGTGGCGGTGCTGCGGCCCCAGAAGCGAACCTATCGGGTGCAGACCCAGCCCATGACCGAGGCGGGCATCGATGCCGGCTTCACCCGGGACCTTTTCGTCGCCCTGGGCGAGCCTCTGGAGCAGAGCGATGCCTGGGCCATCCGGGTCCAGTACAAGCCCATGATGCGCTGGGTCTGGGGCGGCTGCGCCATCATGGCCCTGGGCGGCCTGCTGGCCGCTGCCGACCGGCGCTACAAGCGGCTGCTGGCGCGGGATAGCACTGCGGAGGCGGCGGCCGCCGGCCGCGTTTCGGCCTGACCGCGAGCCCGCGCTCCGGCTAAGCGCCGGAGCCTGGAGTGGAACCCGCTTGTCGGGTACCGGGGACCAGCGCATCCGCGCCGGTCCCCGGTATCCGAAACACGGCCCGCGGGGCCGGGAGAGTCATAGATGCAATGGTTGCGTGCCGCTGTGTGCGGGGCCCTGCTGGCGGTTTCAATGCCGGGCTTTGCTGACGAGCTCTACGAGTTCGAGAACCCGGCCGAGCAGCAGCGCTTCTGGGCGCTGACCGAGCAGCTGCGCTGCCTGGTCTGCCAGGGGCAGAGCATCGCCGAATCCCACGCGCCGCTCGCCACCGACCTCCGCGACCAGACCTACCGGATGGTGCAGGAGGGGCGTTCCGACCAGGAGATCATCCAGTACATGACCGCCCGCTACGGCGACTTCGTGCTGTTCCGCCCCCCGGTGCAGAGCAGCACCTACCTGCTCTGGTTCGGACCCTTTGCGGTGCTGCTGGTGGGGCTGGTGGTGATGCTGCGGGTGGCGCGCCGGCGCCGCACGGAGCCACAGGCGGAACTTAGCACCGAACAACGCGACCTGGCCCGCCGGGTGCTTTCGGAGGAGGACGACCCTCGATGAGTCTCTGGTTCTGGCTGGCCGCGGCGGCCATGGTGGTGCTGGCGACAGTCATGGTGGTGTGGCCCATGCTTCGGCCAGGCAGGAGTTCGCCCAGGAACGCCGAGAAGAACGCCAACGCGGTCATCTATCGCCGGCGCCTGAAGGAGCTGGCGGCCGAGCGGGAGCAGGGCGTACTGGACGAGGCGTCCTACCAGCAGGCCCGCGAGGAACTGGAACGGGCCCTGGTGGACGACCTGACGGACACGCCGGAGGACGCGGCCGAGGCGGCGGCCTCGGACCCGCGCCGGGGCCGCTGGCTGGCGCCGATGGCGGCGCTGCTGGTGGTGGCCCTGACCGCGGGCCTGTACGCGGCCAACAACCCGCTCCAGGAGATGCGCGACGCCGAGCTGATGGCCCGCGCCGGCAGTGATTCCGCCGCCCGCCAGGAGTTCCTGGAGCGCCACATCGAGCGCATCGAGGAGTCGGTCCAGGAGCGGCCCGAGGACACCGAGGCCTGGGCCAGCCTCGCTCAGGCCTATCGCATGATGGGCCGGCCCGAGCGGGCCGCCGACGCCTTCTCCCAGGTGGTGGCGCTCACCAACCGCGCCCCGGACGCCCTGGCCGACTACGCCGAGGCCCTCGCCCTGGTGGCTGGCGGCAACAACGTTCCGGACCGGTCCTATGCCCTCTCCGAGGAGGCGCTGCGGGGCGCCCCCATGCTGCCCAAGGCCCTATGGCTGGGCGGGATCGGCGCGGCGGAGCGGGGCGACCTGGCCGCCGCCCGGGAGCGCTTCTCCCGGCTGCTCAGCATGGTTCCGCCGGACGCCCCGGTGCGTGCCCGGGTGGAAGAAGCCCTGCGCCAGGTGGGCGGCGAGCCGGAACAGCAGGCAGCAGCCCAGCCGGCGGCCGGTGGCGGCGCCGCCCTGCAGGTGCAGGTCACGCTGGCGCCGGAACTCACCGATCGGGTAAGCGCCGGCGACACGGTTTTCGTTCTGGCCCGCGCCGCCGAGGGGCCGCGGGCCCCGCTGGCGGTGCAGAGGCTCACCGTGGCCGACCTGCCGGTCAGCCTCACCCTGAGCGACAGCATGGCCATGGTGCAGGGCATGAACCTGTCGCGTTTCGACCAGGTGGTGGTGGTGGCCCAGGTCTCCCGGAGCGGCCAGGCGGGCGCCCAGGCGGGCGACCTGCAGGGCAGCAGTGCCCCGGTGGCACCCAGCAGCGATCAACCGGTGCGGGTCACCATCGACGAAGTGGTGGGCGGCCAGTGACCGGCCTTCCGCCATTGATACATGTCAATGGGCCCGGCGGGCGCCGGCCATAGGCTTGACTCCACGGTGCCGCCCCGCTGGGCGGCCCGAAAAGATTGGCAAGCCAGGGGGGGGTGCCCGTGCACGGGAGCCCCCTTTTTGGTGAACCACCGGCATTGCCTTGCGTGCCGGGGCGATTTACGGACCGGAATCGGGTCCGGATGTGTCGGACCGGTGGTGACAGGCAGGAGGACAACATGGCGGCAAAACTGATTCGAAGCGGGGTGGCGGCGCTGGCGCTCTGCATCCTCGCCCTGGTGGTGCTGGGGGCCTCCCCGGACCCGGCCCGGGCGGAGTATGGGGATGTGGTGATCAACAACTACTCCGAGGAGGCCGGCATGCGGCCCGTGGTGTTTCCCCACTGGTTCCACCGGATCCGGTTCCGCTGCAAGGTTTGCCATGCCGACCTGGGATTCGAGTTCAAGGCCGGCGGCAACGACATCAACATGCTGAAGATCATCGAGGGCGCCTACTGCGGGGCCTGCCACAACGGCGAGGTGGCCTGGGACGTGCAGAACTGCGACCTGTGCCACTCGGCCAAGCCGGGCACGCCGACCCAGGTGCACGAGAGCACCATGCAGAGCCTGATCAGTCCCGCCGCGCCGAGCAGCAGCGCTGGCGGCTCCAGCGGCGGGCAGTGAGGAGGTCGCCATGAAGCGCATCGCTATCACCGTGATCTGCCTCGGTCTCCTGCTGAGTGCCGCCGCGGCGCTGGTCCAGGCCCAGCAGGGGAGCGCCAATCCCAACAGCTTCAACCGGTTGATGAGCAAGGGGGAACCCTGCAACCAGCCGGCGCCGGAAGACGGTATCCACGACCCGGCCAGCCCCGGCACCCAGCAGTTGCAGTCGCCGGTGCTGGCCTTCGAGCCGCTGCCCGATACGAGGGCCGGCAACTGCGTGGACTGGGTGCAGTCCCTGGAGGGCGGCGCCATCGACCCCCGCTGGTCCCGGGACAACCCCGACGCCAAGCCCATGGTGTTCGATCTGAACATCGTGCGGGAGGTGAAGGGCTCCATGCCCGATGTGGTCTACCCCCACAAGCAGCACACCGAGTGGCTGGACTGTTCCAACTGCCATCCCAAAATCTTCGTGCCCAAGAAGGGAGCCAACCAGATCAGCATGGCTGCCATCCTGCTGGGGGAGAAGTGCGGGGTTTGCCACGGCAAGGTGGCCTTCCCGGTATCCAACTGCCTGCGCTGCCACGCCCGCTCCAAGCGGGTCCAGGCCCAGTCCACGGCCGATTCCGGCGCGCCGGCCTCAGGACAGTAGGGGGGAGCCATGACTGATCGCAGAGCCAGTCTTCCCGGACCGACCCTGCTGCTCGCCCTGATTGCCCTGGGCGTGGGCGCCTGCCAGGCCAACCCGCCGGCGGAGCAGGAACCCTCGGCAGCCCGCCCGCAGCAGCCGGAGGCGCCTGCGCCCGAGTCCGGCGGGGGCGCGGCGGCGAATGATTCGACCGCGGAGGATCCTGAGCAGCAGCAGCAGCTGGCGCAGGCGAAGCCGGCGCCCAACGATCCGGCTCCGGCCGCGGATCCCCCGGCCGCCGGCAGCGGCTCGGTGGAGGGCAACCTGTACTTCGTGCAGACCCTCATCGAGCGCTCGTCGATGGCGCAGAAGGTGACCGCCAGCGCCAGCCCCGATGCCCTGGCCAAGCGCGACCAGGCCCGGGCCAAGTACCTGGAGGCCCGCAAGGCGTCATCCCAGGGCGACACGGATGCCGCCCAGCAGGCCCTCAATGAGGCCAAGATGCTGATGTTCCAGGCGGCCCGGCTGGCAGACAAGGACCAGGTGCTGGCGGGCAAGCGCCAGTCCGACTACCAGAACCGGCTCGGCAGCGTGGAGGCCCTGATGGCGGCCCACGAACGGGTCACTGAGACCAAGGGCCAGCAGGATCTCCACCGCCAGCTCGAGCCCCGAGTGCAGGAGCGCGTTCAGAAGGCCAAGGACCTGGCCGCCGCCGAGAGCTACGACCAGGCCCGCGCCGTGCTGGACGAGGCCTACCTGTCGGTGAAGGCCTCCCTGGAGCGGCTGCGGGGCGGGGACACCCTGGTGCGCTCCCTGAACTTCGCCACCAAGGAAGAGGAATACCGCTACGAACTGGACCGCAACGAGACCTTGCGCATGCTGGTAAACGTGTTGCTCAAGGAGCGTCTCAAGCAGCAGTCGGTGGCGCGCATGGTGGATAGCCACATGGCCAAGGCCATGGAGCTGCGCGAAGAGGCGGAGGCCCAGGCGGAGTCCGGTGACTACCAGAACGCCATCGACACGCTGGACGCCTCGACCCGGCGGATCATTCGGGGCATCCGCAGTGCAGGGGTCTATGTGCCTGGCTGATCCGGGCACGCTGCGGCGATGGCTTGGCGCCGCGGTGCTGACCCTGCTGGCCCTGCCGGCCGCCGGCCGGGAGGCCGAACTGGTGGAGTTCGACCGCTCACGGGCTGCCGACTGCCTGCCGCTGCAGTACGATCGGGGCTGGCCGGCCATTCCCGACGATGGCCTGCATGAAGCCGGCAGCCCCGCGGCAGAGCTGCTTCAGTCGCCGGCCTCGGCACTGGATCCGCTGCCGCCGGACACCGCCGGAAACCTGGTGGACTGGATCCAGGCCTACCAGGAGGGGGCCATTGAGCCCCGCCCAAGGCGCTCCGGCTCCGGGGAGATCCGCACCCGGGACACCAACATCCTGATGAAGACCACCGGTTCGTCTGCCTATGTTCTGTTCCCCCACCGGCCTCACACCCAGTGGCTGGCCTGCGAGAACTGTCACGACGCCATGTTCCGAAGGGAGGTGGGCACCACTCCGTTCACCATGATGGACATCCTGCAAGGCCGCTCCTGCGGCCGCTGCCATGGGGCCGTGGCCTTCCCGCTCACCGAGTGCAATCGCTGCCACAGCGTCTCGCCCCAGACCGAGCTGCCCATTGTGTTCTGCCCCGATGCGCTACCGGCGCCCGACTGACGCCCGGCGGCTTTCCGCCAGGCGCCTCGCCCTGCTGGCCGCGGCGCTGCTGCTCGGCGTTGCCTGCTTCCAGGCGGGGCAGGCCGAGTACGGTGATATCGTGCTCAACGAGCGGGCCGAGAGCGAAGGCATGCAGCCCGTCATTTTCCCCCACTGGTTCCATCGTATCCGCTTCCAGTGCCGGGTCTGCCACCTGGAACTGGGATTCCGGATGCGCGCCGGCGCCAACCAGATCCGCATGGCCGACATCGCCGCTGGCGCCTTCTGCGGCGCCTGCCACAACGGCCGTATTGCCTGGAGCACCGACAACTGTGGGCTTTGCCACAGCGGGCGGTCGGGACTGCCCACCGGGGTGGTGGGCGGCCACGAGACCGGAGGTCCCGGTGTCTTCTAGAGGGGCCCCGGCCCTGCCGCCCGTCCTGCTGGCCGCGGCCCTGCTGCTTGCCTCCTGCGCCGACTTCAAGGACGCAGTGACCGGCGGAGCCGGGGCGGCGCCCGTGGCCCTCCCGGCCGGCCCGCTGCGCCTGGAGCGCGTTGCGCGCTTCGGCCCCACGGATCCCCAGACCCGGGATCTGGCGGTGCCCGGCTCGGTCGCCGGGCGCTTCAGCGAGGTGTTCGTGGTGGACCAGGCCCGCCGCGCGCTGCTGCGTATCGACCGCTTCTCCCTGGAGCCCGCCCGGGCGATCACCTCGGGGGTGGACGCCGACGCCCAGGTCTGGGTGGAGCCCAGGCGGGGCGATGTGCTGCTGGCGGAGCCGGACCGCCACCGGGTGAGCCGGCTGACCGTCGACGGCCAGCTGGTTGCGGAGTACTCCACCGGCCTGGTCCGGCCCCTGGAGGCGGCCCTGGCCGGGTTCCCGGAATCCGTCTGGGTGGCCGACGACGGCAGCGGCCGTATCGCCGGCTTCGCCGCCTCGGGCGCGCCCATCCGCCGCCTCGGCGGCACCGGGGGCCTGGCGTTTCCTGAGGCCGGCTTCTTCGCGTTGGCCACGGGCGGCGACCTGCTGGTGGTGCTCGGCCGGGCCGGGAGCCTGTGGCGCCTGGACCCAGACAACGAACGGGTCTACCAGCTCGCCCCGCGCACACCGCCCGGGGTCTGGCGGGTGGCGGTGGACGACTGCGGCCGGCTGTTCACCGGCACCGAGGCGGGACAGCTCTACGCGCTGGACAAGGAGGGCTGGCGGCGGCTGGAGCTGGACCTGACCCGGCTTGCCGATCTCTACGCCGCGGGCGGCGAGCTGTTCGTCGCTGACGGCGCGGAAGGCCGGGTGGATGTCTACCGGATCGAGCCGCGCTGCCCGTGAGCCGCTGCAGCTTATGGGTGGTCGCCGGCCTTGCCGCGCTGCTGGGCGCCTGCGCCAGTTCCGGCCCGCCCCCACGCTTCCAGCTCGTCACCCCGGAGAGCACCGGCCAGACCTGGCCGGCCCCGCCCCAGGTGCCCCGCTACCGCTACCTGGGCAGCCTCACCGGCGAGGCCAACTACGTCCGGCCCGCCGGGGCGGTGGAGTCAACCGGCTCCAAGGTGCTGCGCTGGCTGGTGGGCCTGAGCGGCGGCAGCCAGCCGGTGGAACGCCTGGGCCGGCCCCAGGGGGGCACGGTGGACGGGCAGGGCCGCATCCTGGTCACCGACCTGGCGCAGCCCGGGGTGTTCGTCTTCGACCCCGGCGCCGAGGCCCCGGAGATCTGGACAGAGGCAACCCCCGGCCAGGCCTTCAAGTCGCCCATCGAAGTCGAGTCCTCACCCATGGGCGGCTACTACGTGTCCGACTCCGCCCGGGTCCTGGTGGCCCGTCTGGCGCCGGACGGCCAGCCGCTGGAGCCCATTACCGACGCGCAGCTGCTGCGCCCGACGGGTCTTGCCCTGGATCCGGATACCGGCCGCCTGTACGTGGCGGACAGCGAGGCGGACGACATAAAAGTTTACGACAGCTCCGGCCAGCGGGTGGACCTGATCGGCGGTCCCGGCGTCGCGCCGGGCCTTTTCAACGGGCCGACGTTCCTGGACTTCCGCGCCGGCGAGCTTTACGTGACCGATACTCTCAATGCACGCATCCAGGTGCTGGACCGGATGGGCCATCCGCTGCGCCTGATCGGCCAGCGCGGCCTGTACGTGGGCAACTTCGTGCGTCCCAAGGGGGTCGGAGTCGATGAGGAGGGGCACGTCTATGCCACCGAGTCCTACTACGACCACCTGCTGGTGTTCGGCGGTGAGGGGCAGTTCCTGCTGGGCATCGGTGGCAGCGGCGGCGGGGCGGGACGATTCATGCTGCCGGCCGGTGTGTGGCCGGATGCTCGTGGCCGGGTGTTCGTGGCCGATATGATGAACGCGCGGGTGGTGGTGCTGCAGTACCTGGGAGATGCAGGGGAATGATCCGGCTATTGATGGCGGTGGCGCTGATGGGGATGATGGCGGTGGCCTGGGGCCAGCGCCAGTCGGACATCGCCTCCACCAAGCACAACCTGTCGGTGTCCGGCCCGGGGCCGGTGCAGGCCGCCTCCGAGAGCGAGATCTGCGTGTTCTGCCACACGCCCCACGGCGCCAACACGGCCGCCCCCTCGCCCCTGTGGAACCGGCAGGAGTCTGCCGCCACCTACACCCCCTACACCTCCAGTTCCCTGGACGCCGAGGCCATCCGCGGCGCCCAGCTGGCCCAACCCGGCGGCACCAGCAAACTGTGCCTGTCCTGCCACGACGGCACCCTGGCGCTCGGCACCGTGACCAACGCCCCTGGGCCCGGCACCGGAGCCGGCATCGCCATGACCGGCACCGCCGGTGACGGCAGCATGCCCGCCGGGGACGGCACCCTCACCGGCTTCACCCGGGACCTGGGCACCGACCTGCGCAATGACCACCCGATCTCGCTCACCTTCGACACCAACCTGGCGGACACCGACGGTGAGCTGACCGACCCGGCCGGTGCCGCCCATATCGCCGCCAAGGTGGACAAGCCCCTGCTGCCCCTGGAGCCCACCGGCGAAGTGGGCGAGCTGCAGATCCAGTGCGCCACCTGCCACGACCCGCATTTGTTCGACCCCAATGCCCTGGCCTCTATCAAGTTCCTGCGGGCCGACCGCTTCCAGTCCGACCCCCCCATCGGCAGCTTCAATGCCGCCGGCGGCGACATGATCTGCCTGGGCTGTCACGAGAAAGAGGGCTGGCACGAGTCGGCCCACGCCGACCCCACGGTGGCCAGCGAGCAGTACACCGCCACCGCCGCCGCCCAGCGGGACTTCCCCGCCGGCATCCAGGTCTGGGAGGCGGGCTGCAGCAACTGCCACGACCCCCACACCGTGCACGGCGCCCGGCGCCTGCTGCGGGAGGGCACCGACAGTACCGCCACCCCCAAGGCGGGCGGCGACTCGGCCATCGAGGAGTCCTGCTACCAGTGCCACACCAGCGGCGGCGGCATCCTGTCCACCACCAACAACCAGGTGCCGGACATCGAGACCGAGTTCAACCTGCCCATCCGCATGCCCATCACCAGCCTGGACCAGCGCGCCGGTACCGAGGTCCACGACATCGGCACCGGCCAGGACGGCGACGAGGGCACCCAGCGGGGCGCCGATTTCATCGAGGACCAGGCCCTGCTGGGCAAGGGCATCGGCAATCTGGACAACCGCCACGCCGAGTGCACCGACTGTCACAACCCCCACCGGCTGATCAAGAACAGCCGCTTCAACGGGACGGGCCTGTCCACCCAGGCCACCCACGACCACTCGGCGCCCCACAGCAATATCGCCTCCGGCGCCCTGCGGGGCGCCTGGGGAGTGGAGCCCAGCTACGGCGCGGCGGAGTTCTTCAGCCTGCCCAATTCCTACCAGATCAAGCGCGGCAACCCGGCGCTGGGGGCCAGCGAGGCGGTGACGGCGCCCTACGTCACCCGGGAGTACCAGATCTGCCTCAAGTGCCATTCCGACTACGCCTACGACGACGACGGCAGCTACGACGGCAACAACTTCGACAGCGGCCGCCCGGAGCTGGGACTGCACGGCGGCGGGACCCCCGCCGGCACCAACAACATGGACGTCTACACCAACCAGGCCATGGAGTTCCAGGCGCCGGCCAGCCACCAGGGCGAAGGGACCGCGCCGGGCCAGGACACCAACAACCACCGCTCCTGGCACCCCGTCATCGGCCCCACTGGGCGCAGCCTGGGGGTGCGCAACATGGGAACCGGCCTGTTCCTGGATCCCTGGGATGGCGCCAACGTCGGCAGCCAGACCATGTACTGCTCCGACTGCCACGGCCGGCGCACCGCCCAGGGCACGGCGGAACCGCCGGCGGGGCGGCCCTGGGGGCCTCATGGCTCGGAGTCCAACTTCCTGCTCAAGGGCGACTGGGATTCCGGCACTGGCGGCGGCGCCCAGAACGACCTGTGCTTCAAGTGCCACAGCTATGCCGCCTATGGCGACCCCGAAGCCAGCGAGGATTTCACCAGCGGCTTTGAGACCGACCGGGGCAACGGCCACTACGTGCACAACACCGATGACAAGGTGGACTCCCCGATCCGCTGCTCCTGGTGCCACGTGGCGGTGCCCCATGGCTGGCAGAACAAGGCGCTGCTGGTGGATATCAGCCAGGAGCCCGGCTGCCCCACCAACGGTCCCTGCAACTTCGGTCCCTACTACAACAACGCCTTCCTGGGCTCCAACGGCCAGAGCGTCAACTGGCGTCCCAGCGGGCAGTGGCGTTTCCAGGACTGCGGCGGCGACGACCTGATGAAGGACGGGGCCTGCGGTCGGTTCCGCTGAGCATGGCCCGGCTGGCTTGGGATCCCGGCCGGCCTTTGCGGCCGCTGGCGGGAGGGCGGTTGACCGTGGCCGGGCTGGCCGGGCTCGCCGCCGGCGTGGCCGGCATCTACGGTCTGGATCTTCCCCCCACCTGGACGCTGGCGCTGCCGGCGGCGGTGCTGGCGGTCAACCTGGCGGCGGCCCTGGGGATCAACCCGGGACTGCGCCGCTCGGCGGGCCTGCTGGTGTTCCACTTTGCCCTGCTGGCCTTTCTGGTGCTGCTGGTGGGCGGCCGGCTGACCTACCTGCGTGGGTGGGTGGAGGTGACCCAGGGATCGGTCTTCACAGGTACCCTGAATGAGACTGTGGCCGGCCCTATGCACCCCTGGAATCTGCCCCGCGCCGCCTTCCGGCAGGGCCCCTTCGAGATCCCCTACCGTGCCGACGGCAGCCGGGGGGACATCGCCTCGCGGGTTACCTGGATGGACGCCGCCGGGCGCAGCCGCGCGGTCACGGTCTCCGAGCGCCGGCCCCTGGTGCTGGCCGGCTACCGCTTCGCCCCCACCGCCAACAAGGGGTTTGCCGCCGTGTTCCGCTGGCGGCCAGAGGCCGGACCCGCCGAGGTGGGTTCCGTGCACTTCCCCGCCTATCCCCTGAACGCCGAACTGCAGAGCCGGGACTGGCCCCTGCCCGCCGGCGGCGGGCAGCTTTTCGCGCGGCTGGTCATGGCCGAGCCGCCGGTGCCGGAGACCGGCCCGGGGCGGTTCCGCCTGCCGGAGGAGCACCACCTGGTGCTGCGCCGGGGCGAGCGGCGCTGGGAACTTGCGCCCGGTGGCAGCGTCCCCTTGCAGGGGGGTGAACTGGACTACCTGGGGCTGCGCACCTGGATGGGCTACACGGTGTTCTACGATCCCACGCTGCCCTGGCTGCTGGCCTGCGCGGTGGTGGGTTGCCTGGGGCTTGGCGCCCACTATGCCTTTGCCGGGGCTCCCCGGGAGCGGGAGGTGACGGCGTGAGCGGCGCCGAGGCCGGCTGGCTGGCGGCGGCTCTGCTGGCCTACGCGACCGCGCTGGCCTGTGCCATTGCGGACTGGCGCCGGGGCGGCTGGCAGCGGGCCGCCCTGCTGCTGCTGGCCCTGGGCCTGGCACTGCACGGGGTCTCCCTGGGCGTGCGCTGGGTGGAGGCCGGCCATGGCCCCTACGTGAGCCTGTTCGAGGTGCTCTCCGGCAATATCTGGAGCCTGCTGCTGATGTTCCTGCTGGTTGCCCTGGTGGCGCCGTCGGTGCGGGCGGGGACGCCGCTGGCCCTGGCGGTGGCCGCCGTGATGGCGGTCTGGATGCTCACCGAGCCTGCCGAGCCGCGCCCGCCGCCGGCCACCTTCGATACCTTCATCCTCTGGATCCACCTGGGGCTTGGCAAGGTGTTCCTGGGCCTGTCCCTGGCCGCAGCGGCCGTGGGGGGCGCGGTGCTGGCGCGCCGGGCCGGACTGGGTGGCGCGGGGCTCGTTCAGGCGCCTGACGACGCCCGCCTTGAGAGCGTGGCCTACCGGCTGCTGGGCATCGGCCTGATGTTCGAGACCCTGATGCTGGTCGCCGGGGGGGCGTTCGCCCAGGAGGCCTGGGGGCGCTTCTGGGGCTGGGACCGGCTTGAGACCCTGTCGCTGCTCACCTGGGTGCTGGCCGCCTTCGCGCTCCACTACCGGGCCGCCCGCCGGCCCGGCCCGGTGCTGGCCGCTGTCCTGCTGTGGGCCGTGTTCGCCCTGGGTTTCCTCACCCTGTTCGGCGTGCCCTTCATCTCCGAGCACCCTCACCAGGGCACGTTCAGCACCACCGGGGCCGCCGGGTGAGCCGGCCGGGCAGGGCAGCGACGGCGGTGCTGCTGGTGGCCACCCTGCTCGGGATCCTGGCGCTGGGGTGGGGGCTGGAACACTGGCTGGCGTGGCGGGGCCCGGGGGCGCTGACCGAGGCGGTCTCCCCCGGGCCGGCGGCAAGGGCGGCCGCACGGTCCGCCTGGCAGCGGCTGGCGGCCGGTGAGCCGGAGGCGGCAGGAGATCACTTCCGCCGGGCGCTGGAGGCCGCGCCCGGCTGGCCGGAGGCCCTGGCGGGGCTGGCCCAGGCCCGGGCCGCCGCCGGGCGCTACGGTCCCGCCGTGCTCGCTCTCAGCGCCGCCCTGGCCAGGGATGAGGGGCTGCCGCCGCCGGCCCGGCAGCGCGCCGAGGCCGCAGGGCTGGCCTGGCAGCAGCGGCTGTTGCTGGAGACCTTCTGACCGTGAAGGCAAGCCGTGGCTGCACGTTGGGAAGAAACGAAGGGGATGCCTCGTCAACCGCCAAGGCGGTGAGCCCGGGGCCGCTGGCTGGCCCGATCTGCGGTACCCGACCCATCGCCCATGGCACGTTTCTGCGCAACGTGCCCTACAGCGGGCTTCTGCGAGGCCACGGTATCGCCCGGCCCCTTCGCCCCGCCCGCCGTAGCCCCACGTTGCGAAGAAACGTGGGGGCCGGCGTTTCAGGCACCGGGGCGGCACCTCCCAGGCCCTTGGCCGGCGCGACCCGGGGCACCCAGACCGCCGCGCGATGGCACGTTTCTACGCCACGCGCCCTACCGCGGGCTTGGATTGGCGGCCGTGGAATCCGGCGCGTCGAACACCGCCCGCAGGTAGGCCATGAGGTCGTCGATCTGATGCGGCGCCAGCACGTGCCGCCAGGCCGGCATGAAGCTGCCCCGAATGCCGTCGCGGATCACCGCCCGCAGCGCCGGGTCGCTGCGCCCGGCCACCACGCCGGGTGCGGACAGATCCCGCGCCTTGGGTTCCATGAAGTCGCCGATCCAGTTGCGGCCGCTGCCGTCGGCGCCATGGCAGAAGGCGCAGTTGTCCTGGAACAGGGCCTCCCCCCGGTGCGCGCGCGGGCCGGCGTCCCCGGGCAAGGTCGGCCGGCGGTCGTGAGCCGCGTAGTAGGAGGCCTCCGAGACGGCATCCGGCGCCCGGTGCGAGTAGTCGCCCCGGGGGTAGGACACCGGCCGCGGATCCCACAGCGGCCCGCCGGTCTCGGCGGCCGGCTGGTCGTGGCAGCTGATGCAGGCGTCGAAGTACATGACGCGTCCCTGCTGCTGCTCGGGGGTCAGCTCAGCAGAGGGGGTTTCGAGAGGAATTTCGCCGGTGGCGAAGGGAAAGGCGGCCCGGTAACGGTCATGGTCGGGCCAGCCGTTGGCGGCGGTGTGGTAGCGCCCCTCCCGGGGGGCGCCGCTCATGAACGCGCGGCGCACATAGTCCACCACGGCTTCCCGCTCGGCCGGCGAGAGTACCGCGGCGAAGCTCACCATGCCGGTGCCGGGCCGGCCGTCGGTGACCGCGCTCAGCATCCGCTGCCGGGTCAGCTGTTCGGGGTCGGTCGCGGTGAAGTCCCGCGGTGGCGGGCTGAGGTTGCGCGCCGCCAGGGTGCGCCCGTCACCGGCGTAGCCGTGGCACTGGTAGCAGTAGAAGTCGTAGACCTGCTTGCCGGGGCCGGCGGCAGGCGCCGGCGCGGCTGCCATCGCCGCCAGCAGCGCCACGGCCGGCAGCGCCCGGCGCCCACGGGGCTGTCTGCGGAAATGCTGGATCATGGGGTGAGGTTCCTGGGCCGGGGCTCGGGTACCAGCCGTGGCGACGGCGGCAGCATAGGGGCCGTGCGACGGGCTGCCAATGGCTCGGGCCGTGCCATCAGCGGGGTAATTGACCGGCATCAAGGGCAAAGCCGTCCGCCGGCTTGGCAGCCCGGGCCGTCTGCCAGACAATAGGCGTCTGCCATGATCACCAATCTTCTCAGAAGCATCGCCAGGCATCCCAGTGTCCGTTCGCTTCTCCGGCGGAGGGCGGTGGCGAAGGCGTGGCCGGGTGGCGTGTGCCGCCGTCGCAGCGGCCGCCCGATGCGGGCGCTGGTGCTGGCCGGCCTGCTGTGCCTTCCGGGCCTGGCCGCCGCCGACGCCGAGGCGGACTACCAGCGCGGTCTGGAGTCCTACCAGGTACGCGGCGACGTGGTCACTGCCATGCAGGCGTTCCGGTCCGCCGCCGAGCAGGGCCATGCCCAGGCCCAGGTCCGCCTCGCGTATATCCTGGATGCCGCCGGCGCCGACGCCGAGGCGGTGTCCTGGTTGAGCCGTGCGGCGGAGCAGGGAGACGCGGAGGGCCAGTTCATGCTGGCCCGCATGTTGTCCGAGGGGGAAGGCACCGAGCGGCAGACCGGCAAGGCCCTGGAACTCTACCGGGCAGCCGCCGAGAACGGCCATACCCAGGCCCTGGTGGTGCTCGCCGAGGCTCAGGAGCGCGGTGTCCTGGGCCTTGAGCGGGATCCCGAGGCGGCCCTGGTCCTCTGGCGCCGGGCCGCCGACGTGGGAGAGCAGGAAGCCCTCCATCGTCTGCAGCGGGCCCACCAGCGCGGTGAACTCGGCCTCGCCCCGGACCCCGCCATGGCCGCCCAGTGGCGCGAACGCATCGAGGCGGCCCGGCGCGCGGCCGAAGCAAAGCAATGAGGTACCCAAGCTCCGTGGCCCGCCGCATCGCGGCCGGACTGGCGCTGGGCGCCCTGGCGGCAGTGCCGGGCAGCCTGCCGGCGGCGGACTACTTCTCCGGCAAAAAGGTCTATTCCCGCCACTGCGTGGGCTGCCACGGTGTGGACGGCGCGGGCGAGGCCGCCGGGGCTCCGGACTTCCGCTACGGCACGGGGCTGCTGCAGCCCGATGGCGTGCTGTTCCAGACCATTGCCCAGGGCCGAGGCGGCATGCCTGCGTTCCGGGGTGTACTGAGCGAGGAGGAGATGCTGGACGTGATCTCATACATGAGAACCCTGCGGCGATGAGGCGGTTGCTCCTGAGCCTCGCCTTCGGCCTGTTCGCCCCCGCCCTGGCCGCCGCGCCGGTGGTGCAGGACGTGTTCCGGGTGGGTGGCGATGTCTACGTGCGCTCGCTGGCCGTGGAGCCGGAGCGCAACGCCCTCTGGGTCGGTACTTCCACCGGCGTGCTGGAGGTGGATCTCGACACCCACCAGGTGAGCAACACCTTCACCCGCGACGACGGCCTGGCCAACGAGTACGTGTTCGCCATCGGCCTGGATCGCGGCGGGCACAAGTGGTTCGGCACCAACGGCGGCGGCGCCTCGCGCTACCGGGACGGCCAGTGGCGGGTGTATTTCCCCCTCCACGGCCTCGCCGACTACTGGATCTACGCCTTCACCCAGCAGGACAACGGCGACGTCTGGATTGGCACCTGGGCCGGCGCCAACCGCCTGGATGCGCAGACCGGCGAGCTGCACACCTACGTCTCCGAGCTGATCAACGAATGGGTGTACGCCCTGGACACCGACGCCCAGGACCGCGTCTGGTTCGGCACCGAGGGCGGCGTGTCCATGTACGACGGCGAGACCTGGACCGGCTGGTCGCACGCCGACGGCGTCGGCGCCCCCAACCGGGGTGAGCTGCCGGTGAGCCCCAACACCGGCCTGGGCACCCGCCAGCGCCATGACCTGGACGTCATGCTCCAGGGCCGCGAGACCTACAACCCGGGCTACGTGTTCTCCCTGATCGTGGATGAGCAGGGCCGCGTCTGGACGGGGACCTGGGGCGGCGGGGTTTCTGTCTACGAGGACGGCGAGTGGCGCCACATCACCACCGACGACGGCCTCAGCGGCAACATCGTCTATGCCATCGCGCGTACCGACGACGGGGCCTTCTGGTTCGGCACCAACCGCGGCATCAGCCGCTACGACGGCGAGAACTGGACCCGCTACGGCACGGCGGATGGCCTGCCGGGCAACGACTTCTATGCCCTGGCGGTATCCGCCGACGGCAGTGTCTGGGCCGGCACCCTGGGAGCCGTGGTGCGCCTGGCCCCGCCCAAGGAGAGCAACTGATGAGCGCGCAGCGCGTCCTGGGAATCGGCCTGCTGGCGGTGCTCGCCAGCGCCGCGGTGCTGATCGGCATCCTGCGGACCATCGCGCCCCCGGAGGAGGCAGCCGCCGTTGCCGAGGCGCCCGCGCCCGATTCCGGCGCCCGGCAGGGCCAGGCCACCATGCCGGCCGGCCATCCGCCCACCGGCTTCACCGATTTCACCCAGTTCCAGGTGGGCCAGC
>CAZAQB010000040.1:0-24987 GCA_964487155.1 uncultured Ectothiorhodospiraceae bacterium
AACCAATATCCTACGCGATATCAGCACAAATTCATGAAATCTTCGGGCTAGAGATTCCTACTGCGCCCGTGGAGTTGCCGCCGGCACCGGGTCTATTCGCTGTCGGAAAGTATCGAGCACCGGGACGCCCCGCGCCAGCCAGAATCGCGCACTCACCGATGATCGGTCGCGGTCAGCGACCGGTTTCAGGCCTGCCTTGCGGGGCGGATCGGAGAGACGCCGCCGGAGCCGGGACGCAACTGGACGGCCGTGACCTGCCTGGCGGGACCGGCAGGCGTGCCCCGCAGCCGGAATACCTGCTGGCGCAGCTGCGGCAGCCAGGGCCTGAACAGCTCCTCGAGCCCGGCGACCACCCGGGCGAGATGGGGCAGATCCCAGTCCACGGCGGAGTTCCGGATGGGTCCCGGCCCGTCCGGCGCGGCATCCCCGACCATGTCCAGCCATTCCAGAATCAGCTGCGCCAGCACGGCACCGGCCGGGTCCCCGCTGCGGCGGGACTGCTTCTGCAGGGCGTGGGCAAAACGGGTGTACCCGGCCAGGGCCCCGGGACTGCAGTGGTTTCCCTCGGGCTCCATCCGGCTGGTCGGAAAGAAGCGCAACAACAGCCGGCGCGTGGCCCAGAGAGCGCCCTGCAATGCACCGCCGTCGGCCCGGAGGGCCGTGCTCACGTCCCGGGGTGCATCCTGCCCCTGTTCCAGCAGCCCCAGGTAGGCCCCCAATACCTGGTCCAGGGCGTCCATCGCAGCCACGGGAAAGCGCACGCGCAGTTCTGCAAGTGCCGCTCTAATCGTTGCCAGTTCACTTGGCCGGACTTCCATTAAAATACCCCATTGAGTATACGGCAACGAAAAGATTATCACAGCAAAGGCTAACTTAACGGTCTGTTACCACACAGTCGGCCAGCGCCGCAGCCGCGTGTAAGTGGATTCCTATAACCACCGCCCCGGCGCCCGCTGGCCCGGCGGGCGGTGAACGCCCATAGTTGGAGCAGCCACTCACGGGAAGGACCGCCCGGCCAGGGACCGGGTACGGGTTGGACCCGTACGAGCCGCAGCGGAGGGAGTCCATGGATCCAGACGCTGACACACTGCAGGGCCAACTGGCGGCCGCCGGCTACGTGGCCGAGCCGGCCCTGGTCACCAGCCTCATGCTGCAGGGCCGGCTGCAGCGTCCGCTGCTGCTGGAAGGCGATGCCGGCGTCGGCAAGACCGAGCTGGCCAAGGCCCTGGCGGTGGCCGCCGAGGCCCGGCTGATCCGGCTGCAGTGCTATGAGGGGCTGGATGTGGACACGGCCGTCTACGAGTGGAACACGCCGCGCCAGCTGCTGGCGGCGACGCTCCAGGAGAGCTCAGCCGACTCCGCGGACGAGCGCGAGGACAGCCTGTTCAGTGAACGTTACCTGCTGCCCAGGCCGCTGCTGGCAGCCATCCTGGAGCCGAGTTCCGCGGTGCTGCTGATCGACGAGATCGACCGCGCCGACGAGGCATTCGAGGCCTACCTGCTGGAGTTGCTCGCCGAGTTCCAGGTGAGCATCCCGGAGCTCGGCACCCTGCGGGCCCGCTCCATCCCCCGGGTGGTGATCACCTCCAACGGCACCCGCGAGCTCGCCGACGCCCTGCGCCGGCGCTGTCTCTACTACTACCTGGAATATCCCGACTTTTCCAAGGAGCTGGCCATCGTGAGGGCCCGGCTGCCGGGCATCGACGCGCGTCTGGCGAGCCAGGCCGTGCACTTCGTCCAGGGGCTGCGCCGGGAGGATCTGCGCAAGCGCCCGGGGATCGCCGAGACCCTGGACTGGGCCGCCGCCCTGCTGGGGATGGAAGGGGCCGCCCTGCCCGGCTCCGTGGAGGCACTCACCGCCACCCTCGGCTGCCTGGTCAAGACCCGCGACGACCAGCAGGCCCTGGACCGCTCCACCCTGCATCGGCTGCTCTCGGAAGCCGCCCTCGCCCCATGACGGCGCAGCCCAGCGCCCGCATGGCCGCCTTCGTGCGCTTCCTGCGCCATTACGGCTACGGGCCCGGGCCCGGCGAGACCGCCGACGCCCTGCGCGCCCTGGACTCTGAGGCGCTGGCGGACGTGGAGCTGGGGCGGGCCCGGCTGCGCAGCCTGTTGTGCCGGGACCCCGAGGAGTGGCGGCGTTTCCCGGGCCTGTTCGACCGTTTCTGGCTGGGCCGCGGCGATGGGCCGCTCACCGGCGACGCCGCGGCCCGGGTGGATACCCGGCTGCGCCGCGCCCCTGGGACCACCGGGCTCGCCGGCACCTCCGACGACCTGGCGTTCGACCCCGGGGCCGCCGGCGCCGGCCGTCAGGTGACACTGAGCCGGGCGGATTTCCGCTTCCTAACCGACGCCCGGGATCGCCGCGAGATCGAGCGCCTGGCCGAGCGCCTGGCCCGGCGCCTGCGCCACACGCACACCCGCCGCCGGACCACCGCCCGCCACGGCCGGCGCCTGGAGCTGCGCCGCACCCTGCGGGCCAGCCTGGCCACCGGCGGGCTGCCGGTCCACCCGCGCTACCGGGCCCGGCGCCCGCAACGGCCCCGGTTGCTGCTGCTGCAGGACATCTCCCATTCCATGGTCCACTACAACCCGCTGCTGACGCGGTTCTGCCGGGGGCTGATGCGGGCGGTGACCGACTGCGAGGCATTCGCCTTCCACACCCGGCTCTACCGGGTCACCCAGCTCTACCGAGAGCGGGATTCGGCCACGTTGCGCCAGCGCATGGAGTCCATGAACCACCTGTGGCTCGGGGGCACCCGCATCGCCGATTCCCTGGCGCAGTTCAACCGGGACTACGCGCCCCGGTTCGCGGGCCGGCAGCGCACCTGCCTGCTGCTCAGCGACGGCTTCGACTCAGACGATCCGGACCACCTGGCCCGCGAGATCGCGACGCTGCGCGCCCAGGTGGGGCGGCTGATCTGGCTCAACCCGGCCCTGGGCCTGCCGGCCGTCACCGAGCAGGACCTGCCGGGCGCGGTGCGCCACCATGTCGACCAGGTGCTGCCGGCCCACAACCTGCTGGAGCTGTCCCGGGCGGTAGCCTGGCTGGCGCGGGGGTAGGGGCTGAGGACTGAGGACTGAGGACTGAGGACTGAGGACTGAGCGTGACCCCGCCGAGGCGCCTGCCAAGCCCCCTCTTCCACTCAGTCCGCAGTCCTCAGTCCTTTTCACCCAGCCCTGGCGCCGGAGCGCCCACCCGACCCAGCTCGAGACGCCGGAGGCGGTCCATGAAGCAGATGCGAGGCACTCTCCCGACGCTGCTGGCCCTGGCCGCTCTGGCGGCAGGTTGCGCCAGCCGTCCCCCGTTGCCGGAGCCGCCGGCCGGCCAGCGGCTGGCGGAATGCCGGCAGCTCCTGGGCCGGGTGGACGCCGTGGTGGCGGACGCCGGGGTGGGCGATGCCCAGAGCGCCCGCGTTGCGGGGTTTCAGCAGCTGCGGGTGAACCGCTATCTTGCGGCAGAGCCGGTGAAACCTGCCCCGCAGGATCCCGCCTTTGGCGCCTGGACCGGCCGCCTGGCGGCGCTGGCCGCCGAGGCCCGCCGCGTGGAGCTGGCCAATCTGCCCGCCGAAGCGGCCCAAGACCTGCCGCCCCGGCCTGCGCTCCAGAGGCAGGTCGAGGCGTGCCGGGACCGCCTCACCGAGGCCGACCTGGGCAGCCCCGAGCGCCGGCACGCCCTGCGGGCGGCGGCGCGGGTGCCGCCCGAGTACCAGACCTGGAAGCGGGTGGCCGGGCTCTATCCGCTCACCGCGCTGGCGTTCCGTGCCGGCATTGAGCGCTGGCATGCCGATACCCACGAGACTTTCGGCGTGCCGCTGGATGCCCTGCCGGTGTCAGGCCGGCTGTTGCGCTACCGGCCGCCCGCAGGACAGCGGCTCAGCCGGGAGCAACTCAGTGCCATTCTCGGGCGCAGCACTGACAACCCGCTGGGCATCCCGGACCCCCGCGGCGAAGACCGGGCCCGGCTGCTGCATCACTTCGCGCCGGTGCTGGAGGTGGACACGGCCGGGCCCGGCGACCGGGTGGGCCGGCCGTACCTCATCGGCCGCCGGCAGGCGGAGGTCCACCGCCACCATCCGGTGGTCTACACCCACGTCTCTCACGCCCGCCTGGGGGGCCGCAGCCTGCTGCAGCTGAACTACGTGTTCTGGTTCCCGGCACGGCGGTTGACCGGGCCCCTGGACCTGCTGGGCGGAGAGCTGGACGGCATCACCTGGCGGGTCACCCTGGATCCCAGCGGGCGGCCGCTGCTGTGGGACACCATGCACAATTGCGGCTGCTACCACATGTTCATTCCCGACCGGACGGCGCTGCGCCAGGTGAACGACGGCGGCATCTACCAGGAGCCACCCCTCGTTCCCCAAACGCTGAGCGACCCGGCCCTGCCGCTGGTGCTGCGCATCGCCCACCACACCCACTACCTGCAGCGGGTGTATCCGGATTCGGCCGCCGGCCCCCCGGAAATACCCTACGAGCTGGCGGACTACCAGCAGCTGCGCTCCCTGCCCCTGCCCGGCGGCGGCCGCGCCAGCCTGTTCCGGCCGGACGGCATCGTGCCGGGCAGCGAGCGCCGCGAGCGCTGGCTGTTCTGGCCCATGGGCGTGCCGCTGCCCGGGGCCATGCGCCAGTGGGGCCACCACGCCACCGCCTTCGTGGGGCGCCGGCACTTCGACGACCCGGATCTGGTGGAGCGCTATTTCAGGCTCCGGCAGACGCCGTAGACGCCGCCTCGCAGACCCGCGTTTCTTCGCAACACTGCGATGACGCTGAGTTGCGCATGCTCAACCCAGCCTACGGCGCCTGCAACAGAACACGTACGCTCGGAACGCATAGGCTGGGATGGAGCGCAGCGCAATCCCAGCATCCGGTTGCCATGAATGCCCTGGCGCCTGCCGCTGTCTCCTCACCTCACCGCAAGCCCACGTCGCCCCACGTTGCGGCGAAACGGGGCGCCGGCACGCGTCCCTCAGTTGCCCTGAGCCCGCCGATCCAGGGCGTCCAGCCCCGCCTGCAGGGCTTCAGGCATGGCCGCCATCTCCACCGCCTCCCGGAACTGCTGGTTCAGCCCGCCCGGCGTGGCCAGTTCGGAGCGGGCTTCCAGCAGGCGTCCCTGGCCGTCCTTGGGCAGGGCGCCCAGGTAGCCGCCGTAGAGGGCCGCCACGTAGCGCTCGGCGCCGGCCGGGTCACCAGTCTTCGGTCCGAGCCAGTCGGCGATGGACTGGAGCTGGGTGAGCATGCCGGCCACCGTACCGGCCACTGCCCAGTGGGGCGTCATGGCCGCCTCGCTGGCCACCACGATGATCTCGTTGTCCGCCCCCAGCAGGGCCTCCAGGGCCCGGGACTCCGGATGCACCGGCAAAGGGCAGCCGCCCTGGCGCACGAACGGCATGGGGATGGTGCTGCACACCCGGCCGGCCGGCGCCACCGCCTGGCGCAGCCTCGGCAGGGGGGCGTCGCACATGACGTTGACCACTTCCTGCTCGGCACGGAAGTTCAGCCGTGGCAGCAGATCCCAGGCGGTGGCCGCCATCAGGCACAGGAACACCACTTCGGAGCGGTCCACCACGGCCTGGGGATCGTCGTGGACGCCCACCTGCGGGTGACGCTCGGCCAGGGCGGCGGAGGTAGCCCGCCCGCGCCGGGTCAGCTCGATCCGGTGGCCGGCCGGCGCCAATGCGTCCACCAGGGCGGCCGCGATGCGGCCCGTGCCCAGAAATCCCACCCGCATCCGCCTTCTCCCGCAGCCCGACGTCTTTCAACTTTATACACCGGGCGGGCGGACGTGGTGCATTGGCTCGCCCCGGCCACTGGCAGGCTGCTAGCCCGAAGATTTCACAAATTTGCACCGATCTCGCTTGTCTCTTGGCCCCACAAGGAATCTTTTCTCAGTCGGCCGTACTCACCGATACGCCGCTCCTTCGAAAAGTCCCTTGTGAAACCAATATCCTACGCGATATCAGCACAAATTCATGAAATCTTCAGGCTAGTTTAAAACCGAGATTCGGCGCCTGCGCCTGACAGTCGCAGGCATTGCCGCAAACCGCCGACGCGGCGGGCCAGCGCAGGGCATCGGAACTGCCAGGGTTGCACGTGCCGGCCGGACGGCATGCCGCCCCGGTTCAGCAGTCAAGGCGAGCGCCACACGGACAGCCGCTCTTCAATGATAGTGGTGACGGAAGCCCAGGCCCAGATGATGCGGACGGTGATAGAAGAATCCGAACCGCGCATCGTACGGATACCAGGGGTAGTAATAGCGGCCGTAGCGATCACGCCGGGGATCCCGTTGGGGCCAGAGGTGATGGGTTGCGGCGTCCACCACTGGATAGCGGTACTCATGCTCGCCGATTTTCTGCACCACACTCTCGCCGAGGGTGCCGGTGATGGTTACCTCCCGGCCCGGGGAATAGATCGCCGGGTCGAGGAATTCCGCAACCCGGCCGTAGAAACGCCCCTGGGCTTCAGCGGCGGTATTGGGGCGCCCGGTGCGCCCCAGGGGATGGGCCAGCACTTCTACCCAGCTGTCCTGGGCCTGGTTGCGAACCTCAAGGACGGTCCCGCCCCAACGGACCCGGACGCCCTCGTAGGTCTCCGGCTCGCCGCTGACCTCGGTGGGCAGCGGCGCATCCCCCGGCGGCGGGTTGCGAATGGCATCCGGCACGTCCGGGTAGCTGGCGCAGCCTGCGAGCAACCCGGCCAGCGCCACCCATAATGGTCTCTTCAACATTGACAGCGGCCCTCCCGGTGCTCGGTCTCGCGCTCGCTTGACCAGCGCTCACCCCCATTGGACCGCGCGAGGCTTCATCTGTTCGTGGCCAGCGCTGGGAGGGAACACCGGTGAGGTTATGTTATAACGTTGCTGTTCTATCGCGAGTCCACTACCAGGGAGTAACCCAGCATGGTTTCCATCCGAGGCGTCGTGCTCTGCCTGCTGGCAGGCGGCCTGCCCCTGACCGCCACGGCCGGCTCCGCTGGCCACGCCCCCCACGTGCACGGACTGGCCCACCTGGACGTGGCCGTGGACGGCCCCCAGGTGGCATTGGAGCTGAGATCTCCGGCCGCCAACATCGTCGGCTTTGAGCATGCGCCCTCCACGCCAGCACAGGTGCGCAGCCTGGAAGAGGCTCTGCAGCGGCTGCGCGCGGGAACAGGCCTGTTTCGACTGGACCCGGCAGCCGACTGCGTTCTGGAACAGGCCTCCGCCGAGCGGCACACGGGAGATTCCGGAGAGCAGCGCGACGAGCATGAACACGAGCACCACGACCATGGCCACGCCCACGGCGAGGCCGAAGACCGCGCAGCCGAGGACGGCGCCGTCCACTCCGAGATCCACGCAAGTTATCGTTTCCGCTGCGCCGACCCGGCAAGGCTGCAAAGCCTGCAGGTAGAGTTGCAGAAGCACTTTCCTGGCATCGAGACCCTGGAGACACAGGTGGTTACCCGGGAACGCCAGTACGGCACCAAACTACGGGGTGGGCGCACCGAACTGGCGCTGTAACCCCCGATCCGCGCCGCTCAGCCGTCGTAGAGTGTGATGTTATCCGCCTCGATGGCGTAGGTGGCGATGCCCAGATCGTTGCTGGTGGTCTCGATGCGCAGCGGCCCAACCACCCAGTAGGGATCCCAGATGGCATCGGCGGGAATGCCGCCCGGGAAGCTCACGTAGACCATCTGATTGGGAGGCGGCGGCGGCACGTGGATGCAGGCGCCGAAATAAGGTACGAGGAAGAAGGCGACGGCGTCGCCGCGCTCGTTGACCTCGAGCGGCACCAGGAAACCCGGCAGGCGCACCCGGGTGCCGTCCAGCTCTGAGCGCACCGCCGTGGAGCTCAGTACCGCCGGCATCTCCACCTCCGGGGTCAGGCGGTCCATGCCCTGGGCCAGCAGCTTCTCGTTGAGCGCGGCCATCTCCTCAGGTACACGTTCCATGGCCGCCCGGTCTTCAGCCGGGAGCAGATCCAGCCATTCCAGCTCCACGGGAGCTTTGGCACCGGCAAACCCGGGGCTCGCCCCCAGCGCCAGCGCCAGCCACAACATCAGGACGCGACCCATGATCCACCTCCGCAAGCTCGCCGCGTACACATTAACAGCCTTCCACGGTCCCGGTGCAGCGCCCAGGGCCGCAACAGCGCACGTTTTTCCCATCGCAGCCGGCGGGCGGCACCCCAGACCGGTGCGCCGATGACGGCGGCGGCCATGGACACCGCCGGCGAGGCTCCGGCGCTGGTCATCGAATCGTTGCGTTTCGCGTGGCGCTCTGCAGAGCCGGCCCTGCTGGCCCTGGACGCCCTGCAGCTCGCCGCCGGCGAACGCCTGTTGCTGCGCGGGCCCAGCGGCAGCGGCAAGAGCACGCTGCTGGGGCTGGTGGGCGGCGTCCTGCGCCCTCAGCAGGGGACGATCCGGGTGCTGGGCCAGGAACTGGGCGCGCTGGGGGGGCCGGCCCGGGACCGCTTCCGGGCTGACCACATCGGCTTCGTGTTCCAGCAGTTCAACCTGCTCCCCTACCTGGGAATGCTGGACAACGTGCTGCTGGCCTGCCGGTTCTCCCCGCGCCGGCGCCGGCACCTGGGGGATGGCGCCGCCCGGGAGGCGCGCCGCTGCCTGGCGGCTCTCGGCCTGGGCGACCCGCAACTGGCGCGCCGCCCGGCGGCGGAACTCAGCGTCGGCCAGCAGCAGCGCGTGGCGGTGGCCCGGGCGCTGCTGGGTGAGCCCGAGCTGGTCATTGCCGACGAGCCCACCTCGGCGTTGGATGCCGGCGCCCGGGACGCCTTCCTGGAGCTGCT
The DNA here is from genome assembly GCA_964487155.1 of uncultured Ectothiorhodospiraceae bacterium. GTDB lineage: Bacteria > Pseudomonadota > Gammaproteobacteria > Nitrococcales > Nitrococcaceae > CAZAQB01. The sequence goes on from CAZAQB010000040.1 coordinate 8,781, forward strand.
GTTCGCCGAGTGCCGGCGCTCCGGCGCCGCGCTGCTGTTCGTGAGCCATGATCCGGCCCTGGCACCGGCCTTCCCCCGGGTGCTTGAGCTGCCGGAAATCAACCGGGCCACGGCTGGGGTGGGATCGTGAGGGGGCTGCTCGGCCTCGCCTGGCGCAGCCTCTGGAACCGCCGCCTGAGCGTCGGGCTGACGGTGCTGACCCTCACCGTGAGCGTCACCCTGCTGCTGGGGGTGGAACAGCTGCGCCGCGAGGCCCGGACCAGCTTCGTGCAGACCATCTCCGGCACCGACCTGATCGTCGGCGCCCGCACCAGCCCGGTGCAGCTGATGCTGTACTCGGTGTTTCACATCGGCAGCCCCACCAACGAAATGGGCTGGGACGCCTACCGCTGGGTGGCGGAGCATCCCCTGGTGGACTGGACGGTGCCCATCGCCCTGGGGGACTCGCACCGCGGCTTCCGGGTGATGGGCACGCGGCAGGCGATCTTCCAGCGCTACCGCTACGCCCGGGACCGGACGCTGCAGTTCCAGGCCGGGGAGCCGTTTGGCGACCTGTTCGATGCGGTGATCGGCTCCCAGGTGGCCCGCCAGCTCGGCTACCAGCTGGGCCGGTCCATCGTCATCAGCCACGGCATCGCCCGGCGCAGCTTCCTGGACCACGGCGACAAGCCGTTCACCGTGGTGGGCATACTGCAACCCACCGGCACGCCCCTGGACCGCAGCGTGCTGGTCAGCCTGGAGGCCATCGAGGCGATCCACGCCGACTGGCAGCAGGGCCGCCCGCCGGCGCCGGGGGAGCGGATCAGTGCCGAGCAGGTGCGCGCGATGGATCTCCAGCCGCGCACCGTGACCGCGGCCCTGGTGGGGCTCAAATCCCGCATCGCCACCTTTCGGGTGCAGCGGGACATCAACAACTTCACCGGCGAGCCGCTCACCGCGGCGCTGCCCGGAGTCGCCCTGAGCGAGCTGTGGACCGTGGTGGGCGTGGTGGAGACCGCCCTGCTGGCGGTCTCGGCCTTCGTCGTGGCGGCCGGGCTCATCGGCATGGCGGCCACGCTCATCACCAGCCTCAGCGAGCGCCGCCGGGAGATGGCCATTCTGCGCGCGGTGGGCGCCCGGCCCCACCACATTTTCGGGCTGTTCATCCTGGAGGGCACGCTGATCGGGCTCACCGCCGCCCTGCTCGGCCTGGGGCTGGTGCAGCTGCTGCTGCGGCTGGGCCGGGAGGCCATCCTGCAGTTGGCGGGCATTCCGCTATCGCCGGCGTCGCTGGCACCCACGGATGCGCTGATTCTGGGATTGGTGGTGGCGGCGAGCCTGCTGGCAAGCGCCCTGCCGGGCTGGCTGGCGTACCGCCAGTCCCTGGCGGATGGCCTGAGCGTGCGGCTCTGAGCGTACCCTGAAGACGCCGGATGCGGCGCTGCGCGCCTTATCCGGCCTACGCGGGCCCCGGCTCGGCCGGCGGGGGCAGGCGCGGGCCGTAGGCCGGATAAGCGCAGCGCATCCGGCGTCTTCGACCGGTTCCGCCACGGCACGCAGCTCCGGGCCGCGGCACAGACTCGGATGCTGCCGCCGTAGCCCCACGTTGCGAAGAAACGTGGGGGCCGGCGTGGCAAACGCCGAGGTGTCACTCCCTGGGCACCGACCATCAGTGCCCATGCCACCGCCCGATGGCAGGTTTCTCCGCAACCTGCCCTACGGCGGGCCTCGGCCGCGGCCGAGGGCTAAGGCGAAGCGCGTAGGCCGGACAAGCGCAGCGCATCCGGCCGTCTTCAGCCCGCCCGTGCCGCGTCCACCTCCGCGTCCAGCCGCTGGCGCAGGTCCGGTTCCAGCCCCAGGCGCCGCGCCAGCTCGTCCAGGTAGGCCCGCTCCATGAAGCTTTCCTCGTCCACCATCAGGCGGCTGGCCAGGTACATCTCCGCCGCGAGCTCCGGGGTGTCGGCCAGCGCCGGGCGGCGGGCTCATGGACCCGCGTCCTCGATCTCGGCCCCGCCGTCGGCGCGCTCCAGGGCCACGGCGATTACCCGGTAGCCCACCATGCGCACCCAGCCCTGGCCGCGTTCCAGGTCCGGCGCGCTGAACTCGAAACCGTACACCCGCTGCAGCCGCCGGCGTCCGGAGCCGTCGCGTTCCAGGGCATAACGCTGGAAGGCGACGGTGCCGTCCAGGAACTGCAGACCCCGGTCCCGGCAGGCCCGGCGGCCGGCCTCCATGGCCAGTTCCCGGGCCCGGAGGTTGCTCCACCAGGCCAGCACCAGGGCAAACACCAGCAGCAGGGGCAGCAGCACGGCGGTCAATGGGGCACTCCACAGGACATCCAGGGCGCCGATTGTAGGCCACCGCCCGCGGCTGGGCAGCGCCAGCAGCGAGCGTGCACGCCGGAGGGCCCCGCCACCGCAGGTCCATAATGTCGGACAGCCGCCGCTCCCGAATCCGATTCGTCGGTGCTCATCTGTGGCTAAGCACCCCGAGCCTGGAATCCGACATGCCTGACAGCGTTCTCCTGACCCTCGACGAAGTGCACGCCACCGCCGTGGCAGTGTGCCGGGCGCACGGCTGCTCGGCCGGCCAGGCGAGAGCCATCGCCGACACCGTGACCGCCGCCGAGGCCGACGAATGTGCCTCCCACGGCCTGTTCCGGCTGCGCTTCTACACCGACGTCATCGCCAGCGGCACGGTAGACCCCACCGCCGAGCCCCGGGTAGCCGACCTGGCCCCGGCGGTGGTGGGCGTGGACGGCGGCCTTGGATTTGCGCCGCTCGCCCTGCAGACCGGTTCTGCGCCGCTTGCCGAACGGGCCCGGGAACTGGGCATCGCCGCCCTGGCGGTGCGCAACGTCTACCACATCGCCGCCCTGTGGCCGGAGGTGGAGCGCCTGGCAGAGCAGGGCCTGGTGGCCTTCGCCTTCACCGCCGCCATCAGCTACGTGGCCCCGGCCGGGGGCCGCCAGCCGCTGTTCGGCACCAACCCCATGGCTTTCGGCTGGCCCCGGGAGGGCCACCCGCCGATGGTCTGGGACCAGGCCTCCAGCGTCAGTGCCCGGGGCGAGATCCAGCTCCACCTGCGCGACGGCAAGGCACTGCCGGAAGGCTGGGCGGTGGGGCCGGACGGCCAGCCCACCACCGACCCCGCCACCGCGCTGGCCGGGGCCCAGCTGCCTTTCGGCGGCCACAAGGGCTCGGCCATCGCGCTGATGGTGGAGCTGCTCGCCGGCGCGCTGGTGGGGGATCTGTTCAGCTTCGAGGCGGCCGCCGCGGACAGCACCGGCACCGGCGCGCCCCGGGGCGGCGAGTTCATGATCGCCATCGACCCCGCCCGCTGCCTTCCATCGGGCGAGCGCCAGGCCCAGCTGGCCCATGCCGAGACCCTGTTCGAGCGGCTGCTGGCGCAGCCGGGCACCCGGCTGCCCGGGGCCCGGCGCCATGCCGCCCGGCAGCGCAGCCGCCGGGACGGAGTTCGCATCCCCACCTCCCTGCACCGGGAACTGGAGCGCCTCGCCGCCGGCCCCTGAAGACGCTATGGCCGGCGCTGCCTACAATGGCGCCTCTGACGCCGCAGACCCAGGCTCCGCCCATGTCCGGTTTCCTCGCTCCCTTCCACTCCGCGGACGGCCCTGACACCGTGCGGATCAGCGCCCCCCAGGGAAGCCGGTTCGCCCGGGAAGTGGCTGGCGACTTCAACCCGATCCACGACCCGGACTCCCGGCGCTTCTGCGTGCCCGGCGATCTGCTGTTCGCCCTCGCGCTGGAGCGCATCGGCCTGGCCGCCTCCATGGAGTTCCGGTTCCGGGGTATGGCCGGGGCCGAGTTGCCGCTCACCTTCCGCAGCCCCGCTGACCGCGCCCTGGAGCTGCTGGACCCGGCCGGCAAGGTCATGCTGGAAGTCAGCCACGACAGCCCGGTGACCCGGGACCCGGCCACCATGGAGGCGTTCGTGCGATGCTACGTGGCCTTCTCCGGCCACAACTTCCCCGATTACCTGGAGCCCCTGCTGGCAGAACACGGCGTGATGTTCAACCCCGAGCGGCCCCTGGTGATCTATGACCGCATGGGCTTCCGCCTGGAGCACCTGGATCTGGCCCGGCTGCACATGGAACTGGCCGGATCCCGCCTGGACGTGGCGGGCAAGCGCGGCGAGGCGACTCTGCAGTTCCGCATCGCCGCGGCCGGCAGCACCGCGGGCACCGGCAGCAAGCGGCTGCTGGTGAGTGGCCTGCGCCGCTACGAGGCCCGGACCATGGCCGAGTTCGTGGCGCAGTTCAGGCGCCGGCGGGAGGCCGCCGGCGGCCCGGGCTGATCCTGGCCGCAACCCACCTACCCTGAAGTGTGAACCCGCTATCGAGGACCGCCTGCGGTGACCCAGGGCAACCTGTTCGCGGAGCTGCCGCCGCCGCGGGAGGCGGAGCACTTCGACACGCTGGCGCAGACCCCGGGGCTGCGCATCGAGCGCATCGTATCCAGCGGTCAGTGCACGCCTCCCGGCCAGTGGTACGACCAGCCCCGGGCGGAGTGGGTGGTGCTGCTGCAGGGAGCGGCGGAGCTGCGCTTCGAGGACGAACCCGCTCCCCGCCGCCTGGGACCTGGCGACTGGGTGTTCATCCCGGCCCACCGCCGCCACCGGGTGACCTGGACCGACCCCGGGGCCACCAGCGTGTGGCTGGCGGTGCACTGGGACGAGGGCTGATCCGCCGGGGCGGGGGTCGCTGCAGCCCACCACGCCGGGTTTCGCGAGCTCAGCCCAGCCTGCGGGCTACGAGCCAGCAAGGCTATGGGGAAGTGCGTAGGCTGGGCAGGCTGGGATGGAGCGCAGCGCAATCCCAGCATTCGTAACAGGCCCCACCGTCGGGACTCCCCGCGCGGCCCGCCCCACGGAGTGCGAGGCGCACCTGACGCCACCCTGGCTCACGTATCCTGTGCCCACTTGCTGGCCATAGGGGGCCCTGGAGATGTTCGAATCGGCGGAACTCGGCCGCAGCGTCAGCCGGGAGCAATACCGCGCCCGCTCCGCACCGCTGCGCCAGCAGCTGCTGCGGCTGCAGGACCGCCTGCTCCACGAGAGCCGGCACCCGCTGCTGGTGCTGCTCGGGGGTGTGGACGGCGGCGGCAAGAGCGAATCGGTGCAGCTGCTCAACGGCTGGATGGACCCCCGCTGGCTGGACACCAACGCCTACGAGCCGCCGGACGAGGTGGAGCGCCGCCACCCTCCCTTCTGGCGCTACTGGCGCGATCTGCCTCCCCGCGGCCGGATCGGCCTGTTCCTGAGCGCCTGGTACTCCGCGCCCCTGCTGGACCGGGTCTATGCCGGCCTGGCCGGCGCCGACTTCGATGCCCAGCTGGACCGGATCCGGCGCTTCGAGCAGGGGCTGGCGGACGACGGCGCGGTGATCCTCAAGCTGTGGATGCACCTGTCCCACGAAGCCCAGCGCCGGCGCCTGGAGAATCTGGCCCAGGACCCGCTCACCGAGGCCCGGGTCAGCGAGCAGGACTGGGAGAACTGGCGCCACTACCCGCAATTCGTGGAGGCCGCTGAACGCGCCATCGCCCGCACCGACACCCCGGACACCCCCTGGGTGATCATCGAGGCCGAGGACCCGGAGTACCGGGCCCTGACCGTGGCGGAGATGGTGCGCGACGCGCTGCGCCGGGCGCTGCAGCCGCCGCCCCGCCCCGGCAAGGCCGAGCGGCTCACGCCCAAGTCCCGGGCCGGCCTTCCCACGGTGCTCTCCCGGCTGGACATGGACCACCGGGTGCCGAAGTCCGAGTACCAGGAGGAACTGCCCCGGCTACAGGCGGAACTGCACCGGCTGCACCTCCAGGCCCGGGCCCGGGGCGTGGCCTCGGTGCTGGTGTTCGAGGGCCCGGACGCGGCCGGCAAGGGCGGTGCCATCCGGCGCCTGGTGGCGGGCCTGGAGCCGCGCTACTACCAGGTGCACGGCGTGGCGAAACCCACCGACGAGGAGGCCTCCCGCCACTACCTGTGGCGTTTCTGGCGGCGTCTGCCCGCTGACGGCACTATCGCCGTGTTCGACCGCTCCTGGTACGGGCGGGTCCTGGTGGAGCGGGTTGAGGGCTTCGCCCGCGAGGCGCAGTGGCGCCGGGCCTACTCCGAGATCAACGACTTCGAGCAGCAGCTCAGCAGCCACGGCGTGCTGCTGCTGAAGTTCTGGATCCACATCACCGCCGACGAGCAGCTCAGGCGCTTCCGCCGCCGTAAGAAAACGCCGCACAAGAGCTGGAAGCTCACCACCGAGGACTGGCGCAACCGCGAGCGCTGGGACGACTACCAGCGCGCGGTGCATGACATGGTCCAGTGCACCAGCACCCCCGGTGCCCGCTGGACCCTGGTGCCCGGCAACGACAAGCGCCACGCCCGGCTGGAGGTGCTGCGCCGTTATGTCCAGGCGCTCCAGGAGGCGGTGCCCGCCGGCTGAGGGCGCGCCGGTGCCTCGGGTCGGGCCAGGCAGGAGTGCCTTGGCGGTTGAGTTGATATGCCGGCCCCCCACTTCCCTCAGAGGGTGTTTACAAGATCCAGAGCCGCTGGCGCAGGGGGTCGGGAACCGCCCGGGCCCGAGCGAATCGCGCCGTAGGGCAGGTTGCGAAGAAACCTGCCAATGGGCCGTGGCAGGAAGACCTTGCGTTGCACCAGGCGCGGAACTGGCCATCGACACCGCGGCGTTCGATGCGCCGGCCCCCACGTTTCTTCGCAACGTGGGGCTACGGCGGCAGCGTCCAAGGCAGTGTCGGAGTGACGGTGGTGGAGCGCCATCGGCGCGCCCGAGCAGACCGACAAGACTCTGGATCATGTTGCAAACGCTCCCTCAGCGCTCGGAGAGCTCCATGCGGTCGCCCGCCCCCAGCGACACCTGGCGCCCGTCCAGAGTCTGGAACTCACGGCCTCCCAGATCCTTGCGATAGACATGGTAGACGGTGGCCTGGCCGCTGCCGCCATCCACCACCCGCACCGTCATCACCTGATGGGCGTGCTGCCACTGCAGGTAGAACACCAACAGGGCGCCCAGCACCAGCAGGCCCAGCAGGGCGTAGCCGGCCAGGGCGCGATTCGCGAAACGCCGGGCCGGCGGCCGCGCCGCCGCGGGCGGCTGAGAGGCGGACCGGCGGGCGCGGGTGACCAGCAGCACGATCACCAGCACGACGGCCGTTACCAGGAGCTGGGCCAGCATCGAGTCCTCGGCACGGGTGAGCGGCGCCCTCGAAGAGTCAGGCGGACTGAACCATAGCACTGCCGGCGCCGCCGGGGCGCAGCATTTGAAATTGGTGCCTCGAGCCCCCAGTTCCTCCCTATCACAGGCAGTCTCCCGGCAGTCAGTGCCGCGTGCCGCGGGAGGTAACTTCGGATGAACGCTGGCATTCCCACTCAAGCCGCATCCGCTGGCCGGGTCCTTGCGCGGATCACCTACATGGTGCCGGGCGCATCCAAACCCTACGTGGAAACCGAAGCCCTCACCGGCGCCGAGCACCCCCGCTACCATGCCGAAATGCAGGATCGAGAGGTGGAGATCGCCGACGGCCGGGCGCTGGCCGGGCAGCTGTCCCTGGACCGGGATGGCATCGAGCTGCGCCACCGCCCCACCGCGGTCGCCGACCTCTACGACGATGCGGCGGTGGAGCGGAACTACTACCCGGAGATCGAGGCCCTGGTGCGGGAGGCCACCGGCGCCTCCCGGGTGATCATCTTCGATCACACCCGGCGTACCGACGCCGGCCGCCAGGGGGCTGCCAAGCGACCCGCCAGCCGGGCTCACAACGACTACACCGAGTGGTCCGGCCCCCAGCGGGTGCGGGATCTGCTGGGGGAAGGCGAGGCCCAAGCCCTCGGCGACCGGCCGGTGGTGCAGGTGAACGTCTGGCGGCCCATTCACGGGCCGGTGCTGCGCTCTCCCCTGGCGGTGCTGGACGCCGCCAGCCTGGCCCCGGAGGATCTCGTCGCCACCGACATGCACTACCCGGACCGGGTGGGTGAGATCTACCACCTGGCCTACAATCCCGGCCACCGCTGGCTGTACTTCCCGGCCATGGAGCGCGACGAGGTGATCCTCATCAAGGGCTACGACTCGCGCGCCGACGGCCGGGCCCGGTTCACCCCCCACACCGCCTTCGAGGATCCCACCTCCCCGGCCGATGCCCCGCCGCGGGAGAGCATCGAGGTGCGCACCCTGGCGCTGCTCTAGCAGCCTGTCGGAGAGTTAGCCCCCCCCGCGCCGAGTGCCAAACAGGGGCGGTTTTTCGCTCAGCGGCCCAGCTCCCGCTCCAGTACGCCCGCCAGCTGGAACCATCCCGGGCGGGTCAGCACGACGTTGTCCACCAGCACCGTGGGGGTGCTGGTGACCCGCAGGCGGCGGGCCACGTCGCGGCTGCGCATGACCGCGGGGCGGTGGCGCTCGGCCTCCATGCAACGCCGGAAGAGGCCCACGTCCAGCTCCAGGGATTCGGCGTAGCCGGCGAAGGTCCCAAGCGGCCGGGCAGCATCAGCCCACTGCGACTGGCCCTCGAAGAGGGCAACGTGCATGGGCCAGTAGCCGTCCTGATCGCCGGCGCAGCGGGCCGCCATGGCGGCGGGGACGGCGTTGGGATGCTGGTCCAGAGGAAAGTCGAAATACACGAAGCGCACCTGGCCGCTCTCGACATACTCCTCGAACAGCCGCTTGACGCTGTCCGAAAACCGGGCGCAGGCCGGGCACTGGTAGTCGGAGAACTCCCGCACTACTACGGGCGCGTCGGCGTCACCCCGGGAGACTCCGTAGCGGTCCAGCTCGGCGGGGAACGGCCCCGCCCCTTCGGGCGCGGTGGGCAGCTCCCCCACCGGCGCCACCGTGGGCGTGGTGATCCAGTAGAACAGGCCGCCCAGACCCGCCAGCGCCAATACCGCGGCGCCCCCCAGAAGCCAGCGCCGGCCCGACGCCGAGCGCCCCGGCCCAGGCCCTTCCCCCGCCTGCCGGCGGCGTTTCGCCTCTCCCATATCCGTCCCTCCGTCCCGGTGTCGTGGCGTGTATGCGCCGGCGATTCTGCATCAAAGCCGCGCCCACGGGGGAGATCCCTGGGCTGGACCCGCCGGGGAAGGTAGCCTAGCAGCCTGAGTCCGACAGGTTGCTAGGCCGAAGATTTCATGAATTTGTGCTGATATCGCGTAGGATATTGGTTTCACAAGGGACTTTTCGAAGGAGCGGCGTATCGGTGAGTACGGCCGACTGAGAAAAGATTCCTTGTGGGGCCAATAGACAAGCGAGATCGGTGCAAATTCATGGAATCTTCGGGCTAGGCGCATGGCACAGCCCGGCGCTTCTATTCCCCTGCCGCCGCCTCCCAGGGAGCCGGATCCCGAGGAATGCTGCGGCTCCGGCTGCGAGCGCTGCGTGTTCGATCTCTACGAGGAACGCCTGGAGCGCTGGCGGCGGCGCTGCGAGGCCCTGCGCCGGCAGGCGGACCTGCCAACGCAGCGCGGCCCGGAGCAGTAGCTCTCAGTCCTCCGGCAACTGCTCCAGGATGCGGGCATGCAGGTCCCGGTCCCGGCCGCTGAACAGCACGAAGCGTATGCGGCGCACGCTGCGCAGTCCCCGCGCCTGGTCCGCCACCGTGGCCAGCGCCACCCGGGCCGCCTCCTCCAGCGGATAGCCGAAGGCACCGGTGGAAATGGCCGGAAAGCCAACCGAGCGCAGCCCGTGCTGCTCCGCCAGTTGCAGGGCACGCCGATAGCAGGAGGCCAGCAGCTCCGCGGCCGGCTCGTCGTGTCCGTAAACCGGGCCCAGGCAGTGGATGACGTGGCGGTTGGGCAGCCGTTGGCCGCTGGTGATCACGGCCTCGCCCGGAGGGATCGGAGCCAGCGGGACGCACTCCTCCTGCAGGCCGGGGCCGGCGGCGTCATGGATGGCGCCCGCGACGCCGCCGCCCGGCATCAGGGCTGCGTTGGCCGCGTTGACGATGGCGTCCAGGTCGGGCTGGCGCACGATGTCGCCCTGCACGCACTCGATGGTTACGCCGTGGATTTCGCGCTCCATAATGACGTCCTCCCGCAGCGCAGTATGGATTCTCGCCGCCGGCCTGCCGGGCCGGCTCGCCCGTCTCCGGCGGCGTGACCTCTTGCTGTCAGCCTAGCCCTCAGTACGACGTCATGGCCAACAGGGCCAGACGTCGAAAGGCATCGCCCCGTGAGAATCGACCGCAGCACCCTGTTTTTCGCGCTGCTGGCGGCAATCTGCGCCGGCCTGCTGGGCTATCGGGATGGCCTCGACCGGGTGGCCCAGGTGGTCCGGGAGGCCAGCACCCTGCTGGTTGGCCTGCTGCCCCTGGTGGTGCTTGCAGTCGCCGTGGCCGCCTACGTCCAGCAGCTGCTGCCGATGGACGCGGCACGGCGCTGGCTGGGCGAAGAGAGCGGCCTGCGGGGGCTGCTGCTGATGACCGTCGCCGGGGCGCTCACACCGGGCGGGCCGTTCTCGGCGTTTCCCCTGGTGGTGGCCGTGTGGCGGGCCGGGGCGTCCCTGCCCGCCTGCGTCACCTACCTCACCGCCTGGGGGGTGCTGGGAGTGCAGCGTGCCGTGGTCTGGGACCTGCCATTCTTCGGCGCCGAGTTCACGGGCCTGCGGCTGCTGGTGTCCCTGCCGCTGCCCGTGCTGGCCGGGTTGCTGGTCCAGCTGCCGCTGTCCCGCAAGCGGGTGCGGACATGATCGTCGCCTACCTGCTGCTGGGAGGCCTGCTGCTGGCCTTGGCCCTGGGCGCACACCGGCAACCGGGCGGCTCACACCGGAGCGTGCTGCGACTGGCCTGGTCCCAGCTGGCGCCGCTGCTGCTGCGCCTGCCGGTCGCGCTTGTGGCAGCGAGCCTGCTGGCGGAGCTGCTGCCCGTGCACTGGTTCGCCGCCGTGCTGGGCCAGGGCTCGGGGCTCGCCGGGGTGCTGGCGGCCTCGGTGCTGGGGGCCATCCTGCCCGGCGGGCCCATGGTGTCTTTCCCCCTCGCCCTGGTGCTGTTCCGGGCGGGGGTGGGTACCCCCCAGATGGTGGCCCTGCTGACGGCCTGGTCAGTGCTGGCGGTGCACCGGGTACTGGTGTTCGAGCTGCCCATGATGGGCTGGGAGTTCGTCTGGCGGCGCTGGCTGGTGAGCCTCGCCCTGGCACCCCTGGCCGGCGCCCTGGCCCTGGCAGTCGCACCCTGAGAAGCGGCTCAGAAAACGAATTCCGGTGCGCTTGGCCGGCGCTCGCCCGGGCCGCTGACCCTGGCGCATAACCCCGCTGGACAAACCGCCCGCCAGCGCTCTGCCTGGGCGCTCAGGCGGCCGGAAGGTCGGCTGCTCATGGCAGCCGACCTCTTCGCCCACGGCAGCCACGCCTCACCCACCTGTCGGTTGCCGGGAGTAACCGACCTACACGCCGCCCCCTGACGCCAGCCCACCGATACGTAAAGCTCAGCCCTGAGGAGGCATTGGTCCCGGCGAGGGCGCCGCCCACAGGAGCCGTTATCCGCGCGCCAGAGCGAGGCCCCCTGTGTGAGGCTTACCCCCGGGCCGATTGGGCGCCTGGCAATGTCTCCGGGCCTCGATCAGCCAACCAGCCGAGAAAGAGAGTAGAGAGAGAGAAAGAAACAAAATCAGGTACCTGTAAGCCCCCTGTTACTCCTCCAGGTGCAACACCAGCTTGCCGGAATTGCCGCCGCCGTAGAGCTCGTTCAGCACCTCGGGGAAGTCGTCCCGGCGGTGGTCCACGGCGGCGTCCAGGCCCAGCTCGTCGGTCAGGAACCGGCACTTGTCGGGCCCGCCGGCGGCTGTCCACCCCGCCGCCCGCGGGCAGCAACACCGTGCTGGTGGCCCATGGCAACGTCTGGATGCTGGTGGGGGAGCGCCGCCCGCCGGAAGCCGGTGCGGTGGTGGTGCGGCCCCGGGAACAGGGGCGATTCGAGGTCCTCGGCACCCTCTCGCCGCGGCAGTGGGCCGAGCTGGCGGAGGGTGCATGAGGACGTCACGACTTGGGGGTCAGACGCGGCCAGCGTGGTAATCTTTGCGCTCGCCGGCGACCGAACGCTAGGAGCCACCGCCTTGGCAATCTACTGGACACCCCGCATGAGTGTGGGCAACGTGGTCCTGGACGGGGACCACCGCTACCTGTTCGCCCTGGTCAACATCGTCGAGCTGTGCCTCAACAACCCGGGGGCGCGCCACCAGCTGCGCACGGCCATGGAGCACCTGATGGAATACACTCGGGAGCACTTTACCCGGGAGGAGAAGCTGCAGATCCGGGTGCAGTACGCCAAGTACGGCGAGCACCGGGCCGAGCACCAGGAAATCATCGAGCAACTGCAGAGCATCTGGGACCGCCTGTTTCCGGACACCTCCAGGGCAGAAAGCTCGCCCGATTCCGACACCACGGCCGCCGAGCACCCCGCCGAGCTGAGCGAGCAGGAAGCGCAGGAACTGGTGGGGCTGCTGCGCCACTGGATCGTCGACCATGTGCTGAAGACCGACATCCAGATGCGCCCGCTGCTCTCCCGCTTCCCCCACACCCTGCTGTAGGCCGGAAGCTCAGGCGCCCCCCGGCTCGCCGGTGAACTCCACCAGCAGGTCCTCGTCGGTGACGATGGTCTGGCAGGCCAGGCGGTACACCGGCGGCAGGTCCAGCACGTAGGCCCGCTCCTCGTCCTTCTCGGTGATCCGGCCGATGGATTTCAGGGTGATCCGTTCCTTGTCGGTGAGCATGATGGCCTTCACCCGGTCACCGTCCAGGTGGGTCACCTTCACCAGGCAGGACCCGCACTCGCCGTCCTCGCACTCCCGGGGAATCTTGATGCCGTGTTCCTTGGCCACCCCGAGCAGGGTCCGCCGGTCGCCGGCGGTGGCTACCACCTTGCGGTTGCGGGGCATGATGGGTGAGGAGAAGTAGATGGTCGCCATGGGTTGCCTCCCGCTGCTGGCTGTAAATGGACATGGAGTCCGGAAGGGGCAGCCATGCAGTAACCGGGCCATTGGCCATGGCACTGGTTTCATTGAAATTCATTCGGACGCCCAGTGTCGCCTTCGCGACCCTTGGCGGGAATGCGACGACGCAGCGTGGCCTCAGCGCTCCGCCAGCTCCCCTTGGAGCTGGCGCACCAGCACCTGCTGGTACTCGCGGATGCGCTGCACGTAGCGCACCGGCTCGTGGCCCCGCGCGTAACCGTACTTGAGGTCCCGGTAGTAGCGCGGATCGGAGAGCAGCGGCAGCACCTGCTTCACGTCGGCCCACAGGTGGGGGGCGAGGCCCTGGCGGCGCGCCAGCGCCTGGGCGTCGTGGAGGTGGCCGCGGCCGACGTTGTAGGCGGCCAGCGCCAGCCAGGTGCGGTCCGGCTCGCGCACCGCCTCGTCGAAGCGCCGGGTCATGTGCGCCAGGTAGCGGGCCCCGCCGAAGATGCTCTGGCGCGGGTCCAGCCGGTTGGTGACGCCCATGGCCTTGGCCGTGGGCAGGGTCAGCATCATGATGCCGCGCACGCCGGTGGGGCTCTTTGCGTCCGCCACCCAGTGGGACTCCTGGTAGCCCTGGGCGGCCACCAGCGTGTAGTCCAGTGCGTGTTCCTCGGCCGCCTTTTGGAACAGATCGCGGTAGCGGGGGAAGCGCTGGTCTATGCGGCGGATGTAGCGGGCGATGTCCACGTAGTCGAACTCGGCGTAGAAGCCGTAGTAGCGATCCCGCAGCCGCGCCAGGCTGTTGTCCTGCCCGAAGGCGGCCAGCCACTCGCCGCTCGCCTCCACTAGCGCCTCGGACCCGGCTGGGAAGGCCCAGGCCAGGGGCTGGTCCCGGCTGAGGTTGAACGGCGCGATCAGCTCCGGCATGTAGCGGCGGTTGATATCCACAATGTTGGAGTCCGCCACGGTGCAGTCGATGGCCCGCGACCACACCTGGCGCAGCAGCGCCTCGGTGTCCAGCTCGGCGGTCTCCCGCCAGGCAAGCCCCGGGTGGCCGTCGGCCCTCAGTTCCCGCAGCCGCTCGCTGTAACTGCTGCTGGCGATCACCACCAGATCCAGGCCCACCAGGTCTTCCACCGATTCCGGCTGAGCGGTATCGCGCCGGCACACCACCTGCTGGGTGACGCTCTGGTAGCTGCCGCCGAACAGCAAGCGCTCCTTGCGGGCGTCGGTGATGGTGAGCCCGGCGGCCGCCAGGTCCGCCTCGCCGGCCTCCAGACGCCGCAGGATGTCGTCCACCGTGGCGGCCATGACGTATTCGGCCTCCACCCCCAGGGCGGCGGCGAAGGCCTCCACCAGGTCGTGCTCGGGCCCGGCGGGCTGGCCATCCCGGTCGATGTACCAAGTGGTGGGTGCGTTGCGGGTGAGCACGCGCAGGGTGCCGGATGTCTTTATCTGTGGCAGGGAGCGCGGCAGCGGCGCCGGCGGGGCGGCCGCCTGGGCCGGCGCCTGGGTCTGGACGGGAGCGCCGCCGCCAGCCCCGGCACCGCCCTCGGGCGCCTCGCCACAGGCCGCCAGCAACAGCGCCGCGGCCCAGGCCGTGCTCCAGCGGCGCGCCGGCAGCCCGCGCCAGGAGGGTCGATTGGGGTGGCGGGAAATCTCCATGGAGATTCAGACTACCAGGATTCCAGTGACCAGGGCCCAACGGGCACGATCTTTGGCGGCGCCGCGTTGGGCTGGCGGTCACGGACCCCGTTGGGCGAGTAGCGCCCGCAGGGCGGCCCGCAGCTCGGCCCGGTCAAGGCGCTGCGCCTCGATCTCCACATGGGCAAGCCCGGCCACCAGGAACAGCCGGGCCCGCCCCTCGGGCAGCGCCGCGGCCAGGGCCACGCTCTCCCGCGGCGGGACCATGGGGTCGTCCCGCCCATGCACCAGGATCAGCCGGAGTTCCAGGCCGGCGAGGTCGCGGCGGCTGAGATCCAGGGCCCGGATCGCCTCCACCGCCGAAGCCGGCAATTTCCGCAACAGGTCCTCCACCCGGCCGGGATCCCGGTTGCGCAGCAACCGGTAGGCTGCCCGGCCGGCCGGCCCCAGGGCGTCCGGCGGTTCCGCCGGCAGTGGCGCGCCGCTGTCCAGATGATGCCAGGCCAGGCGCTCCAGCAGCGCCCGGTCCGCCGCCGAGGGAAGGTGACCCAGGGTGCTCTGCAGCATGGCCCAGCGGGCGTAGTCGCTGGGCTCCCGGCAGCGCCAGGCGGCGTCGGCGGGCACGCAGCCGGTGGTGGCGTAGGTGATGGCCCGCCCCAGGTCGTAGTAGCCGCCGATCCCCAGCAGGAAGTCCGCCTCCACGCCGGGCTCCAGAGCCGCCAGCACGGCCGGGCCCACGGAGTAGCTGAGCGCCGCCATGCCCACCGGCAGGCGCTGCAGGCTGGGGCGGCGGCGCAGGTGCCGAGCGGCATCGGCCACCGGCAACACGTTGGCCTGGCTCAGGGCGAAGCGGCGCAGCGCCGGCAGGTCGGGGACCAGCACCAGAAAGCGGGCCCGGGCCAGGGTGCGGGCGAAGGCGGCAAGCCGCGGGTCGTCCTTGCCGCCAGGGGCGGCGCCGGGCACCAGCAGCAGTCCCGCCCGGGGCGGCTCCCCCGGGCGGTACAGGTCGGCGTGATAGCCTCGGCCCTCAACCTGGAAGTCGACCGCCTCCCGCGCGGGTTCCGGAGTGGTGGCCTTGAGCACGCTGGCGCCGTCTCCGGCGGCGAGATCCTGCAGCACCCAGGTCGCCTCGTCCCAGCCAAGCCAGGCGCAGCCGCCGCCCAGGGCGCCCGCCAGCGCCACTGCAAGCAGGCCGGCGGGGCGCCGCCCCGGCACGCGGGGGCGGCGCACACCGTCACTCCGCGGTGGTGGGATCGATCACCGTGCGCACCTCAGACACCCGGTTGGCCGGAAACCCGCCCTGCTCCGCATGGCGGCGCACGGTTTCCTCGTCCGGGGCGATGTAGACGCAGTAGACCTTGTCGTCGGTGACGTAGCTCTGCACCCACTGGATCTGCGGTCCCATGTCGCGCAGCACGCCGCAGGACTTCTGGGAAATGCCCTGCAGGTCTTCCGCGGCCAGACTCCCCGCCTGGGGAATCTCACGCTCAATGACGAATTTAGGCATGAACCAATCTCCTCCAAAAAAACACGGCAGGTTTCGCGGAGCCTGCGTCGGCGGACCCCGTACGTGAGAAGTGTTGCAGGTCGCGGTTGCACCGCAAGTAGGCCCGCCCTGAAGAAGCTCAGCGACAGGCTGCTAGCCCGAAGATTTCACAAATTTGCACCGATCTCGCTTGTCTCT
>CAZAQB010000041.1:0-4689 GCA_964487155.1 uncultured Ectothiorhodospiraceae bacterium
GCAGAAACGGCGTGACCTCGCCGGTGTGGGTCAGCACCAGGCGGTGCATGGCCCGGGTGCAGGCGACGTAGAGCAGGTTGCGGTCCATGGGCGAGTGATAGCTGCCGGCGCCGGCCTCGGGCACCACCACCTGGTCGAACTCCAGCCCCTTGGCCATGTGGGCGGTGCACACGATGACGCCGGTGGAATAGCTCTGGCTGCGCTCGTCGAACAGATGGGCGTTGATGCCGCGCTCCTCCAGCGCCTTGGCCAGGCGGCGCGCCTGTTTCGGAGTCCGGCAGATGATGCCCAGGGTGTTGTGCCCGGACTCGGCCAGCGCCTCGGCGTAGTCCGCGACGCGGGCCAGCTCCTCGCGGCGGCTGCGGCAGCGGATCACCTGCGGCGCCTCGCCGTGGCGCTCGACGGCCACCAGGTCCGGGTTCGGCGAGATGCGCCGCGCGAACTGGGCGATCTCGTAGCTGGAGCGGTAGCTGGTGTTCAGGGTCACGCAGGATCCGGTGTTGAAGGCCTCGCGGATCTCGTCGGCCTTGGACGAGGCGTGGGGGTTGATGGACTGATGGGCGTCGCCAAGGATGGTCTTGTTGCAGGGAAACAGCCGCGCCAGTACCGCGTACTGCACCGGGGTGTAGTCCTGCATCTCGTCGACCAGCAGGTGCTTGACGCCGCGATACGGCGAGCGGATGCCCTCCAGGCGCATCTTCAGGTAGATCAGCGGGAAGACGTCGGCGTACTCCAGCCTGCCGCCCGCCGGGCGGAACAGCTCCGGCTCGCCCAGCCAGCTGAAGAACTGCTTGTAGGTCTCCCGCAGGGTGGACTGGTTGACCATGCCCCGCACCGCATCGCGCAGCGCCCGGCGCTCCTCGGGCTGCAGGTCGTAGTGGTACTCGATGCCGATGCGCTGCTCGGCCTCGCGCACCACCTGGTTGATGCGCTCGGTGGTGCCGAGCGAGCGATGCTTGCGGAACAGCTCCTCCAGCAGCCAGCCGGGCATCAGCCGCCGGGCGATCCAGACGTCCCCGGCCTGGAAGCGGCTCTGCTCCACGTGGGCCACGTAGGCATCGAGGGCGCGCAGGAACTCCCGCGAGGCCTTGCGGCGGATGCGCGCCGCCAGCGCCTCGTCGCGCGTCTCCGCCAGCGCCGCAGTCTGCTCGAAGAAGCTCTGGAAGCGGTACCGGGAGTCCAGCAACTGCTCGGCCAGGGTCTCCATGCCGATCTCGTTGACCTGCTCCTCACCCAGCTCGGGCAGCACGTTGCCGATGTAATCGGCGAACACCCGGTTCGGCGAGATGATCAGGATGTCTTTGGAGGAGAGCGTGTCCTTGAACCGGTAGAGCAGATAGGCGATCCGGTGCAGGGCGATGGAGGTCTTACCGGAGCCGGCGACCCCCTGGATGATGAGCACCGGGGCCTGGTCGTTGCGGATGATGGCGTTCTGGTCGCGCTGGATGGTGGCGACGATGTTCTTCATGCCCTCGTCGGTGGCGCGGCCGAGTTCCTCCTGGAGGATGTCATCCACCACGTTCACGGCCGTGTCCAGCATCAGCTCGATGCGGCCGTGCCGGATGCGGAACTGGCGCTTGAGGGTGACCTGCCCATCGATGGCGCCCTCCGGCGCCTGGTAGCGGACCGGCCCGGTCTCGAAGTCGTAGAACAGCGAGGCAATCGGTGCGCGCCAGTCATGGATCAGCGCGCGCCGGTGATCGTCGTCGTGGAACTGATGGATGCCGATGTAGATGGGCTGCGCCTGCTCCTGATCGCCGCGGGAGAAATCGATGCGTCCGAAGTAGGGAGCGGGCTGGATGCGCAGCAGGCGCTTCTTGAGCCGCAGCACCGCCTCGCCGGCCAGGGTCATCTGCTCGATGGACTCCCGGGAGGAGACCTTCTCGACGTGATCCATGTCCGAGCGGCTCTCCCAGAGGTAGCGCTTCTGGTCCTGGATCTCCCGGGCATGATGATTCAGCCGGGCCTGGGCATCCTCGACGGCCTTCGCCAGGCGCTGCTGCACCCAGTCCAGATGGTCACGCTCGGCCGGGCGGGCGGCACTCAGGGAATCAACGGCGCGGGAAGGCGCCGGGTCGGCGTGTGGCTTCATGGCGGGAGGCACTGCCGCATCGCGAAGAGCGCGGAGTATCGGTGATCGCCCCGCGGGCGTCAAAACGCAGCGGGGCAGGAAGCGGCCGGAGCCGCAAGGCCTGAGCCGACATCGTGGGGGGACCTCCGTCCCGGACGCCATCGGGGACATCGGTGGCGCACACCCCTCATGCTTACTGTACATACTAAGTATGTTGAGTAAAATTACTCAGCATGAAGCGTAAAGCGGAGAGCGCCTACCAACGCCCCCAGGCTGCTGAGTTGGCCCGCCGGCTGGCGGAGCCACGGCGGCACCTGCAGGTGGTCACGGGGGCGCGGCAGGTGGGCAAGACCACACTGGTGCAGCAGGTGACCGAGCAGCTGCGGCGGCCGGTGCGTTTCGTCAGCGCGGACGAACCGACCTTGCGTGATCGCCAATGGCTGCGCCAGCAGTGGGAGGCGGCGCGCCTGGAGGCGGGCGCGGACGCTGGATTGCTGGTGGTCGACGAGGTGCAGAAGGTCGAGCAGTGGTCGGAGACCGTCAAGCACCTGTGGGACGAAGACAGTCGGCAGGGCCGGGCGCTGCAGGTCGTGCTGCTGGGCTCGGCACCACTGCTGATCGAGCGCGGGCTGACGGAGAGCCTGGCCGGGCGCTTCGAGACCCTGCATCTGCCCCACTGGTCGCTGGCCGAAATGCGCGCGGCCTTCGACTTCAGCCTCGAGGACTATCTCTATTTTGGCGGCTATCCCGGCGCGGCGCCGCTGGCCGCCGAGCCGGCACGCTGGCGGCGCTACGTTCTGGACGCGCTGGTCGAGACCAGCATCGCGCGTGACGTGCTGTTGCTGACGCGCGTGGACAAGCCGGCGCTGCTGCGCCGCCTATTCGAGCTGGGCTGCCGCTATTCCGGGCAGGTGTTGTCTTACACCAAGATGCTGGGCCAGCTGCAGGAGGCTGGCAACACCACCACTCTCGCCCACTATCTGGATCTGCTGGCGGCGGCGGGAACGCTGACCGGCCTGCAGAAGTTCGCCGGCCAGGCCGTGCGTCAGCGCGCTTCCAGTCCCAAGCTGCAAGTGCTCAACACGGCCCTGATGACCGCGGTAGAGGGGCTGTCGCCCGAGGAGGCCCGGGCGGATCGGTCCTTCTACGGCCGGCTGGTGGAATCCGCGGTCGGCGCGCATCTGGCCAACGCCGCGCAGCGCGGGGACTGTGAGCTGTTCTACTGGCGCGAGAAGAACCGCGAGGTCGATTTTGTCGTGCGTGCGGGCAAGCGCCTGCTGGCCATCGAGGTCAAGAGCGGCCGCCGACGCGACACCCTCCCCGGCATGGCCGCCTTCGCGCACGCCTTCGAGCCTGATTGCACCCTGCTGATCGGCGGCGATGGCATCGAGTTGGAAACCTTCCTGTCGCGCCCGGTCGAGGGCTGGTTGCATCCATGACCCCCTTCGAACCAGCACCGGATCGCTCGTCGAGTACCTCGCCGCAGGCTGTATGTCTGTGCGATCCGCTCTTCGTACCTGGGAGTGCGGGATGCCGGGTAAACCGCGCCCCTGCGGCGCCGCCCTTTGTTGAGTGCATGGGGCTGGGCGCCGTCCGGGTCAATGGGGCGTCCGGCCCGCGGCAACCGCCAGGCAAAGCCTGCTACTCTGGCCGCGCGACCACGCGCAGCACCATCGGAGGGAGACACCCGTGCGACGTCTGCCATTGATCTGCGCCTGCCTGCTGCTGGGGTTCTCGGCCAGTCCGCAGGCCGGTTTTTTCGACGACCTGCTGGACAGCTTCAAGGGCGGCGGCGAGGGCGAGAGCACCCCGACAACGGTGTCCGACCTGACCCAGAGCGAGGCGGCTGCCGGGCTGCGCCAGGCCCTGGAGCGGGGCGCCCGCTCGGCGGTGGAGCAACTGGGTCAGCCGGGGGGCTTTCTGGACAACGCCGAGGTGCGCATCCCGGTGCCGCCCCAGCTTGAGTCGGTGGCCATGGGGCTGCGCACCCTGGGCCAGGAAGACCTGGCCAACCGGTTCGTGGCCGGCATGAACCACGCGGCGGAGCGGGCGGTCCCCATCGCCGCGGATGTGTTCGTCGCCACCATCAGCGCCATGACCGTGGACGACGCCCTGGGCGTGCTGCGCGGCGGCGAGACCGCGGCCACCGACTACCTGCGCCGCACCAGTGCCGACACCCTGCGCCAGCGCTTCGCGCCGGTGGTGGACCAGGTGATCGGCGAGGTGGGCGTGACCCGGACCTACCAGCAGTTCCTGGGGGCGGAGAGCATGCTCGGCCAGCTCTCGGGGGGGCGGGTGCCGGATCTCAACGCCTACGTCACCGACCAGGCCTTGGACGGCGTGTTCCACATGATCGCCAAGGAAGAGAGCCGCATCCGGGAGAACCCGGCGGCCCGCGGCACGGAGCTGCTGGAGAAGGTGTTCGGCGCGGTGCGGTGAGGGTTGGGGCGGCAGCTCAGGGTGTGCCGGGTAAGTAGCCGGGGCCGGGGATGGTCCTCGCCCGGGCACCCCGGCCGGGCCGGGGCCCGCGTAGGCCGGATAAGCGCAGCGCATCCGGCGTCTCCTTCCGGCAGGTGGGAAGGTCATTGCCCCCTCCCCCCCGGCCCCGCTCTCGCAAG
>CAZAQB010000041.1:4789-24979 GCA_964487155.1 uncultured Ectothiorhodospiraceae bacterium
TCCAATCCATCCACCCTACGCCCTTCGCCCCGCCGCCGCGGCCGGGCCCGCGCAGGCCGGATAAGCGCAGCGCATCCGGCGTCTTCTTCCGGCAGGTGGGAAGGTCATTGCCCCCTCCCCCCCGGCCCCGCTCTCGCAAGCGCAGGGGGGGTGGGTAGAGCGCTTCCGGTTCTGGTCCCGGCGGATGTCGGCTGCGGTAGCAGCCGACCTACGGGTCCGCGCTGGAGAAGGTGTTCGGCGCGGTGCGGTGAGGGTTGGGGCGGCAGCTCAGGGTGTGCCGGGTAAGTAGCCGGGGCCGGGGATGGTCCTCGCCCGGGCACCCCGGCCGGGCCGGGCCCGCGTAGGCCGGATAAGCGCAGCGCATCCGGCGTCTTCGCCCGGTGGGTGAAGAGGCGTTGCCCTTCTCTTCTGGAACGGGAGTTGGGTGCAGGAAGCGCTATTGATCCTTCTCCAGCAGTTCGACGAAGCCCTGCTCGTCGAGCAGGGTGACGCCCAGTTCCTCGGCCTTGTCGCGCTTGGAGCCGGGGTCCGCGCCCACCACCACGTAGTCGGTCTTCTTTGACACGCTGCCGGTGACCTTGCCGCCCAGGGCCTCGATGCGGGCCTTGGCCTCGTCCCGGGTGAAGCCCTCCAGGGAGCCGGTGAGCACGAAGGTCCGCCCATCCAGGGGCCGGGGACGCTCGTCGCGCCGGCGCACGGTCCACTCGATGCCGGCCTCGCGCAGCGCCTGGATGACCTCCTGGTTGTGGGGCTGGGCGAAGAAGTGGGCGACGCTCTGGGCGACGATGGGCCCGACATCGGGCACCTCCACCAAGTCCTCCTCGGTGGCCTTCATCAATGGATCCAGGTCGCCGAAGTGGCCGGCCAGGCCGTTGGCGGTGACCTCCCCCACCTGGCTGATGCCGAGCGCGTAGATGAAACGCGTCAGGGTGGTCTTCTTTGACCGCTCGATGGATGCCAGCAGGTTGTCGGCGGACTTCTCCGCCATGCGCTCCAGGGATACCAGCTTTTCCTGGTCCAGCGCATACAGGTCGGCCACGGTCTTCACCAGCCCTTTTTCCACCAGCTGGGCCACCAGCTTCTCGCCGAGGCCGTCGATGTCCATGGCCCGGCGCGAGGCGAAGTGCAGGATGGCGCCGGTGCGCTGCGCCGGGCAGTACAGCCCGCCGGTGCAGCGGTGGGCGGCCTCCCCTTCCAGGCGCAGCACCTCGGAGCCGCACTGCGGGCAGCGCTCGGGCATCTGCCAGGGCTCGGCCCCCTCGGGGCGGCGCTCGGTGACCACGCTGATGACTTCGGGGATGACGTCGCCGGCCCGGCGCACCAGCACGGTGTCGCCCTCGCGGACGTCCTTGCGGGCCAGCTCGTCGGCGTTGTGCAGGGAGGCATGCACCACCGTCACGCCGCCCACCTGCACCGGCTCCAGCACGGCGATGGGGGTGACCTTTCCGGTGCGGCCCACCGACGGCATGATGCGCTCCACCACGGTGCTGGCCTCCCGGGCGGGCAGCTTGTAGGCCACCGCCCAGCGCGGCGCCCGGGCGGTGTAGCCCAGGGTCTCGTGGCTGGTGCGGTCGTCCACCTTGAACACCACGCCGTCCACCTCGAAGGGGAGCTCGTCGCGGCGCGACATCAGCTCGCCGTAGTAGGCCAGGCACTCGTCCAAGCCGGTCACCCGCCTGACCCCGGAGTACACCGGCAGGCCCCACTGCCGCAGGCGCTGCAGCAGCGCCCACTGGGAGTCCGCCACCGGGCGGCTTGCCTCGCCGATGCCGAAGGCGGAGAAGGTCAGGGGCCGGCGGGCGGCGATGCGCGGGTCGAGCTGGCGCAGGCTGCCGGCGGCGGCGTTGCGGGGGTTGGCGAACGCTCGCTCGCCATCGGCCTCGCGCTGGGCGTTGAGGGCTTCGAAGTCGGCCACCCGGATCACCGCCTCGCCGCGCACCTCCAGGCGATCCGGCCAGCCCTCGCCCTGCAGGCGCAGGGGGATGCTGCGCACGGTGCGCACATTGGTGGTGATGTCCTCGCCGCTGAGGCCGTCGCCCCGGGTCGCGCCGCGCACCAGCCGGCCGTCCTCATAGGTGAGGTTCAGGGAAAGGCCGTCCAGCTTGGGCTCGGCCACGTAGGCGATGGACTCCAAGTCCAGCGCCTCGCGCACCCGGCGGTCGAACTCCCGCAGTTCCTCCTCGCTGAAGGCGTTGCCCAGGGAGCGCATGGGCTCGCCGTGGCGCACCTCGGGGAAGCCCTCGGCGGGCTGGGCGCCGATGCGCTGGGTGGGGGAATCCTCGGTGACCAGATCCGGGTGCTCAGCCTCGATGTCCTCCAGCTCGCGCAGCAGGCGGTCGTACTCGGCATCGGAGATCTCCGGGTCGTCAAGCACGTAGTAGCGGCAGTTGTGGTGGCGCAGGTCCCGGCGCAGGGCCTCGGCACGGGCGGCAGGGTCGGCATCGCGGCTCATGGGGGCGGCTCAGAACCTGTGAAAGAATCGCCCGCCGTCGCGAGACGTTCCGTGAGCGTCGCAGGCCCGGCGCGGGGGTGCACAAAATCGCGCGCGTAGCACCGCTACGCAAGCGATTTTGGGGGTCCCCGCAACACCGCCGGGGGCGCTCACAGGGCGTCGCAGTAGGCGAGCTGGTTCTTTCACAGGTTCTCACGCCCCCGGCGGGCGGCCAGGTGGGCCAGGCGCCGGTACTCCAGCAGGTCGTCGCGGATGTGTTCCAGGGTCTGGCGGGTGAGCTCGCAGCGGCGGCCGTCCAGCAGCTGGCCGTCCAGCTGCCGGGCCAGGTGGCGGGCGGTCTCCAGCATCCGATCGAAGGCGCTGAGGCCGTCGAACGGCCCCGGCAGCTGCATGAACAGGGCGGCCCCGGGGGTTTCCATCTCGTCCAGGCGATCCAGGTCGAAGGTGCCGGGCTCCAGCATGCTGGCGGCGCTGAACAGCGCCACCGGCCCGCGGCGGGTGTCCAGCACCCGGTGAAAGATACCGTGCTCGCCGTGGCGCAGGCCGGCGCCGTGCAGCGCCTCCACCAGGTCGGTGCCCCGGTACAGGTAGCCGCCGGGGGCGGCGACATGCAGCACGATGATGCGCTCCTCGCCCACCTCGGACGGCGGCGGCTCCGCAGTGGCCGCCGGCGGCCCGGCATCCGGCACCGGGGCGGGTTCGGGGGCGGGGCGCGGCGGTTCGGGGGGCGGCTCCGATGCCGGGGGCGGTTCCGGCGGGGGCGGCGCCGCTGCCCGGCGGGGCTCCGCCGTCTCCTCGGGCTGGGACGCTGCGGCGGGCCGGGCCGGTTCGGCCGGCTGCTGCCGCGGCGCGGACTCGGACGTGGAGCGGCCGGGGCGCTGGCTTGCGCGCTCCTCGGCGATCAGGTGGTCGAGCTCTTCCAGGGCGCCGCGCAGGCTCTCCGGGGCCACCGGCTCGTCGTCCAGCAGGGGATCGCCGCCGGCCTCGCCGGGCACCGGCTCGCGGCGCCCGGTGCGCTGCCGGCGGCGCTCCTGCCAGCGGCCCCAGCCGTACACCCCGGCGATGAGCAGCAGCCCGATGATCAACAGCAGCCAGCGCAGTTCGTCCATTCCGATTCCTATAACGCCCACGCTCCGCCAGCGGATTCCAGACTGCCGACGGTGGCGCTCGGACTCAAGCCCCGGCCAGCTCGGCGGCCTCGTCCACGTCCACCGCCACCAGCCGCGAGACCCCCGGCTCGTTCATGGTGACGCCGATCAGGTGGCCGGCGATCTCCATGGTGGTCTTGTTGTGGGTGATGATGACGAACTGCACCCAGCGGGACATCTCCTGGAGCATGTCGCAGAAGCGCCCCACGTTGGCCTCGTCCAGCGGCGCGTCCACCTCGTCGAGCATGCAGAACGGCGCCGGGTTCAGCTCGAACAGGGCGAACACCAGGGCAACCGCGGTGAGCGCCTTCTCGCCGCCGGAGAGCAGGTGGATGTTGGTGATGCGCTTGCCCGGGGGCTGGGCCATGACGGTGACGCCGGTCTCCAGCAGGTCGTCGCCGGTGAGCTCCAGGTAGGCCCGGCCGCCGCCGATCAGCCGCGGGAACAGCCGCTGCACGCCCTCGTTGACCTTGTCGAAGGTCTCCCGGAAGCGGTTGCGGGTCTCCCGGTCGATGCGCCGGATGGCGCCCTGCAGGGTGTCCATGGCCTCGCTCAAGTCGGCGTGCTGGGCGTCCAGGTAGCCCTTGCGCTCCTCCATCACCTGGCATTCGTCGATGGCGGCCAGGTTGACCGCCCCGAGGCGCTGGATGCGGGTCTCCAGGGCGGTCAGCTGGCGCTCCCAGGCGGCGGGCTCGGCGTCATCGGCGAGCTCGGCGCGCACCTCGGCGGCGTCCACCTCCAGCTCGCCGAGCTGCTCCTCCAGGGTCTGGGCCCGCAGGCGGATCTCCTGCTCGCGCAACCGGGCGGCCTCCACGGCCTCGCGCAGCTCGGCGGTCTCGCTCTCGGCGGCGGCGCGCTGGCGCTCCAGCTCCCGCAGGCACTGCTCCAACTCGCCCTGGCGCCGGCGCACCTCGGTGAGCTCGCGTTCGGCCTGGGCCTGGCGCTCCAGCAGCGCCTGGCGCTGGCCGTCCAGGTCCTCTCCCGGGGCGTCCAGTTCCGCCAGGGCGCCGCGCAGCTCCTCGGCCCGGGCCGCCAGGCGCTCGGCCTGGCCGCGGCTGCGGGCGATGGCCTGGCGGGCGGATTCGGCGGCGGTGGCCGCGCCCTCCCGGCGCAGCGCCAGGTCGTGGCGGGCCTGGCGGGCCCCGGTGAGCTGCTCCTGGGCGGAGCGCACCGCCTGGTCCAGCTCCTCGCGCCGGACCTCGAGGCGCGGGCGGCGCTGCTCCAGGGCCTCGCCCAGGGCCAGGGCGTCGGTCAGCCGGCCGCGCGCCGCCTGCACGTCGGACTGGCTCGCCTCGCGCTCGCGCTGGATCTCGGCCTGGTCCTCCAGCAGCCGCTCCCGGCGCCGGCGGGCATCGGCCAGGCGCGACTCCAGGCTCTTGCCCCGGGCCCCCACCTCGGCGAGGCGGCGCTCCAGGCGGTTGGCCTCGGCGCGGGCGTCATCCCGGGCCTCCTCCTGCTCCAGCAGCCGCTCCTCCAGGGCCTCGATGTCGGCGGCGAGGCGCGCCGCCCGGTGCTCGTCCTCCGCCAGGGCGTCGCGCAGGCTGGCGATCTCCCGCTCGCGCTCCAGCACGCCGGCGCCGTGGTCGCTGCCGGCGGCCTGGAAGCGCGCCCAGTTCCGGCCCAGCCAGACGCCGTCGGGGGTGATCACCGACTCGCCGTCGGCCAGCTCCGGCAGTGCCCGGGCGGCCTCCTCCAGGTCGGCGGCGCAGTGCACGCCCCCCAGCAGCGAGGTCACCGGCCAGGGGGCGCGCACCCGGCCTGCCAGCCCGGTGGCGGCTTCGGCCGTACCGGCGGGCGGCGCGAACAGCATCAGCCGGCCCTGCTCCAGGGCCGGCAGATCGATGGCGTGGGCCTGGGGGTCGTCCACCAGCGCCGCCTCCAGGGCGTCTCCCAGCACCACCTCCACAGCCCGCTCCCAGCCCGGCTCCACGTCCAGGGACTGCACCAGGCGCCGCTGCCCCAGGCCGCGGTGTTCCAGCCAGCGGGCCGGCGGGCCACCGTCGTCGCCGAGGGCGGCCTTCTGCAGGGTCTCCAGGGAGGTGAGCCGGGCCTGGCCCCGGTGCACTTCGCCGCGCACCTCGTGGAGGGCCTCGGCACGCTCGTCCTCGTCCTCGCGCAGCTCGGCCAGGCGCGCGCCGGCGGCCTCGGCCTCGCCCCGGGCCGCTGCGGCGGCCTGCTCCAGGGACTGCTGTTCGCCGGCGAGTTCGTCGCGCTCCAGCTCCATGGGCCGCAGGTCCAGGCGCTCCAGCTCGGCGGCGGCCCGCTCGGCCCGGTTGCCGAGCTCCAGGGCGCGGCGCTCCAGCTGCTCGATGCGGGCGCGCTCCACCTGGGCCTCGCGCAGCGGCTCGGCGGCCTCCCGCTGGAAGGCCTCCCAATCGGCGCGCCAGTGCTCCCGGGCCTCGCGGCGGGCGGCCAGGGCCTCCTCGGCCTGCTGCTCCCGGCCGGTGGCTTCGGCCAGCTGAGGGCCCAGCGCCTGCAGCCGGCTCTCCAGCACGTCCAGCTTCTCCTGGTCGCCGGCCAGTTCCTGCTCCAGCTCCTGCAGGGACTGCTCGGCGCGGGTCAGCTCCTGGCCCTGGCGCTTGCGCAGCTCGCGGCGGTGGGCGATGCGGCTCTCCACTCCGGCCAGCTCGCTGCCCAGGGCGTAGTAGCGCCCCTGGGCGGCGTTCAGCTGGTCGCCCACCTCGCCGTGGGCGGCGCGGCTCGCCTCGGCATCCCGCTCCAGCGAGCGGCTGCGGGCGCGGCTCGCCTCCAGGGCGTTGACGCGCTGGTCCAGCTCGCGGCGCTGGTCGGCCCGGGCCTGTTCCATCTCCCGCAACCGCAGCACCAGCAGCTCGGCCCGGCAGCGGCGCTCCTCGGCGCGCAGCCGGCGGTAGCGCTCGGCGGACTCGGCCTGGCGGCGCAGTTTCTCCAGCTGCCGGCCGACCTCGTCGCGCAGGTCGTCCAGCCGGGAGAGGTTCTCCAGGGTGTCGCGGATGCGCCGCTCGGTCTCGCGGCGGCGCTCCTTGTACAGCGAAATGCCGGCGGCCTCCTCCAGGTAGGCGCGCAGTTCCTCGGGGCGGGCCTCGATGACCCGGCTGATGGTGCCCTGCTCGATGATGGAGTAGCTGCGCGGGCCGAGACCGGTGCCCAGGAACACGTCGGTGATGTCCCGGCGCCGGCAGCGGGTGGCGTTCAGGTAGTAAGCGGACTGGCCGTCCCGGTTCACCACCCGCTTCACCGAGATCTCGGCGTAGGCGGCATACTTGCCCCCCAGGGAGCCGTCGCTGTTGTCGAACAGCAGCTCCACCGAGGCATGGCCCACCGGCTTGCGGGCGCTGGAGCCGTTGAAGATGACGTCCGCCATGGACTCGCCCCGCAGGTGCTTGGCGGAGCTCTCGCCCATCACCCAGCGCACCGCGTCGATGACGTTGGACTTGCCGCAGCCGTTCGGCCCCACGACGGCGCCCACCGCCCCCGGGAAGGCGATGCTGGTGGGATCAACGAAGGACTTGAAACCGGCGAGCCGGATCCGGCTGAGACGCATTCCACGGTCCATGCGGGCCGCGCTCCCGGACCGGCGGTGGCCGGGGGCGGCGGCGCGAAACGCAATAGGGTACCCCCTCCCGGGCCGACGGCAAGGGGTCGCCGGGCGGGGACGGCGCCCGGCCCGCGTCCAAGGCGGGTCAGTCCAGCAGCACGTCCGCCACCGGCCGGCGCGGGCTGCTGCGGGCTTCCGGGTCGCCGTAGCCCAGGCGGAATACGTGCTGGGGCGCGCCGCTGCCGGCGGGGAGCAACTCGCGCAGGTCTTGCACCAGCTCCGGGAATCCCAGCAGGGCGCT
The DNA here is from genome assembly GCA_964487155.1 of uncultured Ectothiorhodospiraceae bacterium. Taxonomy (GTDB): domain Bacteria; phylum Pseudomonadota; class Gammaproteobacteria; order Nitrococcales; family Nitrococcaceae; genus CAZAQB01. The sequence continues at coordinate 12,208 of CAZAQB010000041.1, forward strand.
CAGGGGCTGGACCCTCAGGCCGACGCTGGTGGCGGTCAGGGCCAGACGCTCGAACAGCTGGCCCACCCGCAGCTGCTGCTCGGGGCTGCCGGGGCGGCCGGCGATGACGCCGATCACCGGCGCGCCGGAGAGCCGGCGCGCGTCGGCGCCCGCCACGCTGCGGCCCACGTCCAGGTGACGCAGCACCCAGCGGCTCAGCCGGGAGCGCAACCAGCCCCGGCCCAGCATCTCCGGGCCCAGCACCCGGGCGAGCTCCCGGCGCCGCTCCGGGTCGTGGAACACCATGGTGTCCGCCCGCACCGCAAGCTCTTCCACCACCGGCACCGCCGCGGCACCGTCCAGCAGGTCCAGGGACAGGTCGGCGTGCTCGTCGCAGGCCTGCAGGCGCTCCAGGTCCTCCCGGGACGGCACCCGGCCGTCGAACACCACGTGGCTGGTGTGGCGCACCGGGATGGCCTGGAACAGGGTCTCGTCCCGCGGGGCTGCCGGCGCGCCCGGGCCCAGCGCCAGCACCGCCGCCAGGGTCGGGTGTTCAGGCTCCGGGAAGTAGCGCACCGCCTGCCAGTAGTCGAAGCGGGCCGCCGCCAGGCGCAGGTTCTCCAGGGCGCAGCCCAGGCTGATGTGGAGATCCCGGCGCTGCGGGTCGGCGAGCGCCAGCCAGCGCTCCAGGTCGGCATGGATCTCCACCGCGTCATCGGTGACCCGGAAGCGCCAGGGCTGGGCGTTGTAGGCCGATGGCGCCAGCACCGCGTAGCGCAGCAGGAACAGCAGCCGCTGGCGCGGGTCGCCGGCCGCGGGAAACCGCGCCGGATCCAGATCCTCCGGCCCGGGCCGGCCCTTCATTCGCTGCGCCATCCAACCGCTCCTGTCGCTGTCCAGATACCCGTCTCCAGTATCCCAGCCGGCGGGAATCGTCAAACCCCGTATCCAACAGCGACTTGGGGACACCCCTCTGCAGGGCCCCAGCGGGCCCTGGCCGGCGTTGGGGAAGCCATTTAGCCTTGCAAACCATTCCCTTAGAGGACCAAACTATACCCCCGCAACTGTCGGTAAATATTGCCATTGTTGCGACGCAAAAATTACTTTCTTTCGTCAAACTAACTAACTACTATGACCACGCAAGAACAGAAATCGCTGGTGGAACAGATAAGCAGCGCCATGATGCCGACCGTCTCACGGATTGACAGGATCGCCATGGGATGGCTGGGCCGGCACTTGGGTGCACTGGGCATCTCGATCGCGGAATTCCGCATCGTCGGTGCCCTGCTGGGGGAATCCGAGGGACTCCCCCAGAACGTCCTGGCCGCAAGGCTCAAGGTCGAGGCCGCCACCCTCTCGGTGGCCCTCACCAAGCTGGAGGCCAAGGGGCTGGTGAAGCGTTTCCCCGACCCCCGGGACAGCCGGGTGCGACGGGTACGCCCGGCCCGCCAGATCCCCCACCTCGGGGAGGTCCAGGGACTCCTGGAACAACTCGAGGCGGCGGCCCTGGCGGGTTTGCCTCGGCAGGACGTAGACACCGCCCAACGGGTGCTGAAGGCCGTGGAGCAGAACCTGACGCGCATCGCCGAGTAGCGGCGCAGGCGGGTCGGGGGCGGCGGCCGCCTTCGGCGGAGCGGGGCCCCCTGCTGTCGCGTGACAGCCAGGGACGGCAGGCGAATGGATGACGGCGAGGACGGAACCATGGGCGCGACGGCAAGACTCGCCGGGGCGGACTGCGATGCGCGGGCCTTCCCCCCTGAGCCGGAACGGCACTCCGGCAACGACGCCGTCAGCATGGGCGTGTTCGGCGTCGGCGGCCTGGGGGTGGTCGGGCTGGCCCGGCGCCTGGCTGCGGCCCTGGCCCTGCGCTATCCGCGGGTGGCCACCGCGGAGACACGGGGCATCGCCCAGCGCCGGGCCCCGGTACGGGCCCTGCTGCGGGCCGGGAAACTGGTACGCAGCGCCGCCTCTCCGGACTCCTGCCTCGACCTGGTGGTGGCACTGGAGGCGGGCGAGGCGCTGCGGGCCGTGCCCTGGATGACCCCGGGCAGCCACTGCCTGCTGCTGGACCTGCGCCTCCCCTCCCCCGGCCGGCCGGATGCGGCTCCGGTGAACCCCGGGCCGGCCCTCGCCGCCCGCGGCGTTGTGGTGCACGACGTTGCGGTGGCGGCATGGCTGGAGGCCGGCCGCCGGCCGGCCGGCCTGGTCTCCGCCATCGCCTTCGGCGCCCTGGCGCGGGGGCTGGACCTGCCCGCCGCGGCCTGCGCCGCGCTGGTCGAAAGCGACCGCCCTGCCGACCTGGAGGCCTTCCACCACGGCCTGGCGCAGTGCGCGCCGGCCACCCTGCTGGTCCGCCCGGACGCGTCCCGGTGAGCGCCGCCGCACCCCAGGTGGTGATGTTCCCGGGCCTGGGCGCCAGCTACCCCGGCATGACCCGGCGCTACCTGGAGGCATACCCGGAAGACCGGCAGCTGCTGGAGGGCTGGTGGTCTGCAGTGGACTTCGATCCGAACGGCGCTCCGCCGCTGGACCCCCGGGGCCGGGAGCGCCTGCGCCAGCTGGAGATCCACTGCCTCAACCTGCTGTGGTGGCGCCGCAGCGCCGGGAGCGCGGACGGCGCCGCGGTGTGCGGCCACAGCCTCGGCTATTACGCGGCCCTGGTGGCCGCCGAGGTGCTGGACGCCGAGACCTCCCTGCAGCTGGTGGACGCGGTGTTCCGGGAGGGCTGGCGCCACTTTGGCGGGGCCGACCAGGTGGTGTTCGTGGTGACCACCCGGGAGCCCTGGGACTTCGACAGCCTCGCCGCCGGGGGCTCCCTGGAGATCCTGAGCGAGAACAACCCCCGGCAGCGGGTGATGTGCGGCCACCGCAACGACTACCAGCGCCTGCTCCGGCGCCTGGACGCCGCCCTGCTGGGCGCCGTCGATCTCGGCACCCGGCTGCCGTTCCACTCCGCCCGCATGGCGCAGATGTCGGAGCCACTGAAAGCGGCGCTGCAAGCCCTGCAGATCCAACCCCGGCGGCCGTGCCGGGAGATCTGGTCCCACATCGATGCGCGGCGCCTGCACGACGCCGGCTCCGCCATGGACCTGGTGCTGAACCAGCCCCACCAGCGGGTGCGCTGGGAGGCCCTGGTGCAGGCCCTGGCGGAGGCCGGCTACCGGCAGTTCCTGGAAGTGGGCCCGAACCGGGTGCTGAGCCAGATCGTGCGCTGGTGCGATCCGGGCCTGCGGGTCTCCCACGTAGACACTCTGAGGCGCTGAGGGCCGGCCATGGACATGCGATCCAGCATCGTATCGGGTTGCGAAGCCGCCGCCCGGGGACTCTGGGAGGGCGGCGCGACCCTGGTCACCGGCTATCCCGGCTCGCCGGTCACCGGCGTGGTGGACGCCGCCGGCGGCTACCCGGAGCTGCGAGCGCGCTGGGCGGTCAACGAGAAGGCCGCCCTGGAGCTGGCCGCGGGGGCGGCCTACAGCGGCACCAGCGCCGCCACCGTGATGAAGCACGTCGGCCTGAACGTGGCCGCGGACACCCTCTTCAACCTGGCCTACACCGGCGTCGGCGGCGCCCTGGTGGTGCTGGTAGGCGACGACCCCGGCGCCACCTGCTCCCAGAACGAGCAGGACACCCGCCTGCTGGGGCTGGCCGCCCGGGTACCGGTGCTGGAGCCGGCGGACATCAACGAGGCCCTGGTCTACACCCGGCTGGCCTTCGAAATCAGCCGTCAGCACGACCTGCCGGTGCTGGTGCGGCTCACCACCGCGCTCTGCTACGGACTGCAGAACGTAGTGCATGGTGCCCGGCGCGCCGCGCCGCCGGCCACCGGCTTCCCGGCCCCGGTGCAGAAATACCTGCTGCTGCCGGGCCACGTCCCCGCCCGCCACGCCGCCCTGCTGGCCTCTCTGGAAGGCCTGGCGGAAAGCTCGTGGAGCCGCTTCCTGATCACCGAGCACTGGCCGCAGCACGACCCGCAGACCCACGAGCTGGGCCTGGTGTGCGCCGGCCAGACCGCGGCCAAGGTGCGCGAGGTGCTGGAGGGTCGGCTGCCGATCCTGCAGGTGGGCCTGGCCTTTCCCCTGGACCGCTCCCGGCTGCAGGCCTTCGCCTCGCGTTGCCGGCGGCTGGTGGTCACCGAGGAGTGCTCCGACCACCTGGCCGTCCACCTGCGGGGTCTGGGGCCGGAGGTGATCACCCTGGGCCGCGCCGGCCAGGTAGGCGAGTTCCGCCTGGACAGCCTGCGCCGGCTCGGCCTGCCGGAACTGACCCGGGCCCTGGATGCCGCCGCGCCCGCCCGCCGCCCGCTGAACCTGCCGCTGGCGGTGGCCGACCCCAGGGCCCCGGTACTGCCCGCCGCCCCGGAGCGCTCGCCAGGCTTCTGCGCCGGCTGTTCCCACACCGGCCCCTTCGACGTGCTGCGCCGCCTGGGCCTGGACGTGGTGGGAGACATCGGCTGCTACACGCTCGGCGGCGGCCCGGCCTTCGGCGCGCTGCACGCCAACCTGTGCATGGGTGCCAGCGCCTGCGTGCTGCAGGGCTACCTGCTGGCCCGGCCCGACGCCCGGCAGCGCACCGTGGCGGTAATCGGCGACTCCACTTTCTTTCACTCCGGGATTCCGGGGGTGCTGACGGCGGTGGCCAACGGCCACCACGGGACCCTGCTGGTGCTCGATAACAGCGGCAGCGCCATGACCGGCTTCCAGCCCACCGGCCCGGCCCTGGACGAGGCCGGCTGGAGCCGCCTGCTGGGAGCGCTCGGCGTCACCCGGCACGCGGTGGAACCGGCCTTGGACCTGGAGCGGGTGGAGGCCCGGCTGCGGGAGTTCCAGACTGCGCCCGGCTTCGGAGTGCTGGTCCTGAAGGGCGACTGCGTCCAGAGCCGGCCGCGCCGGGGCCCCACCAACTTCCGCTACACGGTGCTGGAGAGCCGCTGCACCGGCTGCGGCCAGTGCGTGGAGCGCACCGACTGCCCGGCACTGGAGCGCGCGCCCCTGGCCGCCGGCGGCCTGGTGCGCATCTCCAGCCAGTGCGTGGGCTGCGGGCTGTGCTCCCAGACCTGCCCGGAAGCGGCCATCGTGCCGCTCACGGTGCGCACCCGGCTGCCCTGGCTTAACCGGGCCGCGTCCCGGCTGCCCTGGCACCGGCTGATCCGCGCCCTGCGCCGCAGTTCGGCGCTGCGCCGCTTCGCGGAGCGCTTCGAGCGCGAACTCGACTGACCGACTTACCCCAAGCGACCCAAGGAGCAGACCCGTGGAACTCGATGACATCAAGACCACCCTGAAGCAGATCTTCGCCGAGCGCCTGATGATGGAAATGGACCAACTGGACGTCAGCGACGACGCCGGCCTGTTCGACGAGGACGGCTGGGGCATCGACTCGGTGGACGTGCTGGACCTGGTGCTCGGCATCGAGAAGCACTTCGGCGTGCGCATCGCCCAGGACGACGCCGTCAAGGAGCACTTCCGCTCCCTCAACACCCTGGCCGCATACATCCAGGGCCTCACCGAGAACAGCGCCGTCGCCTGACGGCGGCGGCCCCTGATCCAGCCAGCGGGAGCACGCCATGGCACGCGACGTCGTCATCACCGGCCTCGGGGTCGTCAGCCCTGCCGGCCAGGGCATTCCCCAGTTCGAGGCCGCGCTGCGGCTGGGGCGCTCGGGCATCCGGCCCAACCAGTGGCATGACACCCGTGGCGCCCGCTCCCGGCTGGTGGGTCAGGTGGAACCCTTCGAACCCGTGGCCGGCCCCCACGGCGACCCCCGCCACCTGTCCCGGGCGGACCAGTTCGCCCTGGCGGCGGCGGTGGAGGCGTGGCGGCACGCCGGCCTGGACCGGCACGGCGCGGCGGACCCGGCCCGCACCGGCGTGGTGCTGGGCAGCGGCGGCGGCGTCGCCAACACCGAAGCCTATGTGGCCAGCAAGATGCGGGAGGCGCCGCTGCGCCCGTCCCGGCTGCTGGCCATGAACCCGGACAACGCCGGCGCGGCCATCGCCCGGGCGTTCCGCCTGAACGGGCCGCGCACCAGCATCATGACCGCCTGCTCCTCCGGAGCCACCGCGGTCGGGCTGGGGGCGGACTTCATCCAGTGCGGCCTGGCCGACACGGTGCTGGCCGGCGGCACCGAGTCGTTGTCCCACGTCACCTTCACCGGCTTCAACGCCCTCGGGGCGCTGGCCACCGGCAGCAACCGGCCCTTCGACGGCGAGCGTGACGGCATCGTGCTGGGCGAAGGGGCGGCGGTGCTGGTGCTGGAAACCCGGGAGCGGGCGGAGCAGCGCGGCGCCGCCATCCTGGCCCAGGTGCTGGGCTACGGCATCACCTCCGACGCCAATCACATCACCGCCCCTCATCCGGAGGGAGACGGCATGGCCCGGGCCATGGAACTGGCCCTGGCGCGGGCCGGCATTGATCGCGGAGCGGTGGGCTACGTGAACGCTCACGGCACCGGCACCACGCTCAACGACAGCTCCGAGACGGCGGCCGTCAAGCGGGTGTTCGGCCTCGCCTCGGCGCGGCTGCCGGTGAGCAGCATCAAGCCCATGATCGGCCACACCCTGTCGGCCGCCGGCGCCATAGAGGCGGTAGCCACCGTGCTTGCCCTGCAAGGGCAGTTCCTGCCTCCGACCCTGAACTACCAGACCCCCGACCCCCAGTGCGACCTGGACTACGTGCCCAACGTGGCGCGCCAGGCGCGCTACTCGGTGGCCATGAAGAACTCCCTCGCCTTCGGCGGCAACAACACCTCACTGATCTTTGGACGCCATGAAAACGCCTGATCCCAGCAGCACCCCGGTGGCCCTGGTCACCGGCGCCTCCCGCGGCATCGGCCGCGGCATCGCCCTGGCCCTGGGCCGGGCGGGCCATCCCGTGGCCGTCAACTACCGGTCCCGGCCGGCCGAGGCCGAGGCCGTGTGCTCGGCCGTCCAGGCCGACGGCGGCCGGGCGCTGGCGGTCCAGGCCAGCGTCGACAGCGCCGACGACGTGGAGCGCATGGCGGCCACCGTGGAGCAGGAGTTGGGCCCGGTGGGCGTGCTGGTGAACAACGCCGGCGTCCTCAACGACGGCCTCTGCGCCATGATGAGCGAGGCCCAGTGGGACCAGGTGCTGGACACCAACCTGAAGGGCGCCTTCCTGGTGACCCGGGCCATCCTCCGGCAGATGATCCCGGCCCGGGCCGGGCGCATCGTCAATGTCGTCTCCATCAGCGGGCTGATCGGCACCCCCGGCCAGGTGAACTACGCCGCCTCCAAGGCCGGGGTGATCGCCATGACGCGATCGCTGGCCCGGGAAGTCGCCCGCTACGGCGTCCAGGTGAACGCGGTGGCGCCCGGGTTCGTGGAGACCGAGATGCTGGAGGCCATGCCGGAGCGCCAGCTCAAGGAGCTGCTGGGGCGGGTGCCCCTGGGACGGGCCGGCCGGGTGGAGGAAGTGGCGGAGCTGGTGGGCTTCATGACCTCCCCGGCCAACAGCTACATGACCGGCCAGACCCTGGTCATCGACGGGGGACTCAGTGTCTGAGGTCGTCGACATCTGGCCCCTGGGCATCGGCACCAAGCTCACCCTGAAGGCCGGCTGCGTGCTGATCCGGGACGGCGCCCGGCACCTGCTGGTGGACCCGGGCCGGTTCCCGGACCGGGACTCCCTGGAGCAGGCGCTGGCGGAGGCCGCCGGCATCGGCGTGGCCGACCTGGACGTGGTGTTCTTCACCCACCTCCACTTCGACCACTACGACGACCTGGGCTTCGCCGACGTCGGCCGTGTGGCCCTGCCGGCCCGGGAGATGGAACTGGTGGCCGAGCTGCAGGCCCACCGCCACGACCCGGAGCGCTTCGGCCGTGAGATCCGGGCCCGCCACGACCACGTCTCGGGCCTCTTCCTGCGCCAGTTCGTGCGCCTCGCCGGCGACCCCCGCTACGACTTCGACTCGGTGAGCTTCCGCGACCGCCTGTGGCCGCTGGAGTCCGGCGACCGGCTGAGCCCCAAGGTGCAGGTAGTGGACCTCCCCGGCCACTCGGTGGGGCATCTCGGCCTCGAGTTGCGCAGCCGCTGGGGCCGCACCGTGGTGGCGGGCGACGCGGTGCTGTCCCTGGAGGACTGGCAGCAGGACTCCCCCACCCATCACCTCATCAGCTTCGACGCCGCCGCGGTGCAGCGCACCCGCCGCGCCCTGGCGGACTTCGACTGTGTCATCCCCGGCCACGGCGCCTGGTTCGCGCCATCCACCGGGACCGAGCTGGAGCATCCGGAGGCCCCCCATGGCTGAACGCATCGTAATCACCGGCACCGCCACCGTGGGCAGCCTGGGCTGCTCCGTAGCAGGCGCCCTGGAGCGCATGGCTGCCGCCCCGGCCCCCGCCGAGGCGGACGTCAACGGCCGGGCGGTACCCTGGGCGCCGGTCACCGGCTACGACCCCTGCGACTACGTGCCGCGCAAGAAGGTACGGCGCATGGACCCGGCCAACACCTACGCCATCGCGGTCGCGCGCATGGCCCTGGAGCAGGCCGGGGTCCTGGAGCACGACGCGCTCCGGGCCAACTGCGGGGTGCTGGTGGGCACCGGTTACTCCGGCTTCGCCAGCGTGGTGGCCCATCAGAAGGCCTACCTGCGCGACGGCATCGAGCAGCTCACGCCCATCCACTTCCCGAACACGGTGTACAACGCCAGCGCCGGCCTGGTGGCCATCGAGCTGGGACTGAACGGTCCCAACTCCACCATCACCGGACTGGACCTGAGCGGCGAGTACGCCCTGGTCTACGGCTGGATGCTGCTGCGCCAGGGCATGACCGAGCGGGTGGTGGCGGTGGGCGTGGACGACCTCTGCCCGGCCCTGCTGGAGGGCCTTCACGACCTCGGCTTTGCGGTACGGGATCGCGACCGCCTGAGCGCCCCGTTCGCCTCCCGCCGCCACGGCTTCCTGCCCTCCGAAGGCGCCGGCGCGGTGGTGCTGGAGAGCGCCGAGGCCGCTGCGCGCCGGGGCGCCGCCGTGCTGGGCGAGATCGAGGCCGTGGGCACTTTCGCCGGCGCCGACACCCACTACGACTACAGCCCCAGCGGCGAGGCCATCCGCCAGTCGGTGCATGCGGCCCTGCAGGGCTCAGGCCACGACCTATCGGACGTGGACTGGGTCTCCAGCGCCGCCAACGCCAGTCGCGGGCTGGACCGCTGCGAGGCCGACGCCTGGCCCGGGCTGCTGGACGGTACCCGCCACGCAGTGGTGCCGTTCAAGGCCTTCACCGGCGAGTTCAGCGCATCCGGGGTGCAGCGCCTGGTGCTGGGACTGGCCTGCAGCGCCCGGGGCAGCCTGCCTGCGGTGCCCCGCAGCGAGTCCGTGGAGGGCATGGCCTCCCTGCTGCCGGAGACCCCGCGTCCCGTGGGCCAGCGCTTCCTCCACCAGGGCACCGGCCTGGGAGCCAACTGCGTCTCGCTGCTGGTCAGCGGGTCCGCTGGAGAGACCCGCCATGCGCATTGAAGGGGACGCCATCGCCGCGCTGCTGCCCCACCGCGACCCCATCGCCCTGGTGCAGTCGGTGCGCATCGACGAGCCGGGCCGCTCCGGCCGGGCGGTCATCGCCTGGTCCGAGGGCAGCGAGCTGATGGCCGGCCTCACCACCTGCCGGCTGACCCCGGAGCTGCTGCTCGAGGGTGCCGCCCAGACCCTGGGGGTAGTGCTGGGCAGCGGTGCCGCGGCCGAGCAAGCCGGCGCCGGCGACGAGCGCCACCTGCTGCTGGGTTTCAACGACGTCTGCTACGGGGAGGCACCCCGCGCCGGCGCCGGGGCGCTGGAGGTTGAGGTGTGCTGCGAGCAGTCCTCCGGGTCCACCCACCTGGCCGGCTTCCGGGTATACCAGGGGGACCGGGAACTGGTGTCCGGCTCGGTGATGGTGCTGAAAGGGGCGGCGGCATGAACAGCGTGCGCTACCAGGTTAGCGTCGGCCGGGACGCGCCGGTGTTCCGCGGCCACTTCCCCGACAACCCGATTCTGCCCGGGGTGATGCTGCTGTCCTTCGCCCGGGAGGCCCTGGCCCCGGTGTACGGCGAGCAGCGGCGCATCCGCCGCATCCTGCGCCAGCGCTTCCTGCGCCCGGTGAGCCCGGGATCCACCGTGCTCGTGGAATGCCGAGTCGGCGATGCCGACACCGACGGCTATCGGGTGGCCTGCCGCTGGAGCCTGCCGGACGGCACCCTGCTCTCCCGCGGCGAGTTCATTTACCTCTAGGCCCTAGTCCATGGACCGCCGCCGCTTCCTCCACCACAGCACCCTCGCCACAGCCGGCGCCTGGCTCGCCGGCGTCGCCCCGGTGCGCGGCGCGCCCCGGGTCACCGGGGCGTGGCCCCTGCCGGAGCGCTTCGACGAGGTCGACCACTTCGCCCTCGCCCACGCCCTGCGGGACGGCCGCCAGCCGGCGCCGGTGACGCCCGGGGAGACGGCGGACGTGGTGGTGGTGGGGGGCGGCGTCGCCGGGCTAACCGCGGCCTACCGGCTGGGCGGCCGGCGGGTGCTGGTGCTGGAGAAAGAAGCCCGCTGCGGAGGCAACTCGCGCAGCCGGGAAGTCGACGGGGTGCGCTATCCGCTCGGGGCGTTCCTGAACCAGGGCCCCATCCCGCCGTTCACCGATTTCTTCCGGGAGACCGGCGCCGAATTCCTGCCGCTGGCCCCGGAGCAGCACGTCCTGCGGCTGGGGGACCGGCGGGTGGCCGATCCCCTGGGGGCCGGCCGGCCGAAGCTGCCCTGGCCCGGAGCCGAGCGCGACGCTCTGGGCCGGGCAGTGGAACGCCTGCGCGGCCTTCTCGATCCGGCTACCGGCATCGCCTTCCCCCGGGCCACCAACCCGCCGGAAATCCGGGCCCTGGACCGGCACACCCTGTGGCAGGACTACGCCGCCCAGGGCCTGCCGCACCGGGTGCGGGAACTGTTCGACCTGCTGATCAGTGCCCGCATCGCCGACAGCGGCGAGCACCTCTCGGCCTGGATCGGCAACTACCTGCTCTCCACCGTCGTGGACAGGAGCTTCACCATGGCCGGCGGCCACGGCGACTACAGCCGCCGCCTGGAGGCCGCCCTCACGGCGCGCCAGCCCGACGCCCTGCGTACCGGTTTCACCGTGCTGCGGGTGGAGAACGCCGGCCGCGAGGAAGTGCACGTCACCGGCATCGACGCCGCGGGCCAGGTGCAGACCCTCGCCGCCGGCTGCGCCGTGATCGCCGCGCCCAAGTTCTTCGCCGCCCGGGTGGTGCCCGGGCTGACGGCGGCCCGCCCCGACGTCTATTCGCGGCTCCACTACAACGCCTACCTGGTGGCCCAGGTGTTCCTCCGGGAACCCCTGGCCCTGCCCTTCGAGACCGGCCTCGCCGGCAAGCGGCTGGCGCGCTTCGCGGTGGCCTCCCACCGGCTGCCGGGCAATGCCGCGCCGGACCGCGGTGTTATCACCCTGTACGCCCCCTTTCCGCGCCGGCAGGGCCGGGCCCGGCTGCTCGCCGCCGACCCGGGGGCTCTGGCCCAGCGGCTGCTGGACGACCTGCTGTGGGCCTACCCCGAGGTCGGCCCGGCGGTGGAGGACGTGGCCCTGCACCGCTGGGGGCACCCCATGATGACCGCCGAACCCGGCCTGGAGGAGGTGCTCGCCCGGGCGCGGGAGAGCCACGGCCGCATCGCCTTCGGCCACAGCGACAACCTGGGCGTGACCGGCCTGTACTCCGCCGTCTGGGCGGGCATGGACGCCGCCGCCGAGGCCGAAGTGATCCTGTACTGAGACCCGACGAGGAGACCCGACATGCCCCGCCTGCCTGCCCTGCTGCTCGGCGTACTGCTGCTGGCCCCCGTGCCCCTAGCCGCGGAGGACGTGATCAACCTCGACGGCGCCGAGGCCGAGGCCGCCCTGGAACGCTACCAGGCCCGTCTGGAACGCCAGGCTGATGATCTTGAGGCCCTCAAGGCCGCCGGCATCCTGATCCACCAACGCAACCGGGAGGACCCTGACCCGGAGACCCTGCCCCGGGGCGAGGCCTACCTGGAGCGGGCTGCTGAACTGGACCCCGACGATCGGCAGACCGCCGCCTGGCTGGGCAGCCTGGTGACCATGAAGGCGCTGTTCGAGAGCGATCCGGGCCGCCAGATGTTCTGGGTGAAGCTCGGCACCCGCAAGCTCGACCGCGCCGTGCGGGCGGCCCCGGACGACCCGGTGGTGCGCCTCACCCGGGCCTACAACAGCCTGGAGCTGCCCGCCTTCCTGCGCCGCACCCGGTTTGCCGTGGAGGACTTCCGGCACTACCTGGAGCTGTGCCGCGACCGCGACTGCCCGGCAGACGAGCTCCGGCGCGCCGAGGCCGGCCTGGCCGAGGCCCAGGGCATCGTCGCCCGGCACCCCTGAGGAGACCCGATCCCCCATGGCCGGACTGATCACGCGACTGACCCGCAGGCGGGCGCCGCGGCCGCCCGCCGGGCTGCCCCTGGCGGACGCCCCCCGGGTGCTGGTGTGCGGCGCCAGCGGCCGCATCGGGGCGGCGGTGGCCGAGGCCTTCGCCAACAACGGCGCACGGCTGCACCTGCACTACCACAGCAACCGCAGCGCCGCCGAGCGCCTGGCCCGGCGCCTGGCGACCGGGGCTGGCGCAGACGACATGCCGCAGTCGGACGCCGCCGACCTGCGCGACGCCACCGCGGCCCGGGACCTGCTGGAGCAGGCCGCCGCGCGCCTGGGCGACGTCGACGTGCTGATCACCTGCATCGGCCAGGCCCGGGACAACCCGCTGCCCATGGTGGCCGCCGCCGACCTGGCCCAGTGCCTGGAGGACA
>CAZAQB010000042.1:0-7630 GCA_964487155.1 uncultured Ectothiorhodospiraceae bacterium
TCACCGATACGCCGCTCCTTCGAAAAGTCCCTTGTGAAACCAATATCCTACGCGTTATCAGCACAAATTCATGAAATCTTCGGGCTAGCAGCCTGAGTCCGACAGGCCGCCAGCAGCCCCCGCGGAACCATCGCGCGGCCCGGGGCGTTGTCCGAATCCACGGCTGTCCAGAGGAGATCCCGAGCCCATGATCCGGGTGCTGTTCGTCTGCATGGGGAATATCTGCCGATCACCTACCGCTCAGGGGGTGTTCGAGCGGGTGGTCCAGGAGAACGGGCTGGAGGAGGCGCTGGAGGTGGACTCTGCGGGAACCCACGGCTACCACGTGGGACGCCCCCCGGACAGCCGGGCCCAGGCCGCCGCCCTCGCCCGGGGCATTGACCTCGGGAGGCAGCGGGCGCGCCAGTTCACGGCGTCGGATTTCAGTTACTTCGATTACGTGCTGGCCATGGATCAGGCCAACCTGCAAATTCTCCGGGCGGAGTGCCCCGAGGAACTGCAGGGGCGGCTGGATCTCTTTCTCAGCTACGCCCCCGAGCCCCGCACCCTGGAGGTGCCGGATCCCTACTACGGGGGCGACCGGGGTTTCGAACAGGTACTGGACCTCGTGGAGCAGGCGAGCCAGGGCCTGGTCCGGGCGCTGCGCGAGCGCCACGGCCTGTAATCAACACGCCTGCAGCGGACGATCCCCTACAGGCACTGAGGCCGGCAGGCATGCCTTCGCCTGCCGGCGCCATGGGCCGCTGCTCTCAGTGTCGCCGCTCAGACTCCTCGTCCGGCGACCGGGAGGAAGGCTCCTCCGGCGCAGGGGGCGGTGCTGTCCGCTCTCCGGGGCGGGGTCCCTGCCCCTCGGCCGCCGGGGCATCCGACTCACCGGCCTCCTCCTCGGGCGGAACCTCCTCAGCGGTGGTTGCCGCACCATTGCCGGAAGGCGTTCGCGGGGCCGGCTGCTGATCCGGGGCAGGGGCAGGGGTCTGCGCCGGGGCCTGCTGACGTTCAGGCGCGGACTCGGCCGGTCGCGGCGCGGGCGCCGTTTCGCCGCCGGATGCGGTCTCCTCGGCAGCCCCCGGCTGCGGCGACAGCTCCGCCGCGGCCGGTGCTGGCGGCGGCACGGACGCGTTGCCGTGCTCCTGCGCAGTGGCGGGAGCTTCGACGCGCGCCTGCCGGGCGGGGGTCGGAGCGCTGGCTTCTGGTGGCAGTTCCGCGGCTTGCTCCGCGGCCGGGTAGGGCTCCGCCGTGGTGGAGGCGGCGCTGTTACCCGCCGCCGGGGACTCGGCGCCATTCACCAGCGCCTGCTCGTGGCCAGAGCTGGCGGGGCTCTCCTGCCCGAACGCCGCGGCCGTGCCGGCGGGAATGCGCGGCCGGCCGCTGCGACGCCGCGCCGCCCGGGAGCGCCGCGCCTCGGTGGCCGCGCCGTCTTCCGCCGCTGGCTGAGATCCAGTCTCCGGCGTCTCCGGTCGGGGCTCGGGCGCCGGCGGCGTGCGCTCCAGTTCGGCTATCCGGGCCTCGCGGCTCTCGCCGCTGGGCTCGGCGGCCTGCTGGGAGTCGGCCGCCGGGTCGCGTGGCGCCGGCCGGCCCTCGGGCGCGTCGTCGGTCTGCGGGAGTGCGCCGGCCTGGCCATTGGCGGCTGTCGCCTCGCTGGCCTCGGGCGCTGCGTCCCCCTGGCCGGCGTCGGCGCCACCGGTGCCCCGGCGGCGCCGGCGGCCGCCCCGGCGGCCCCGGCGCCGACCGCTACGGGCCTCGCCCGAGGTGCCCTCCTGCTCCGGCGCGGCGGAACTGTCCGCGGACGATTGGGTCGCGGACACAGATGCGCTGTCGCTGCTCACCTCGCTGGGGGTCACCGGGGTTGCCTCGGGCGCGGCCTCGGTCTCGGCCTCGGCGGCTGCAGCCGGGCGGGGCTGCGCCCGGCTGGGGCGGGGCACGCGGGGCTCTTCCGGTTGCCCGCCGGAACGGCCGGGCCCGGCCTCTGCGGCCTCGCTGCTGGCGCTGCGCGGGCGGCGGCTGCGACCCGGGGAGCTGCCGCCCTTGCCGCGCTCGCCTCGGCTGCGCCGGGGCTGGCTGGAGCGCTGGCGCTCGCCGCCGTCCGCTTCCTCGGCCTTGTCAGCCTGCGGCTGAGTGGGTTTGGCGACTTCCGGGGCTGGCGCGGGCGCGATCAGTCGCCGCAGCCAGCCGAAGAAGCTGGCCGTGCCGAGCCGTACCGGCTGTGGCTGGGGAAGGACTTCGCGGGCGCTGGGGGCCTCCGCGGCTTCCGTGGCCTCAGGCGCAGGCTCGGGGGCCGGGGCCGCGGGACGTACGCCTCGCACCGCCGGCTCCGGCGGGCGGGGCCGTTCGGCGGCGGACTGCTCGGACCCGCCGTAGACGGGCTCGGGCGGCGGCTCCCGCTGGGCCAAATAGCTGGGAGCTTCGTCAGCGGTGGTGGCCTCGTCGCTACGGATGCGCTCGATTTCGTAGTGGGGGGTTTCCAGGTACCGGCTCGGCACCAGGACGACATCTACGCCGTTGCGCTCCTCGGTGGCGGCCACGTTGCGCCGCTTCTCGTTGAGCAGGAAGGTGGCCACTTCCAGCGGCAGATGGGCCACCACCTTGCCGGTCTTCTCCTTCATGGCCTCTTCTTCGATGATGCGCAGCACCGAGAGCGCCAGCGACTCCACGCTGCGCACCGACCCCTGGCCGCCGCAACGGGCGCAGACTTCCTGACTGGACTCGCCCAGAGACGAGCGCAGCCGCTGGCGGGACATCTCCAGCAGGCCAAAGCGCGAGATGCGCCCCACCTGGACCCGGGCCCGGTCCATCTTGACCGCATCCCGCAACCGGTTCTCCACCTCCCGCTGGTTGCGGTTGGGGCCCATGTCGATAAAATCGATGACGATCAGGCCGCCCAGATCCCGCAGCCGCAGCTGGCGGGCCACCTCGTCGGCTGCCTCCAGGTTGGTGTTAAGCGCGGTCTCCTCGATGTCGGCGCCCTTGGTGGCCCGGGCCGAGTTGATGTCGATGGAGACCAGGGCCTCGGTGTGGTCGATGACGATGGCGCCGCCGCTGGGCAGGCGGATCTCGCGCTGGAAAGCCGACTCGATCTGACTCTCGATCTGGTAGCGGCTGAACAGCGGAATGGTGTCCTGGTAGTGCTTGAGCTTGCCCAGGTTGTGGGGCATCACCTGCTGCACGAAGTCCCGCGCCTGTTCGTAGACGCTGGTGTCGTCCACCAGGATCTCGCCGATATCCGCGCGCAGGTAATCCCGCAGTGCCCGGATGATGACGTTGCTCTCCTGGTAGATGAGAAACGGCGCCTTGCGCTCGGATGCCGCCGTCTGGATGGCGGCCCAAAGGTTCAGCAGGTAGTCCAGATCCCACTGCAACTCCTCGACGCTGCGGCCCACGCCGGCAGTGCGCACGATGAGCCCCATGCCGTCGGGCACTTCCAACTCCCGCAGGGCATCGCGGATCTCGTTGCGGTCGGGCCCCTCGATGCGCCGGGATACGCCGCCGGCCCGGGGGTTGTTGGGCATCAGCACCAGGTAGCGGCCGGCCAGGCTGATGAACGTGGTGAGGGCGGCCCCCTTGTTGCCGCGCTCGTCCTTGTCCACCTGGACCACCAGTTCCTGGCCTTCCCGGATGACGTCCTTGATGCCGACCTTGCCCGAGTCGGGATCGCCGTCACCCTGGAAATTGCTGCGGGCGATCTCCTTGAATGGCAGGAAGCCATGGCGCTCCCCGCCGTACTGAACGAAGGCTGCCTCCAGGCTCGGTTCGACCCGGGTGACCTTGCCTTTGTAGATGTTGGCCTTGCGCCGTTCCCGGGACGGGGTCTCGATGTCTACGTCATAGAGGAACTGGCCGTCCACTAGAGCGACTCGCAGCTCTTCGGGCTGGGTCGCATTGATCAGCATGCGTTTCATAGGGTGGGGTTCTCCGGCCGGCGCCGCTGGCGATGCCACTGTCCGCCCCGGCGGTGCAAGGCACCGGCCGCGCCTCGCCAAGCCACAGCCGGGGGCTGAGCGGCGAGGTCAGGACTACAGGAATCAGCAGGGCCATCATGTCGTGGCAGCAGGGGTTCCGGGGCGCCGAAATAGAAATGGTGAAAGAGCGGAGCCGGGAGGCTCCGCTGGCCAAACCGTAGGAAATCCGTTCGCGGGGTGCGGCGGCTGGTTACGTGCGGCTCCCCGGTGCAAACGGTATGTCACGGGCCGGCGGCCGGCGTATCAGCACCGCATCACACAGCCTGTAACACGCCCGCAACTATATCAGCGCCGGGGCCGCTGTTCCAAGGGAAGCAACGGTGACCGCGCCCGCTCCTTGCTATCATGCCGCCGGTGGACCCCCAAGCCCGCGAAACCCGCTGCGTGCGCCATCTCCGGATCTCCACGGATCAGGCGGGCCAGCGCATTGACAACTTCCTGCTCAGGGAGCTCAAGGGCGTGCCCCGTTCCCGCGTCTACCGGCTGCTGCGCAAGGGGGAGGTGCGGGTCAACGGCGGCCGCGCCCAGCCCACCTACCGGCTGGCGCAGGGGGACACGGTCCGGCTGCCTCCGGTGCGCAGCAGCGCCCGCGGCGAAGCACCGCCGCCGTCGGCCCAGGTCGAGCAGCGCCTGGAACGGGCCATACTCCATGAGGACAGCGATCTGATCGTGCTGGACAAGCCCACCGGGCTGGCCGTCCACGGCGGCAGCGGCCTGGCCTACGGCGTGGTCGAGGCCATGCGCCGCATGCGCCCCGAGTGTCCGGCTCTGGACCTGGCCCACCGCCTGGACCGGGACACCAGCGGCTGCCTGGTACTGGCCAAGCGCCGCAGCGTGCTGCGGCACATCCACGCCCTGCTGCGGGAAGGGGCGATGGACAAGCGCTACCTGGCTCTGGTGGGAGGCGCGCTGCCCGCTGATGTCGTGTCGGTGGAGGCGCCGCTGGCGGCGGTACGCGGTCCCGGAGGCGAGACCCGGATGCGGGTGAGCGGGGACGGCAAATCGGCGCGCTCGGTGTTCCGCCGGCGACGCCGCTATCCGGGATACACCCTGGCGGAAGTGGAACTTCATACCGGTCGTATGCATCAGATTCGGGTGCACGCCGCCCACCTGGGTCATGCGGTGGCCGGCGATTCCCGCTACGGCGATCCCGAGGCCGACCGGGGGCTGCGGACCCTGGGGCTGCGGCGGCTGTTTCTGCACGCCGCGCGCCTGGCCTTCGAACCGGAGCCGGGCCGGCGTCTGGAAGTCGAAGCGCCCCTGGCCCCGGATCTGCAGGCGGTACTGGCCCAACTGGAGGAGCAGGGTCCATGAACGACGAGAGTCAGCCCCGGGAAGAGCGCTCGAAGCCCCAGGCGGAGGACAGCGGCTGGGCCCGGGATGCACTACGGGACGTGGCGCTGGAAGGGGTGCGCGAGCGCCGCCGGGCCCGCCGCTGGGGTATCTTCTTCAAGCTGTTGTTCTTCGGTTACCTGGTCGCCCTGCTGCTGCTTTCGCAGTCCCT
Source organism: uncultured Ectothiorhodospiraceae bacterium (assembly GCA_964487155.1). Lineage (GTDB taxonomy): Bacteria > Pseudomonadota > Gammaproteobacteria > Nitrococcales > Nitrococcaceae > CAZAQB01. The sequence goes on from CAZAQB010000042.1 coordinate 5,461, forward strand.
GGACCTGGCTGGCGTCGCCGACACCGTGGCTGGCCCGCACACCGCCGTGGTGGACATCGAGGGCACCATCGCCTCCGATAGTGAAGCCAGTGCCGAGACCATCATCAAGGGCCTGCGCGCGGCCTTCGAGGCGGATGGTGTGCGGGGGGTGATGCTGCGCATCAACAGCCCCGGCGGCAGCCCGGTGGAATCGAGCCGGGTGAACCGCGAGATCCGCCGCCTGCGGGAAGCCAATCCCGGCATCCCGGTGTACGCCGTGGCCGGCGACCTGTGCGCCTCCGGCGCCTACTACATCGCGGTGGCCGCCGACCGCATCTACGTGGATGCCTCCAGCCTGGTGGGGTCGGTGGGAGTGGTCATGGGCGGCTTCGGCTTCACCCAGGCCATGGACAAGCTGGGGGTGGAGCGCCGGCTCTACACTGCCGGCCAGCACAAGGGCATGCTGGATCCGTTCTCTCCGGCGCGCGAGACCGAGGTCCAGCACGTGCGCCAGATGCTCGACCGTATCCACCAGCAGTTCATCCAGGCGGTTCGCGACGGGCGCGGCGAGCGCCTGGCGGACAGCGAGGAGCTGTTCAGCGGCCTGATCTGGACTGGCGACCGCGCTGTGGAGCTGGGTCTGGTGGATGAGATCGGCTCCCCGGGCCACGTGGCCCGCGAGGTGATCGATGCCGAGAAGATGGTGAACTACTCCCGGCGCCCGCCGCTGTTGCAGCGCCTGGCCGACCGGGTGGGGGCGGCCGCGGCCCGGGTGGCCGGGCTGGACGCGGTTTCCGAGCTGCGCTGAGTCGCGCCGGGGCGCCGGCTCACAGCACCCGCAGCCCGGCGGCGCCAAGCAGGTCCACCAGCCGGATCAGGGGCAGGCCCACCAGGGCGGCGGGGTCGTCGCCTTCCAGGCGCTGGAAGAGGGCGACCCCCAGCCCTTCGGCCCGGAAGCTGCCGGCACAGTCCAGCGGCCGGTCCCGGGCCACGTAGGCCGAGATCTCGGCCTCGCTGAGCTGCCGGAATACCACCCTGAAGGGTACCACCTCGGAGTTGACCCGGTCCGGCTCGGGGCCGGCCACGGCCAGCCCGGTGAGGAACTGCAGCGCCCGGCCGGAGGCCGCCCGCAGCTGTTCCCGGGCGCGCGCCTCGGTGCCGGGCTTGCCGAGCACGTGTCCGTCCAGCAGCGCCGCCTGGTCGGCTCCCACCACGATGCTGCCCGGGGCATCCCGGTGCACCGCCTGGGCTTTCTCCCGGGCCAGGCGCTCCACGTAATCAGGCGGTGGCTCGCCGGGACGCGGCGATTCGTCCACCCCCGGAGCGCGGGTCTCGAACGGCAGCCCCAGGCGGCCGAGTAACTCGGCCCGGTAGGGCGAGGTGGAGGCCAGTAGCAGGAGAGGGGCATGGACGGTCATGGAACAAGGGGTCTCCAGCCGGGGGCACGGGCCGTCCGGTCGGCGGCATACTGCTCCCAGAGCGATCTCCAATCCGTGTTTTTGCGCATTTTGACAGGGCCCTAGGCCAAGACTATAGTTCGCGCCTTATGTCGTCACCGATGCTGCCCGAGGCCTTCGATCCGCGCCAGGCGGCCCGCAGTGGCGAGCGCTTCACGGGCTCCCTGCCTCTGTCCCGGTTCCACCGTTTGACCGACCTGCTGGTGGAGCCTGCCGGCGAGGTGGCGGTGGCTCTGAGCCTGGAGACCGATGACAGCGGCCGGCCGGTGGTCGCCGGTGTGATCCAGGCGACCGTAAGGTTGATCTGTCAGCGCTGCCTTGAGCCCATGACGGTGGAACTCCGTGCAGAGCCCCGGCTGGTCGTGGTGGCTGGGGAGGACCTGGCTCCCGAGGATGGGGCGGAACATATTCTTTGCGGCCCTGGTGAGCGCCTGGCGCTGGCGGAGCTGGTGGAGGACGAGTTGATCCTGGGCCTGCCGGTGGTGGCACTGCATGGGGCGGGCAGCTCCTGCGCGGCCCCGGCGGCAGCGGAAAGGGACCGGCGCGCGTCGCCGTTCGCGGTATTGAAGGGCATCGGGCCCGGGCCGGGGCACTAGCAGCCTGCCGGGTGCCCAGCTGCCCTTAACGCGCCGGGCGGGCGAGGCCAGATTTTTGATCGTTCGCAGCGAATGGCCATCGCGGGTGGACGAGAAGGGCCGCAATGGGGCCACCATCCCATCGGCGCAGTGACAACA
>CAZAQB010000042.1:7730-24887 GCA_964487155.1 uncultured Ectothiorhodospiraceae bacterium
ATCCGGGTGGCACGGCGCCACGGCGCGCGCGTGCAGCTGGTGCTGGTGGGTCAGGCGGAGCCGCTGCGGCAGGCCATCGCCGCGGAGGGGGGCAGCGACCTTCCCGGCATTGAGGTGCAGCATGCCGCAGAGGTGGTGGGCATGGACGAGGCCCCCTCCCAGGCCCTGCGCACCAAGAAGAATTCATCCATGCGGGTGGCCATCAACCTGGTCAAGGAAGGGCGCGCCCACGCCTGCGTGAGCGCCGGCAACACTGGCGCCCTGATGGCCACCGCCCGCTATGTGCTGAAGACCCTTCCCGGGATCGACCGGCCGGCCATCTGCACTGCCATTCCGTGCCAGGGGGGCTACGTCCGGGTGCTGGACCTGGGGGCGAATGTGGACACCACCGCCGAGCATCTTTTCCAGTTCGCGGTGATGGGCTCTGTGCTCACCGAGGCCCTGGACGGGCTGCAGCAACCCAGGATCGGCCTGTTGAATCTCGGCGAGGAGGAGATCAAGGGCAACGACCAGGTCAAGCAGGCGGCCAACCTGCTCCAGGAGAGCGATCTCAACTACGTGGGCTATGTCGAGGGAGACAGGGTCTACCGGGGGGTGGCCGACGTGGTGGTGTGCGACGGCTTCGTTGGCAACGTGGCTCTCAAGAGCAGCGAGGGCGTGGCCTGGCTCATCGCCTCCTTTCTGAAGGAGGAGTTTCACCGCTCGCTGTTCACCCGGCTGGCAGGCGTGGTGGCCCTGCCCGTGCTGCGCTCCCTGAGGCGCCGGCTGGACCCGCGTCAGTACAACGGTGCAAGCCTGCTGGGGTTGCGCGGGGTGGTGATCAAGAGCCATGGCGGGGCCGATGCCGTGGCCTTCGAGCGGGCCATCGAGGTGGGCATCCGCGAGGCCCGCAGCAGCGTGCCGAGCCTCATCGACCAGCGCCTGGGTGCGGTATTCTCCGAGCGGGCCGAGCAGCCATGACCTACACACGCATCATCGGCACCGGTTCCTGTCTCCCCGCGCGGTGCGTGGCCAACCAGGAGCTGGAAGCCCTGGTCGACACCACCGACAGCTGGATACGGGAGCGCTCCGGCATCGCCGAGCGCCGGGTCGCGGCGGCCGGCGAGAACTGCACCGAGTTGGCCGTGGGGTCGGCCCGCCAGGCCCTGGAGGCTGCAGGCCTGGGGCCGCGGGATGTGGACCTCATCGTGCTGGCCACCTCCACCCCCGACCGGGTCTTTCCCAGCACCGCCTGTCTCGTTCAGGACCGCCTGGGATGCCGGCCGGGCATCATTGCCTTTGACGTGGCCGCGGCCTGCTCCGGGTTCACTTACGCCCTGGACGTCGCGGACCGCTTCATACGTACCGGCGGTGCCCGGCGCGCTCTGGTGATCGGCGCCGAAGTGTTCTCACGGATCCTCAACTGGAACGACCGGGGAACCTGCGTGCTGTTCGGCGACGGCGCCGGGGCGGTGGTGGTGGAGGCTGCCGATCAGCCGGGCATTCTGGGTAGCGTTCTGCATGCCGACGGCGCTCAGGAGGCCATGCTGAACGTCCCCTGGGGCGTGGGACAGGGTTACGACGCCCTCACCGAGACCAGCGGCAAGGTGAGCATGCGCGGCGGCGAGGTGTTCAAGGCCGCCGTCCGCGCCCTGGGCGACGTCGTCGACGAGATGCTCGAGCGCGTCGATCTGCCCCGGGATGCCATCGACTGGCTGGTGCCCCACCAGGCCAACATCCGGATCATCGCGGCCACCGCCCGCAAGCTCGGCCTGCCCATGGACCGGGTGGTGGTCACCGTGGAGCGCCATGGCAACACCTCCGCCGCCTCCATCCCCCTGGCACTGGACGAGGCGATGTGCGACGGACGTATCCGGCCGGGCCAGCTGGTGCTGCTGGAGGCTTTCGGAGCCGGCTTCACCTGGGGCGCCAACCTGATTCGCTTTTAGAATCCCCGAGGATTTTCCATGGCTACCGAAACCGCCTTCGTGTTTCCCGGGCAGGGCTCCCAGTCCGTCGGCATGCTGCGGGAGCTGGCCGCCACCCACCCCGAGGTGCAGGAGACGTTCCAGCAGGCGTCGGACGCCCTGGGATTCGATCTCTGGGGTCTGGTGCGGGAAGGCCCGGAGCGGGAACTCAATCGCACCGAGCGCACCCAGCCCGCCATGCTCGCGGCCGGCGTCGCGGTGTGGCGGGTGTGGCGGGCCACCGGCGGGCCGGTCCCCGAGCTGATGGCCGGCCACAGCCTGGGAGAATACACCGCCCTGGTCTGCGCCGGCAGCCTGGACTTCGCCGATGGCGTGGCTCTGGTGGCCGAGCGCGGCCGTTTCATGCAGGAGGCGGTGCCTGAGGGTGAGGGCGCGCTGGCGGCAGTCCTGGGTCTGGATGCGGAACGGTTGGTCGAGCTCTGCTCGGCGCAGACCGACGGTGTCGTGGAGCCTGCCAACTACAATGCTCCCGGCCAGCTGGTGATCGGCGGCGACGCCGCGGCCGTGGACCGGGTGCTGGAGCAGGCGCGGGCCGCCGGCGCCAAGCGGGCGCTGCGCCTGCCGGTGAGCGTGCCGGCCCACACCCGGCTGATGCAGCCCGCCGGGGAGCGCCTGGCCGGGCGCCTGCAGCAGGTCTCGCTGCGAGCGCCGTCGGTGCCGGTGATCCACAATGTGGACCTGAGCCGTGCCGCCGACGGTGAGGCGATCCGCGAGTGCCTGGTGCGCCAGGTCTCCAACCCGGTGCGTTGGGTGGAGACAGTCGAGCTGATGGCCTCCGAGGGCGTCTCCCGGGTGGTGGAGTGCGGTCCCGGCAAGGTGCTCGCCGCTCTGGTGCGGCGCATTCGCCGGGAGCTCTCGGTGCAGGCCATCACCGACCCGGCCGGCCTCGAGCAGGCGCTGTCCGGCGCGTGACAACAGCGGAGAGCGTGGCGATGGATTTCTCCCTCAAAGACGACGTAGCCCTGGTTACCGGCGCGAGCCGGGGCCTGGGACGGGCCATCGCCCTGGCTCTGGGCGGGGCGGGCGCGACGGTGGTGGGCACCGCCACCAGCGAGCATGGGGCCCAGGGCATCGATGAGGTCCTCGCCGAGGCCGGCATCCGGGGAGCCGGGATGGCTCTGAACGTGACCGAGCCGGGTCCGGTCCGGGACGCGGTGGACGAGATCAGTACGCGTTTCGGCGCCCCCACCGTGCTCGTCAACAACGCCGGCATTACGCGCGACAACCTGTTGATGCGCATGAAAGACGCCGAATGGGACGAGCTCATCGACACCAACCTGTCCTCCGTGTTCCGAGTCACCCGGGCGTGCCTGCGGGGCATGATGAAGGCGCGCCGCGGCCGCATCGTCAACATCGCCTCCGTGGTGGGGTTGATGGGCAATGCAGGCCAGAGCAACTATGCCGCCGCGAAGGCCGGCATCATGGGGTTCAGCCGCTCCCTGGCCCGGGAAGTGGGCTCCAGGGGGATCACCGTCAACTGCGTGGCGCCGGGTTTCATCCAGACGGACATGACCGATGCCCTCGGAGACGCCCAGCGGGAGGCCCTGATCGGGCAGACTGCCGCCGGTCGGCTGGGCACGCCCGATGACATCGCCGCAGCGGTGCTGTATCTGGCCTCGCCGGCCGCAGGATTCGTGACCGGCGAGACACTGAACGTCAACGGCGGTCTCTACATGGCCTGACGGTCATTTGTAGCAGAAGCGTTTCTCTTCACCTAGAATACGCCCGCATCGCTCCGGTGGACGCCAAGCAGCATCAGGGGGCCGGTGCGGGGCTTTGTCGCGCGAGCACCTGGGAGGATGCACCAACATGAGCAGCATCGAAGAACGCGTTAAGAAAATCGTCATCGAGCAGTTGGGGGTCAAGGAGGAGGAAGTGACCGCCGAGGCTTCTTTCGTGGACGATCTGGGCGCCGATTCCCTGGACACGGTCGAGTTGGTCATGGCCCTCGAGGAGGAATTCGAGTGCGAGATTCCCGACGAGGAGGCCGAGAAGATCACCACCGTGCGCCAGGCCGTGGATTACATCGAGAACCACCTGGAGCAATAGACTCCGGCGGCTGGGTTCGCCTGCCGCGAGCGGTTTCCAGGCGGGGCCGGTGCGTGCCGGCCCTGCTGTTTTTCCGGGGTCGTGAATCGGAGGTGGCCGGTGACGGCACGGCGAGTGGTAGTGACCGGGCTGGGTCTCATCTCCCCCGTCGGTAACACGGTGGAGGAGGGCTGGGGCAACATCCTGGCAGGTCAAAGCGGCATTCGTCCCATCGAGGCGTTTGATACCTCGGCCTTCAGCGTCCGGATCGGCGGGGAGGTGAGGGACTTCGACGTGGGTGCCTACCTGCCCACCAAGGACGCCCGCAAGATGGATCCCTTCGTACATTACGGAATCGCGGCTGCCACCGATGCCCTGAACGACTCGGGGCTTGCGGTCACCGAAGCCAACGCGGAGCGGGTAGGGGTCTACATCGGTTCGGGGATCGGCGGGCTGGGCAGCATCGAGCACGCCCACAGCACGTTGCTGAACAGCGGCCCCCGGCGCATTTCCCCGTTCTTCATTCCCAGCGCGATCATCAACATGGTTTCGGGCAACCTGTCCATCCTGCACGGACTGCGGGGCCCGAACCTGTCCATGGTCACCGCCTGCACCAGCGGTACCCACAGCATCGGCGATGCGGCCCGCACCATCGCCTATGGCGATGCCGACGCCATGCTGGCCGGCGGTGCGGAAGCCGCCATCACGCCTCTGGGTCTCGGCGGATTCGCCGCCGCCCGGGCGCTGTCTGGTCGCAACGACGCGCCGGAGGCGGCCAGCCGGCCCTGGGACCGGGATCGGGACGGCTTCGTTCTGGCGGACGGCGCCGGCATCCTGATGTTGGAGGAACTGGAGCACGCCCGCCGGCGCGGCGCCCGGATCTACTGCGAGCTGGCCGGCTACGGCGTCAGCGGCGACGCCCATCACATGACCCAGCCGGCGGAGAACGGCGACGGGGCGCGACGGTGCATGACCAATGCTCTGCGGGACGCGGGCATCGAGCCCGCCGAGGTCAGCTACATCAACGCCCACGGCACATCCACCCTGGTCGGGGACCGGGCCGAGGCGGCCGCCATCAGGACCGTCCTCGGAGACCATGCAAAGCGGGTTCCGGTGAGCTCGACGAAATCCATGACCGGCCACCTGCTCGGCGCCGCCGGCGGCGTCGAAGCGGTATTCTCGGTGCTGGCGATCCGCGACCAGGTGGCGCCGCCCACCATCAACCTGGACAACCCGGAGCAGGGCATCGATCTGGACCTGGTGCCCCACACCGCGCGCGAGATGCCCGTGGGTGTGGTGCTGTCCAACTCCTTCGGGTTCGGCGGCACCAACGGCACGGTGGTGTTCCGCCGGCTGTCCTGAACGCCCGCCAGGGAGCGGCGGAGACCCCATGACCACACGCGGTACCGTGACCGCGGCGCTGTTGCTGGCCCTGGCCGCCGTGCTGGGGGCGCTTCTGTGGCTGGCGGTGCAGCTGGACCGGATGCGCCTGGAGCCGCTGGCGCTCGCTTCCGGCCCTGAGACCCTGGTGCTGGAACCGGGCACCAGCTTCGCGCAGCTCGCTGAGCGCCTCGCCCGCCGGGGCTGGGTGGAGTATCCGCGAGCACTGCGCCTCTACGCCCGGGCCAGGGGTCTGGCCGGCAGCATCCAGGCGGGTGAGTATGCGGTGGAGCCGGGCATGTCCATGGCAGACCTGCTGGCGGCCATGGCTGCGGGCGAGGTACGCATGTATAGCCTGACTGTGGTGGAGGGCTGGACCTACCGCGAGCTGCTGGCGGCCCTGGGCGCCGAGCCGGCCATCAACCACACCCTCGGGGAGGTCAGCGGCGCGCAGCTCATGGAGCAGCTGGGCCACCCGGACCAGCACCCTGAGGGGCGGTTCCTCCCCGAGACTTACCGATTCCCCCGCGGCACCACGGATCTCCAGTTCCTGGGCCGGGCCTACCAGGCCATGCAGCGCGCCCTGGAGGAAGAATGGCGCGACCGGGCGCCCGATCTGCCCTACGACACGCCTTACCAAGCCCTGATCATGGCCTCCATCATCGAGAAGGAAACCGGCGTGGCCGCGGAGCGCTCCCAGATCGCCGGCGTGTTCGTGCGCCGCCTGCGCCGGGGGATGCGCCTGCAGACCGACCCCACCGTGATATACGGCCTGGGAGAGGCCTTCGACGGCGACCTGCGCTACCGGGACCTGCGCCAGGATACCCCCTACAACACCTACACGCGGGGTGGTCTGCCGCCCACCCCCATCGCCCTGCCGGGCCGGGCCGCCATTCACGCCGCCCTGCATCCCGCCGATGGCGAGGCGCTGTACTTCGTCTCCCGGGGAGACGGCTCTCACGTATTCTCCACCACCCTGGAGGAGCACAACCGGGCGGTGCGCCGCTACCAGAAGGGGCGCTGAGATGGCCGCACCGGGGCGCCTGATCACCGTCGAGGGTCTGGAAGGGGCCGGTAAGAGCACTGCACTGGCGGTGGTGGAGTCCTGGCTGCAGGAGCGCGGCCGCGACGTGCTGGTCACCCGGGAGCCCGGCGGCACCGAGCTGGGAGAGGCGCTGCGGCGGTTGCTGCTGGCGCACCGGCAGCCGGCCATGAGCGCGGATACCGAGACCCTGCTGATGTTCGCCGCCCGCGCCGAGCACCTCGCCCAGGTGCTGCGCCCGGCGCTCGAGCGGGGCTGCTGGGTGGTCAGCGACCGCTTCACCGACGCCACCTACGCCTACCAGGGAGCAGGCCGCGGCGTCGGCGCCGGACGCGTGGCGGTACTGGAGGACTGGGTCCAGGGGAGTCTGCGGCCCCACTTCACCCTGCTGCTCGACGTGCCCGAGGCGTTGGGCCTGGAACGCGCCGCCGGGCGCGGGGCGGATCCCGACCGCTTCGAGTCCGAGCAGGCGGAGTTCTTCCGCCGGGCTCGGGCCTGCTACCGGGCGCGGGCCGCCGCGGAGCCTGGCCGTATCCGGGTGATCGATGCCACCGCTCCCCGGGAAGCGGTGGCCGCTGCCATCCGGGCGGCCTTGGAACAGGGCCTGGCAGAACCGTGAGCAGCCTCGCCCCCTGGCTTGACAGCGCGTGGCAGCGCCTGGCTCGTTCCCTGGCATCAGGGCGCCTCGCCCATGCCCTGCTGCTCACCGGCGACTCCCGGCCCGACCTGGCGGCGCTCGGCGAGCGACTGCTGGCGGCTCTGTTGTGCGAGCAGCCGGGCGCTGGCGCCGTTGCCTGCGGAGCCTGCCGATCCTGCCATCTGCATTCCCTGCGCCACCATCCGGATCTGCTCCGGGTGGAGCCCCAGGAAGACGCACCGAACAGCATCAAGGTGGACGCCATACGCGCCCTGACCGGGTTCGTCAGCCTCAGCAGTCACTATGGCCGGCGCCGGGTGGTGCTGCTGCAGCCCGCGGACGCCATGACTCCCAGCGCCGCCAACGCGCTGCTGAAGACCCTGGAGGAACCCCCGGCCGCGGCGGTGCTGGTGCTGCTGACGCGCCGGCCCTCCACCCTGCTGCCGACGGTGCGCAGCCGCTGCCAGCGCCAGGTGCTGACAGCGCCGTCCCGAGAACAGGCCGTGGACTGGCTGACGGCGCAGGGGATAGACCAGCCCGCGACCGCCCTGGCCCTGGCGGGGGATGCGGCCGAGGCGCTCGCCTGGGCAGGCGACGGGGAACTCGCCGCCCGGCGGGAACTGGCCGCGGGCCTGGCGGAGCTGGCGGAGGGCCGTGCCGACCCGGTGGCCGTGGCGGAACGCTGGGAAAAGGATCTGCCCCGGGTGGCCGACATGCTGTCCCGCCTGGCGGCGCTGCTGGCCCGCGCCGGGGTGGGGGATTGTGACGCCGGGCGCAGTCTGCCCGACGAGCGCTGGCGCAAGCTGTCAGCGAGAGTAGACTGGCAACGGATGCTGGCCTTCACCGGCCAGGCGTTCCAGGCACGCCGGGCCAGGGAGCGTTCGCTGAACGCCCGCCTAGCCCTGGAGGAACTGCTCATCGACTGGTGCCGCGCCGCCGGCGACGGCAGCTGAGAGAGTCCACATGGCCCAGAATCCCCGCCCCGGAGGCCGCCAGGGCATTCTTACCCTGGCCATCCGCGACAAGAACGCTCTCTACGCCGCCTACATGGGCTACGTGCGCAACGGCGGGCTGTTCGTGCCCACCAGCAGCCCCTATCGCCTGGGGGACGAGGTGTTCATCCTGCTCACCCTGATGGAAGAGACCGAGAAGATCCCGGTGGTGGGCCGGGTGGTGTGGATCACGCCCAAGGGCGCCCAGGGCAACCGCACCACAGGCATCGGGCTGCAGTTCCTGGACCGGGACGGCGGGCCGGCCCGCAACAAGATCGAGACCTATCTGGCCGGTTCCCTGGAGTCCGAGCGGCCCACCCACACCATGTGAGTCCGCTGGTGAGCGCGCCTGCCGCCCCCCCGCTGGTGGACTCCCACACTCACCTGCACCTGCTGGCGCACCAGGACGCCGACAGCGCCGTGGCCGATGCGCGGGCCGCCGGCGTCGGCACCCTGCTGAACGTCGCCGTGGACCTGGCTTCCCGGGATCTGCTGCTGGGGATCTGCGCCCGGCACCGGGGCGTGGTGACCGCCCTGGGCGTGCATCCAAGCGCCGAGGTGCCGGAACCCACAGTCGCCGAACTGGTGGCCGCCGCCGACCATCCGGCGGTGGTGGCGGTGGGGGAGACCGGCCTGGACTACTTCCACAACCGGGGTGATCTGGAGTGGCAGCGCCAGCGCTTCCGGACCCACCTGCGCGCCGCCTGCGAGATCGGCAAGCCGGTGATCATCCACACCCGGGACGCCCCGCAGGACACCGCCCGCATCCTGCGGGAGGAGCGCGCCTGGGAGGTGGGGGGCGTGATCCACTGCTTCACCGAGGGGCCCGAGGCCGCCGGGACCTTCCTCGATCTGGGCTTCGCCATCTCGGTGTCCGGCATCGTCACCTTCCGCCAGGCCGAGGCCCTGCGGGAAACGGTGCGCGGCATTCCGCTGGAGCGCCTGATGGTGGAGACCGACGCCCCCTACCTGGCCCCGGTGCCCCATCGGGGCAAGCCCAACCGGCCGGCCTGGGTGACCCTGGTGGCCGAGGCGGTGGCGGGACTCAAGGACGTGGACCTGGCCACCTTTGCCGAAGTCAGCGCCCATACCTTCGCCACCACCTTCCCCCTGGCGGCGGGGCGGATGGCCCGGTGACGCCCTGCCGAGGCGGGTATCTGGCGTAGGCGTAGGGTGGGCAGAGCGCAGCGAAGCCCACCGTCTGTGCTGGCGGGGTGAAAAGGACTGAGTCCGAACATGCCGGATGCGGCGCTACGCGCCTTATCCGGCCTACGCGGGCGCTGCCTTGGCGTCGGGGGAGGGGCGTAGGCCGGATAAGCGAAGCGCATCCGGCGTCTTCTCTGAGGACTGAGGACTGAGGACTGAGGACTGAGGACTGAGGACTGAGCAGAGCGTGACCCATCCCAGGCGCATTTCAAAGCCCCCTCTTCGACTCAATCCTCAGTCCTCAGTCCTCAGTCCTCACACCAGCTCCAGCACCCGCTCCAGCGCCGCGTCCAGGGCCTCCCGCGGGGTGTAGAAGTGGGGCGAGAAGCGCAGGCCGCCGCCCCGCTGGGCGGCCACCACGCCAGCGCGGCGCAGCCGGGTGTTGAGGGCGCGGGCGTCGGCGCCGGCCACCCGGAAAGTGACGATGCCGGCGTGGCGGCCCGGTTCCGAGGGCGTGATGGCCTCGAACTCCGGGATCTCTGCGATCCGGCTCAGCAGGTGGCCGGCATTGGCCAGCACCGACTGGCCGACCCGGGACATGCCTCGCGCCTCCAGCAGAGCCAGGCTGGCGTTTAGGGCATGCACCGCCAGGGTGTTGGGGCTGCCCGGCTCGAAGCGGCGGGCGGAGCGGGCCGGGGTCCAGTCCTTGCGGTCGTAGTCGCCCATGGCCTCGGCCATATGCCAGCCATACTGGGTCAGCGCCAGCCGCTCCCGGGCCTCGGGCCGGGAGTAGAACAGCCCCAGGCCCTCCGGCGCCAGCATCCACTTGTGGCCGTCGGCGATCACGAAGTCGGCCCCCACTGCGGGCGCGTCGAAGGGCAGGGCGCCCAGGCTCTGAATCGCGTCCACGCAGAACAGCGCCCCCAGATCCCGGCAGGCCTGGCCGAGACGCTCCAGATTCATGCGCACTCCGGTGGCGTACTGCACCGAGCTTACCGGCAGAATGCGGGTGCGCTCGTCCATGGCCTGGATCAGGGCGTCCTCCGGGCTCGCCGCTGCGTCCAGGCGGACGTCCCGCAGTTCCAATCCGAAACGCTCCGCCGCGGCCTCCCAGACCATGCGGTTGGAGGGAAACTCCTGGTCGTTGATGACCACGTTGTCGCCGGGCTGCCAGTCCAGCCCCAGGGCCACCAGGGACAGCCCTTCGGAGGTGTTCTTGACCAGGGCGATGTCGGCGTTGTCGCTGACGCCGATGAAGCGGGCCAAGCGGTTCCTCAGTTCGCACTCCACCGTGGTCCACACCGGGTAGTCGGCGGCGCCCCGGCGCATGTTTTCCTCGGCCAGGGTCTTCACTGCCTCGGCGGCCGCCCGGCTCCACGGGGCCACGCCAGCGTGGTTCAGGTAGATGAGGTCCGGATCCAGGGGGAATTCGGGGTCTTTCACCATTGCCTCCCACCGCCCGGCAGGGCGGTCGAGGGCTTGCCGCAGCATCGCTGAACGGCTCTCAAAGCAGCCGCTCGGCGATGCGGAAGCCCGCCAGGTAGGTTCCCAGGGCTGATCCCAGGGTCGAGAACAGGAACACCAGCAGGGTGCGGGACACCCGGTTGCGCCACCACCCCCGCAACCGGGTGGCGTCGTCGCGCAGGGTCCGGAAGTCGGCCACCCGGGGCCGGCGCAGGGCCATCTCGATGGCGGCGGTGACGAAGCCGGCGCCGATGGTGGGATTCAGCGAGGTCAGCGGGGCCGCGGCGAAGGCGCCGATCACGGTGAGCGGGTGGGCCGCCGCCACGGCGGCGCCGATGGCCGCCAGGCCACCGTTGATCAGCACCCACTCAACGACGAGATCCCAGCCGAGCTCGGTGTTGCGCGAGAAGCCGACCGCGAAGCCGGCCAGGACAAGAACCACCACCGCCCAGGGCAGGACCCGCAGCCAGAGGCTGCGGCGCGGCTCCCGGCTCAGTTCGGCTACTTCAGCGGCGGCCTCCCCCGGCGGGGACTCCAGGGCCTGGGCGGTGCCGGCCAGGTGGCCGGCCCCGACCACAGCCAGAATGTGGGCGCGCGGGCGGCGCCGGACTTCCTGGCGCAGGCGGGCGGCCATGAAGCGGTCGCGCTCCGCGATCAGCGTGGCGTACAGCGGCGGCGAGCGCTCCGCGAACTCGGCAAAGGCGGACTCCAGGATGTCGCCGTCCTTGAGATGCTCGAGTTCCTCCTCGGAGATGCTGTCCCGGGACAGGATACTGGCGAGCAGGCCGGAGATCAGCGTCATGCGCTGCCACCAGGGCACCGCCCGGTAGACCCGGCGCAGGGTGACGCCGATTTCCCGGTCCACCACCAGCAGAGGCAGATGGCGCTGCCGGGCGCCGGTAATGGCGGCCTGCATCTCGGCGCCGGGGTTGATGCCGAACTGGGAGCCCAGACGCTGCTGGTAGGCGCCCAGGGCCAGGCTGGCCGCCACCATGCCAGCCTTGCCTTCCCGCAGTACCTTGAAAAGGTCAAGCTGCTCCAGGGTATCCGGCCGGGTCATGGTGCGGTAGCGGCTCTCGCAGAGCTCGACGGCCACCGCGTCGAACTGGCCGGAACGCACCAGGTCTTCCACGGCCCGGGTGCTGGCCGCAGACACGTGGGCAGTGCCCAGCAGGGTCACGGTCGCCTCACCCAGCCGTACGGTGCGGGTGGGTTCTCCGGCCAGGGCGGGGGCGTCTTCGGGCAGGATTTCCATGAGTCGGCGGATTATCCCGCATGAAGCGCCCCCCGGCAAAAGGCGGCGGTGGTTTTCGCGAGAATGAGCCATCCTGAGAAAGTGTCGCCCCACGCGATGCCGGAGCCCTGCGGCCCCGGCGGGGAGGATTCGCTGTTGACGGAGGAATGGGTGGGCGTGCTGCTGGCTGCAGGTGCCGGGCGCCGTTTTGGAGGCGGCAAGCTGCTCGCTCGGCTGGCGGATGGCACTCCCCTGGCCCTCGCCGCCAGCCGGGCGTTGAGCGCCGGCGTGGATCGGGCTCTGGCGGTGGTGGCCCCGGGCGACGGCGCACTGGCGGCCCTTCTGGAAGCGGCGGGATTGGCCGTTGTCATCAACCCGGACCCGGCGCGGGGCATGGGCAGCAGCCTGGCCGCGGGGGTGGCGGCGGCTCCGGGCGCGGCCGGCTGGGTGATCGCCCTGGGAGACATGCCCTGGGTGCCGGCGCAGGTGGTGGCGCAGGTGACCGAGGCCCTGCGGGCCGGCGCCTTGATCGCCGCCCCCGAGTGTGACGGGTGCCGGGGCCACCCGGTGGGGTTCGCGGCGACCCTGGGCCCGGAGCTGCTGCGCATCAGCGGCGACCGGGGGGGCCGGGAGCTGGCGGAGCGTTACGGCCTGCAGGTGGTGCCCACCAGGGACCGGGGCGTGCTGCGGGATGTGGATCGGCCGGAGGATCTGACCGGAACAAGGGACTCGGGGCGCCGCACATCAGCCACCGATGAACACGGATGAACCCGCAGGGATGAATACGAATCGACGCGCGAGGGGGCTGGATTGAGGCTTCGATGCGCAGTGCTGCGCGCCATCCCTCCATCCGTATTCATGCGCGGCCTGATTGATAGCCGTTCGGAGCCGCCTCAGTCGAAGTCCTCCGCCAGGGCCTGGCGTACGTTGTCCGGCATTACCGCCATGTGGGCGTAGTTGGGATGGGTGATGGCCAGTACAATCTGCCCCGCGCCGTCCCGGAAGCGCTGGATCTGCTCTGGCGTGAAGGGGACGTGCAGGAAGTGCACCGATGAGGCCTTGCCCTCGGCGGTGCTGCGGTCTACATCGGTCTCGGCCTGGGCGGGGATCAACTCGTCCCCCAGGCGCAACTCCACGGTCTCCTCGACGCCGCCCATCTGCCCCAGCACGCGCTGGCGCCGGGCCCGGTCGTCGATTTCGAACATCAGCGTGGCCACCAGCTCGCTGCCCTGGGGGATCAGCGGGTTGTATGCGGATAGTTCATCCTCGAGCTGATCTTCGCCGCCGCGCTCGATGAACAGCATTTCATGGATCTGCCGCCACATGGTCTCAAAGCTCTCGAAGTAGAGCGTGGCGTCCGGGCCCACCGCCATGCGGCGGTTGCGCTTGATCTCGGTGATCTCCCGCGCCTTGTCCTTGCGGATGGCGGCGTATTGCTCCATGGGGAGGATGTCGTCCTGGGCGATGTGCTTGGGTCTGGCCATGGCGCCTCCTGCAACTGTCGCCGCCGTCACAGGCCGTAGGCCCGGGCCAGCAGCTCGATGGGATGGTGGGACTGGCTGTGGGCTGGCGCCTCGCCGCCGCTCTCGGCCTCCAGCCCCTGCACGATGTGGGTCCCCGCCAGGGGGCATTCCGAGGCCAGGTGCATGCGGCCCGCACCGGCCACCTTGCGCGCCACCGGGCGGCCCACCCTGAGGGCCACCTCGAAGGTGTCCTTCTTGATGCCCCAGGCGCCGCCATGGCCGGAGCAACGCTCCTGCACGTCCAGTTCCAGCTCAGGGATCAGCCGCAGCATCTCGGCGGCCTTGGGACCCATGTTCTGGGCACGGGCGTGGCAGGCGAGGTGCAGGCTGACGCCGCCTTGCAGGGGCTTGAGCCCGTCAGCCAGCCCCTCGTTGCGGGCCATGTCCACCACGTACTCGGCGATGTCCATGGTGGACTCGGCAAGTTTCTGCACCGCCGGGTCGTGCTGCACGATCAGCGGCCACTCGAACTTCAGCATCAGCGCGCAGGAGGGCACCAGGGCAAGGACCTTGTAGCCTTGGTCAATCCAGGGGGTGAGGGTGGCCGCCGTGCGCCGTGCGGCCTCCGCCACGCCGGGCAGGTCGCCCTGTTCCAGGCGCGGCATGCCGCAGCAGCCGGGATAGACGACCTCGGTTTCCACGCCGTTGTGGGCCAGCACCGCCTGGGTGGCTTCGCCGATGGACGGGTTGTTGTAGTTCACGAAGCAGGTGGCGTAGAGCACGGCCTTGCGGCCGGCGGCCGGGGCATCGCGGTTCGCCTCCGGGGGGCTCTTGGCCCGCTTGCAGAACGTCCTGCCATGAAAGGCCGGCAGTTCCGCCTCCCGGTGGACCTTGAGGATGCGCTCCAGCGCCGGGCGGGTGAGGCTGTTGCCGCGGCGGTTGGCCCAGTTGGCAAGCGGCGCGGCGTGGCTCGCCAGGCGGCCGTTGCGGTCGGTGCGGGTCAGCACCCGGTCGGCGAAGCCGTGGCGCCCCTGCTTCTCCTCCACCGCCCGGTGGCGCAGCATCAGGTGGGGGAAGTCCACATCGAACTCATGGGGCGGCACGTAGGGACACTTGGTCATGAAGCACATGTCGCACAGCGTGCAGGCATCCGCTACCTGCTGGAACGAGCCGTCCGGGACGCTGTCCAGCTCGCCGGTCTCCGAGTCGTCGATCAGGTCGAACAGCCGCGGGAAGCTGTCGCAGAGGTTGAAGCAGCGCCGGCAGCCGTGACAGATGTCGAATACCCGGCGCTCCTCGGCGGCGAGCTTTTCGGGATCGTAGAAGTCCGGATCCTGCCAGTTGATGGGGTGACGGGTCGGCGCGCCCAGACCGCCTTCGCTCATGGAGCCCTCTCCTTCGGTGTTGCCCAATGACGGCCGGGGCGGGCGCAGCGCCGCGCCCCGGGGAGCCTCCAGTGACAGGCACAGTGCCGGTCAGAGTTCCTGCAGTCCGTCGAGAGCCTTCTTGAAGCGGCCGGCGTGAGAGCGCTCCGCCTTGGCCAGGGTCTCGAACCAGTCGGCGATCTCGTCGAAACCCTCGTCCCGGGCGGTACGGGCCATGCCGGGGTACATGTCGGTGTACTCGTAGGTCTCGCCGGCGATGGCCGAGCCCAGGTTGGCCCGGGTGTCGCCGATGGGCTCGTTGGTGGCCGGGTCGCCGGCCTCCTCCAGGAACTCCAGATGGCCGTGGGCGTGACCGGTCTCGCCCTCGGCGGTGGAGCGGAACACGGTGGAGACGTCGTTGTGGCCCTCCACATCGGCCTTCTGGGCGAAGTACAGGTAGCGCCGGTTGGCCATGGACTCGCCGGCGAAGGCCTCCTTCAGGTTGTCGTGGGTCTTGGTACCAGTGAGCTGGGGCATTGAAGTCCTCCTGAGTCGCAGTCACCTGGGCGGATACCCCGGGGGTTATCCCCAGGGGTCCGTGCCTGTTGTCTTAGCACAGCAGGCCGCGGCGTCAATTTTTCTGGAAGACTTCTAAAGAAGTTCGGTTCAGCGTTGCCGGCTCACACGGATGACCACGTCCACTCCGGCGATCCGGGTGCCCTTGGGCGCGGGGGGCAGCCGGCCCACGTCGATCTGCTCGGCGGGGATGTCCTCCAGGCGGCCTTCGTCCGCGTGGAAGAAGTGGTGGTGGTTGCTGGTATTGGTGTCGAAGTACGAGCGCTGCGGGTCGACGCCGATCTCGCGCAGCAGTCCGGCGGCAGTGAGCTGGTTGAGGGTGTTGTAGACGGTGGCCAGCGAGACCTGGATGCCGGTGTACCGGGCCTCGCTGTGCAGCTGTTCCGCGGTGACATGACGGTGTTCGCCCTGGAACAGCAGCTCACCGAGTTCCAGGCGCTGGCGGGTGGCCCGCAGCCCGGCGCCGTGGAGGCGTTGCTTGAGGAGGGTCCTGGTCTGGTTCATTGCCCCTGCATGGCAGCCATCGAAAACGGGTGCGGCCGGGCCTTGATCCCCGGCCCGGCTCCTGCCCGGATTACGCGCAAGTCTAGCAGCCTGTCGGAGTTAGGGATGATCTACTGCGGCGGCGGCAAACGGGGCTCTTTTTCCGCTCCTTTTCGTCAAATAGCACCCACTATTCTCCTCAAATGAGCGAAAAAACCGCCTCCGTTTCCCACTCGCCTCGCTACGATCCCCTAAGTCCGTCAGGCTGCTAGCAGCCTGCAGGAGTTAGGTGCCCGTCGGGAGCCGCGTGGATAGCGTCGCCGCAGGGCCGCGCTGAGTCCGACAGGCTGCCGGCAGCTTGCCGCCAGGGCGGTCCCGGCCGGCAGCGGTAACGAACCCTGGCCGGGTTGGCCGGTCAGATCCGTGACGAGGATTGCGGAGCGATGGCCATGGGCAGCGGCTTGCGACAGTGGATCAGCACATTGATGCTGGTTACGGCCCTGGGCGCCGCCGGCTGCAGTACCGTGGAGCTCGCCTACCGTAACGCCGACTGGCTGGCGGTGCGGGAAGTGGAGGACTACATCCAGCTCAGCGCCACCCAGGAAGACTGGTTGGATGCCCGCCTGGAACGCACCCTGGCCTGGCACTGCCGCAGCGAACTGCCCCGTCTCAGCCGCTGGCTGGAGTCCCTGTCCCGCCGCGCGGCCTCCGATATGCCCGTCACCCCCGGCACTCTTGAGCCGCCGCTGGACGAGGCCATCGCCAACCTGCGCCGGCTCGGTGCCGAGATCGCCCCTACTGCCGCCGGACTGCTGGCGGACCTCGACGATGCCCAGGTGAGCCACCTCTACGCCCGCATGGAGGAGCGCAACGCGGAACTGGCGGAAGAGCACCTGACGCCTAATCAGGACCAGCGGGTGGCCGAGCGGGCGGAGCGCATGGAAGAGCGCCTGGAGCGCTGGCTGGGCCCCCTGAGCGGTGCCCAACGCGAGCGCGTGGCCTCCTGGGCGCAGGCGCTGCGGGGCCAGACCGAGTCCTGGCTGCGCAGCCGGCGGGTGTGGCAGGCGGAGTTCCGCGAGGC
Source organism: uncultured Ectothiorhodospiraceae bacterium (assembly GCA_964487155.1). Classification (GTDB taxonomy): domain Bacteria; phylum Pseudomonadota; class Gammaproteobacteria; order Nitrococcales; family Nitrococcaceae; genus CAZAQB01. The sequence goes on from CAZAQB010000042.1 coordinate 24,588, forward strand.
CATGGACGGGCGCGCCGAGCCCGGTTTTGAGGACCGCGTCACCGAGCTGCTGGTACACCGCGACCGCTTCTGGCCCGAGGCCCATCGCCAGCGCATGGTCCGGGCCCGGGAGGAGGGGCTGCGCGCCATGGCCGACCTGCTGGCCCTGGCGGATCCGGGCCAACGCCGGCATTTGAGCCACCGCCTGGAGGATCTGGCCGCCGACCTGCGCGGCATTCCCTGCGCATGAAGCCCTGGTGCCGCAGCTGTCCAGGCTGCTGGCCCGAAGATTTCACAAATTTGCACCGATCTCGCTTGTCT
>CAZAQB010000043.1:0-24558 GCA_964487155.1 uncultured Ectothiorhodospiraceae bacterium
AGCCGGCGCGCCGCCTTCACCATGGGCCCGTCCGGGCCGTAGACCGTATCCAGCACCGTGAAGTGGTTGTGGCCCGCCAGCCAGTGGCGCGCCGCCGGGGCTCCCGCCTGCCGCCACCGGTCTACCAGGGCCCGGGTCTGGCGCTGGAACTCGGCACTCTCGTCGCCGCCGACGAAGGCGTCCAGCCGCAGGTGTTCAGGGGGAGCGCCCAGCACGCTGAGCCGCCGGGCCGTCTCCGGGGTCAGCTGGAGTGGCCGGTTGATTGCGGTGGCGACAAGGGGCTCCAGCTCGAAGACACCGCTCACCGGTACAATGCCCGCCACTGCATCGAGGTCGCGGTGCGGGGCGGTGCCTGCTGCCAGCAACGCCACCAGGTGGCCGCCGGCGGAGTGGCCGGCGAGCTGCATGCCGTGATGCCTCACGCCAAGCCCCGAAACCCGGCGGCGCAGGAAGGCGAGGGCGGCTGCTGCGGCCTCGGCAATCCGCTCCATGGTGACCTCCGGGCACAGGGGATAGCCCACCACCGCCACCGCCAACCCGGCGCGGTTCAGGGCCTCAGCGACGAAGCTGAAATGCTGGCGGTCCAGGGCCTGCCAGTAGCCTCCGTGGAAGAACACGTGCAGTGGCACCCGCCCGGCCTGTGCCGGCAGGCAGAGGTCCAGCTTCTCGCAAGGATGGGAACCATAGGCGAGAGCCTCCCGCAACCGGCCATCTGCGGCCAGACGACGGCGGTAGGCCTGCGACTGGCGCGCCCATCTCTGGAGGATCTCCGGGTGCTCGGGCACCGCCTGGCGGGCGGAGTACTGGGCCTGGAGCTCTGCCGCGGTGTAGCGGCACCAGGCCGGCTGCGCTTCGCTCATGATCGGGTGCGGCCTCCCAGCTTTCGTTTCCAGCCACAGATGAACACGGACGACTAGCCACACGCCGGCAGCGCCGGGGCGCGCGCAGCGAGTCCACAGGGAGCCTTATGCGGGACGCGGCTGAACCCACCCAGGAACATCCGAGTTTATCCGTGTTGATCTGTGGCCTTCGCGCCAACGGCCAGCGGTCCGGGTTGTCATCAATCCACCCCAAGGTAGCGATGGCTCAGGGACGGGGCGGCGCGCAGCGCCTCGGAGCTGCCGCTCCAGGCGATGCGGCCTTTCTCCATGATGTAGTGGCGGTCGCCCAGCTCCAGCAGGGCCTGCAAGTTCTGGTCGATCACCAGCAGCGCCTGGCCCTCGCTCTTGAGCCTTGCCAGGGCCGCCCAGATGTCGGCCCGGACCCGCGGCGCCAGGCCCTCGGCGGCCTCGTCCAGCACCAGCAGATGGGGGTTGGTCATCAACGCCCGGCCGATGGCCAGCATCTGCTGCTCACCGCCGGAGAGGGTGCGGCCCGGCTGATCGAGTCGGCCTGCCAGGCCCGGGAAAAGCTGCAGCACCCGCTCGACGTTCCATGGCCGGGCGGCGCCGCTGCGGTTGGCGGCGGTGGCCAGCAGGTTCTCCCGCACCGTCAGCGTGGGGAATATGCGCCGGCCTTCGGGTACCAGCCCGAGCCCCAGCCGGGCAATGCGAAACGCCGGCCAGCCAGCCACCGGGTGGCCGAGGAACTCCACAGCGCCGCCGGTCGGCGGGTTCAGACCGGTGAGTGCCCGGACCGTGGTGGTCTTGCCCATGCCATTGCGGCCCAGCAGGGTCACCGCCTCGCCGGCGTCCACCGCAAGGTCGATTCCGAACAGCACCTGGCTGCCCTGGTAGCCGGCCGTCACGCCGCTCAGCCGCAGCATCAGAGGGTATCGCCCAGGTAGGCCCGGCGCACCGCCTCGCTGGCCCGGATGGCCGCTGGCGGCCCGGTGATGATGTTGCGCCCGAAGATCAGCACCGTGATGGCGTCCGACAGGCCGAACACCACGTCCATGTCGTGTTCCACCAGCAGGATGGTCACCTCCTCGCGCAGCGCCGCCAGCAGCTCGGAGAGCTGACGGATCTCCTCCGGCCCGAGTCCGGCCATGGGTTCGTCCAGCAGCATCATGCGGGGCCGGCCGGCCAGCACCATGGCCAGCTCCAGGCGCCGGCGCTGGCCGTGGGCGAGGGCGGCGGCGGGCAAGCCCGGGCGTTCCGCCAGGCCTACCCGGGCCAGGGTTTCCAGGGCCCGGGCCTGGAGTCCGTACTCCTCCCGGAACGGCCGCCAGAAGCGGAAGCTGTGGCCCTCCCGGGCCTGCACCGCCAGGGCCACGTTCTCCAGTACGGTGAACTCGGGGATTACCGAGCTCACCTGGAAGGAGCGCCCCAGGCCGGCGCGGGCGCGGCGGTGGGTGGGCCAGCGGGTGATGTCGGCGCCGGCGAAGCGGATCCGGCCGGCGTCCGGGCGCTGCTCTCCCGCCAGCTGGGCGATGAGGGTGGACTTGCCCGCCCCGTTGGGGCCGATCACCGCGTGGATGCCGCCCTCGGCGACGTCCAGATCCAGGGCGTCGTTGGCGGCCAGGGCGCCGAAGCGCCGGGTCAGGCCGCGCACCTGCAGCAGCGCCGCTTCACTCACCGCGCCGCCCCCGCACCAGCCAGCCGTACAGGCCGCCGCGGGCGAACAGCACCACCAGCACCAGCAACGGGCCCAGGAACAGCCCCCAGTGGGGCGTCCAGGCAGCAAGAACCTCCTCCAGCAGCACCAGCGCCAGCGCCCCCAGCACCGCCCCGTAGAGACTGCCCAGGCCGCCCAGGATCACCATGACCATCAGCTCGCCGGAGTGGCGCCAGTGCAGCAGTTCCGGGCTGACGAAGGTGTCCTGGTTGGCCAGCAGGGCCCCGGCCAGGCCGGCCACGGCGCCGGCCAGGGCAAAGGCGGCCAGGCGATAGCGGTAGACCGGAAAACCCAGCGCCGCCATGCGCGGCTCGTTGCCCGCCGCACCCCGCAGCACCCGGCCGAAACGCGACCCGGTGACCCGGGCCAGAGCCGCCGTAACCAGAGCCAGCAGCCCCAGGCACAGGTAGTAGAACAGCAGCGGGTCGGAGGCATCGCCCAGCGGCAGCCGGCTGCGCTGCCAGAGGATCAGGCCGTCGTCGCCGCCGTAGCGCTCCAGGGAGGTAGCCAGGAAATACAGCATCTGGCCGAAGGCCAGGGTAATCATGATGAAGTACAGCCCCCGCGTGCGCAGGCACAGGGCACCGATCAGCGCCGCCAGCAGCCCCGCCACCGCCATGGCTGCCGGCCAGGCCACCAGCGCCGCCTCGCTGCCCGCAAGCCACGGCCAGGCGTCCACCAGGGCGCTGCCCTGCGTGGCGTGATGGGCGAGGATGCCCACGGTGTAGGCACCGGCCCCGACGAAGGCGGCGTGGCCGAAGCTCACCATGGCGCCGTAACCCAGGATCAGGTCCAGGCTGACGGCGGCCAGGGCCAGGATCAGCCCCCGGCTCAGCAGGCTGAGCAGGTAGGGGTCATCCAGAGCCCAGGCGAGCGCCGGCAGGGCAGCCAGAACCAGCAACCCCGACGCCGGCATCCAGCCGCGGGGTGGCCGCCGCTCAGCGTCCATGGGCCGGCAACAGGCCGGTGGGGCGCCATACCAGCACCACCGCCATCAGCAGGTAGATGAGCAGGGAGGCCAGCGCGGTGCCCACCCCGTCGGCGGTGGCCGGATCGGTCACCAGGCGCAGCACCGTGGGCAGGTAGGCCCGGCCCAGGGTGTCGGTGAGTCCCACCAGCAGCGCGCCGGCCACGGCTCCGCGGATGGAGCCGATGCCACCGATCACGATGGTCACGAAGGTGAGGATCAGGATGTTCTCCCCCATGCCTACCTGCACCGCGAACAGGGGCCCGGCCAGGGCTCCGGCCAGCCCGGCCAGCAGCGCGCCCAGGGCGAATACCGCCGCATAGAGCCGCCGGCTGTCCACCCCCATGGCGCCCAGCATCTCGCGGTCGGCGGCGCCGGCCCGCATCTGCATGCCGAGCCGGGTGTGGCCCACCAGCCACCAGAGCCCCGCCGCCACGGCGGCCCCCGCGGCGATGATGGCCAGCCGGTAGACCGGGTAGGGGGCGCCGGGCAGCAGCTCAACAGTGCCCGCCAGGGCCTCCGGCATGGCCACGAACAGGGGCCGTGGGCCCCAGACCAGCCGGACCGCCTCGTTGAAGAACAGGATCAGGCCGAAGGTGGCCAGCACCTGGTCCAGGTGGCGCCGGGCGTAGAGGCGCCGCAGCACCAGCGACTCCACCAGCAACCCGGCCAGGGCACAGCCGGCCAGCGCCGCCAGCACCCCCAGCGCGAAGCTGCCGGTGGCGGACAGGGTGGCGGCGCACAGGAAGGCCCCCAGCATGTACAGGGAACCGTGGGCCAGGTTGATGAGACCCATGATCCCGAACACCAGGGTCAGCCCGGCAGCCAGCAGGAACAGCATCACTCCCTGCTGGAGACCGTTCAGCAGTTGCTCCAGGAACAGCAGCATGGGGGAGCGGACCGAAGCGCTAGCTGCCGCCTCCGCCCATCGAACACTGCCCGACGTAGGCGTCGGCGTGGTCCCGGAATGCCGTCGCGATCACCCGGTTGGAGAGGCTGGTGTCGTCGGTGCGGTAGACCTCGCGGACGTAGATATCCTGCACCGGGTGGTGATTGGCGCCGAAGCGGAAGCCTCCCCGAACCGAGTCGAAGCGGGCCGCCTCAAGGGCCTTGCGGAACGCCTCGGCGGGCTCCGTGCGTCCGCTGGTGGCCTCCAGCGCGCTGCCGATAAGCCGGGCGGCATCGTAGCCCTGGCTGGCATAGAGGGAGGGCCGGCGGCCGTAGCGCTCCTGGAAGGCCGCCACGAACTGGCGGTTGGCCGGGTTGTCCAGGTCCGGGCTCCACTGGGAGGCGTTGGCCACCCCCAGGGCCGCGTCGCCGGTGGCCTGGAGAATGCCCTCGTCGAACGAGAAGGCCGGCCCGAACAGCGGAATCCGGCCCTTCAGCCCGGCCTGCCGGTACTGCTTGAGGAAGTTGATGCCCATGCCGCCAGGCAGGAAGAAGAACACGGCGTCGGGATCCGCCTCTCGCAGCGCCGCCAGTTCCGCCGCATAGTCCAGCTGGCCCAGCCGGGTGTAGACCTCGCCCACCACCTCGCCCTGGAAGTAGCGCTTGAAGCCGGTGAGGGCGTCCTTGCCGGCCGGATAGTTGGGTGCCAGCAGGTAGGCGCGCCGATGGCCCAGGTCGGTGACGTACTGGCCCATGGCCTCGTGGAGGTTGTCGTTCTGCCAGGCCACATTGAAGTAGCGGGGATGGCAGTCGGCGCCCGCGAATTGGGACGGGCCCGCATTGGGGCTCACGTAGAACGCCCCCGCCTGGAGCACCCGGGGCACCGCCGCCAGGGCCAGGTTCGACCAGATGATGCCGGTGACGATGGGCGTGCGCTCGCGCTGCAGCAGGCGCTGGGCGATCTGCACCGCCCGGCCCACCTTGCGGGCGTCGTCCTCGACCAGCACCTCCACGTCCACGCCACCGAGGCGCCCGTCACCCTGCTCGATGGCCAGCAGAAAGCCATCCCGGACATCGATGCCGAGAGAGCTGCCGCCGCCGGACAGGGTGGTGATCATGCCGATGCGGACCGGCTGCGCCACGGCGGCTCCCGCCGCCAGGACCAGCACCAGGGCCGCCAGCACGCGCCCGGACAGACATCCCATTTCGTTACCTCCCCCGAATACCCACGGCGCCGCCCCGCGGCGGCGCCTGCTGGGCGGGAGTATAGCCCTGGCAGCCTGCCGGGCTGAGGGTGCTCCCGCGGTGCCGGTGGGTCAGAGATACCCGTCGCGGCGTGCATCGGTCACGGTGCCCGCGTGATCCGCGTCGCTGCCCCCGTGCCCTGCGGGCGCGGGAATTGATCTGAGTCAGAACGATGTTCAATTCATGTTGCACTGCAGCGTCGACCTTCCTGATACTTGCCGCCATCGTGTACCGGATCCCAATCCAAACCTTTCTTGAAGAGGTATCGTCATGAGCGACAGCAACGAGAACGTCCCCGCAAGCCTGGGATCGCGCCTGCGCCATCTGGCCTGGGTGGGCCACTGGGGCGCAAGCGCCGTCATCATCCCCGCGGTGGCGGTCGGCTACCTGGCCTTCCTGCTCAACACCTTCGCCTGAGCTGCCATCGGGCCGGCCTGGCGCTCCCTCGGGGCCCAGGCCGGTCCGGGTCTGCTGGACTGGCTCCAATCGGGGCTCCCAGCCGCTGTCGAACTCACGCTGCCCGCCCGGCACGCAGCCCGACCCGACGCCCGCGGCAGCGATCTCCTCACAACACCCTGCCTGAACCTGACCGGACGCCGGAGCACCTTGGCGGTCCCCAAGCCAGGCGGGAAGGTTTTCCCCCGGGAGGCGGCCAGCGCCGCGCGGGCCCGGGGTCACGGCGAGCAGAATATTGCAGCCCTGATCCGACTGCTGGGGGACATCGCCGGGGTGGAGGTCAGTTCCGCCCAGGCCTCAGCCAACTATCCTCCCTAACCCGAAGATTTCATGAATGTGTGCTGATATCGCGTAGGATATTGGTTTCACAAGAGCCTTTTCGAAGGAGCGGCGTATCGGTGAGTACGGCCGACTGAGAAAAGATTCCTTGTGGGACCAAGAGACAAGCGAGATCGGTGCAGATTCATGAAATCTTCGGGCTAAGGAATTCCACCAATAAACGCTGGAAACGCCGGGCCGCCCGGGCCGACCCCGGATGGCCCTCGGCGCCGCCTCGGAGGGTCCGCCGGGCAGAACGACGTGGACATTCTCGCCAACCCGCACCGGGGCAGAGGGCTGCCGCCGGAGGCAGGCCTGGCCCCCGGCCGGGTGTCCCGCGACCCCACCGATGCCCAGTCCCTGCTGGGACGCTGCCCGGCGGCCCGGAAAACACCGCTGCTGGACCGGCCGGAACTGGCTCGGCAGTTGGGTGTGGCGGAGCTGCGCCTCAAGGACGAGAGCACCCGCATGGGCCTGGGCAGCTTCAAGGCCCTGGGCGCGGCCTACGTCATCGCCCGGGAGGCGGCCCGGCGGGGCGATGCTGGCAGCGCGCCTGCCGCCGCCAGGGACCTCGCCAGGATTCTCGAAGGCACCACCTACGCCTGCGCCAGTGCGGGGAATCACGGCCTGTCCCTGGCCGCGGGCGCCCGGCTGTTCGGCGGCCGGGCGGTGGTCTACCTGAGCCAGGGTGTGCCGGAGGCCTTCGCCCACCGGCTGCGTCGCTACGGGGCCCGCGTCGTGCGCGCGGGGGACGACTACGAGCAGAGCATGGCCGCCGCCCGGAGTGATGCCGAGCGGCAGGGCTGGACGCTGCTGTCCGACTCCTCCTGGCCCGGCTACACGGAACTGCCCGAGCGGGTGATGCAGGGTTACCTGGTCATGGGCGCCGAGGTGCTGGAGGCCTCGCCCGAGCCGCCCAGTCACATCTTCCTGCAGGCGGGTGTCGGCGGGCTGGCCGCCGCGATGGCGGCCCTGTTTCGCCAGCACTGGGCCGGGGCGCCGGTCATCGTGGTGGTGGAGCCCGACGCCGCCCCGGCGCTGATGGAAAGCATCCGCGCCGGCCGACCGGTGAAAGTGGATGGCGCGGCGTCCATAATGGGGAGGCTGGACTGCAAGCAACCCTCCCATCTGGCCCTGGGCGAACTGGCCCGCAGCGCCGATCACTTCGTCACTGTCACCGACTCCGAGTGCGCCGCCACGGTGGAATGGCTGGCCGTCCACGGCGTGGCCACCACGCCCTCGGGTGCCGCCGGGGTGGCCGGCCTGCAGCACGCCGGTGCGGTCCGGGAGTCGCTGGGGCTCGATGCCGCCAGCCGCATCCTGGCCTTCATCACCGAAGGGCCCGAGGAGGGATGACCGTGAACGCCACCGCCGTCGCAGACATCGAACTGCAGGCTCTGGCGGACTTCCGCCGTCAGTTGCACCAGCACCCCGAGACCGGCTTCGAAGTGGCCACCACCGCCAACGCCGTAGTTCAGCGCCTGGAGCAGGCGGGGCTGGAGGTACACGCCGGGGTGGGCGGCCATGGCGTCGTCGCCACTCTGACGCGGGGCTCCGGCATCCGGGCCATCGGCCTGCGCGCGGATCTGGACGCCCTGCCGATCACGGAGGCCAACACCTTCGCCCACCGTTCCGTGGTACCGGGAAAGTTCCACGGCTGCGGCCACGACGGCCACACCGCCATGCTGCTTGGGGCGGCCCAGGCTCTCGCCCGGCGCGACGACTTTGAAGGCCGGGTACATTTCGTCTTCCAGCCCAACGAGGAGAACGGCCTGGGGGCCCAGGCCATGATCGACGACGGCCTGTTCCAGCGCTTCCCCATGGACGCCATCTACGGTCTGCACAACCTGCCGGGGCTGCCGGTGGGGCAGTTCGCCACCCGGGCCGGGGTGCTCACCGCCTTTGAGGAGCTGTTCGAGATCCGGATCGAAGGCCGGGGAGGGCATGCCTCGGCACCTGACCGGGTCATCGACCCGGTGGTGGCCGGTGCCGAGCTGGTGCTCGCGCTGCAGGCTATCGTCTCCCGGTCCCTGTCGCCCCGCGACCACGGCGTGGTGTCCATCACCGAAGTCCTCACCGACGGGGCCCGCAACATCATCCCCAGCCAGCTCACCCTCAAGGGAGATGTGCGGGGCTACGAGGACGCCGTGAGCGACACCATCCAGCGCCGCATGCAGGAATTGGCCCGGGGCATTGCCGCGGCCCACAGAGCAGCTGCAACAATCAGTTACCGGAGAGACTTCGAGCCAGCCGTGAACACACCCGAGGCCGTGGACCGGGCGGCAGCGGCAGTGCGCCGCATCCCGGGCGCCCGGGTGAACCCGGACTGCCCCCGGGTCGGCTTCTCCGAGGACTTCGCCCGGTTCCTGAAGCACCGGCCCGGCTGCTTCATCCTCATGGGTAATGGTACCGAAGGCCACCATGGTGCGACGCTGCATAATCCCGGCTACGACTTCAACGACGCGGCCCTGCCAGTGGGCGTGGGCTACTGGACGCAACTGGTGGTGGAGTGCCTGGGCCGTTGAACCCAAGCCCCTCGGGCGGCCCCGTCCCGCTACGCCTCGCCTGGGAGACCGACCAGGGCATCGCCGGCCGCACTCGGCTGGGCATCAGGGAAGGGGAACAAGCGGGTTGGCCCCGGTGCTGGCCATGCGCACCCCAGCCGAGTCACAATTTAACATAATATACATTATGCGCACTTACGGGCCTGCGCGGAAGTCGGCGGCAACCGCGTTCGCCAGGCATGCGGCGTTGGCACAATTGCGCCACATCCCGCACCATCCGGGCACGCTGCCGGCCATGGGCCGGGCCGCTGCCCAGCCGCTCGCCCACAGGAGCCCCCTTCGTGCAGAACCAGGGAAACGTCGCACTGCTGGTGGACTTTGAGAACCTGGTGTTCGGTCTCAGAGACAGCCATGGCGAGGACTACCCCGAGTCGGTGGATCCGGAGCTGCTGTTCCGTCTGGCCGAGGAATACGGCCAGGTGGTGCTGGCCAACGCCTATGCCGACTGGCGCTCGAGGGAGATCAACCAGTTCCAGACAGATCTTTACCGGCTTGGCATTGACCTGATCCACGTGTTCGCGAAGCGCCAGCAGAACCGCTTCAAGAACGCGGTGGACGTCAAGATGGCGGTGGACGCCGTGGAGACGATCTGGACGCTGCCGCACGTGCGCACCTTCGTCATCGTTTCCGGCGACCGGGACTTCATCCATGTGCTGAAGGCGCTACGCCGTCACGGGAAATCGGTGGTGGGCGTGTCTCCTGACCAGGCGGCGAGCGAGGACTTCGCTGCGCTTTGCGACCGCTTCGTACGTTACGGTGCGCTGGTGGCGAGCTATGGAGCCAGCCGTACCGGCGGCGCCGAGCACGGCCCCTCCCAGGGTGAACAGCTGCGCGCGGTGCGCGCCGCGCTTCAGGAGATCGTCAGCGAGCGGCCGGACGGCCTCAAGGGCGCCCAGATCAAGCCCCTGTTGCGACGCCGGCTGTCCGCCACCTTCGACGAGAGCGAGTACGGCTTCTCGCGGCTCACTGATCTGCTCGTCTCCCTCGCGGATGTGGTGAGCGTGGTCCCCAGCCGCAGCGGCGGCGATATTACGGTGCTGCCCGCCGGCCAGGTACCGCAGGCGGAGGCGGCGCCAGCGGCTGCGGGAGGCCACGATGCGCGGGTGGACACGCTGGCAACCCGGCTGGCCCGGGCTGCGGAACTCCCCCGGTATGCCTTCGAGACGGACTTCGCCAGGCGGCGCGCGGTGCTGGCCACCCTGTTTGCCGCCATGAAGGCCGAGGAACCCTTCATGCTGGCCGACGTCTTCGAGCGCGTTCTCCAGGACACCGACATTCCCGGTCTCAGCCTCTCCAAGCTGGCCCGCTATCAGAGCATCCTTTGGCAGTCGCGCTGCTTCGCCATCGAGCCCGAGCAGCAGGGAAAATCCATCCGCGAGCGGCTGATGCGCCTCGCCCCGGAGATCGCCACCGCGGACGACCTGGCCGTGCGCTACGAGCGCAGCATCGTCTACAAGCTCGCGGCCGCCGCCAGGGCCGCGGAAACGGAGCTAGATGCCCGCGTCCTCTGCCAGGCCCTCGGCCTTCCGGAAACCGAGGAAGAACTGGACTACTGCGGGACGCTGCTGAGCGCGAGCTGAGAGCGTCCGGAACATGGAGACGGCTGGTACCCGGCAGGCTGCCTGCGCCCGCTTTTGCATCCTCGGTCAGACGCCGACGCCGCCCGGAGCGTCCCGGAGGGCGGTTTCCGCGGCCGTACCGCCCCGCTCTCGCCAAGCATCCGCGAACGTGGTAAACGGATAGCGGCTTATGCAGCGCAAACATCAAATTATCCGAAAGTGCGTAGCCAGTAGCACGGGCCGAGGGGACCAGGCCAGATTGGACGTCAGGTGTGCGGCGGGCACCTGCATGGAGTTGTTTTGAGGAGCCGATGTCTGACTCACCACGGCGCGCTCTGGACCGCCGAGGACCGGCGCACCGCGTTCTGACTCTAGGGCTGCTGCTCGCCGTCCTGATCCTGATCGCCGGCGCCATGGCTACGCAGGCCGTGGACACCACCGCCGGCGCGCTGCTGGCGGTGCTCTGCGTGGCCCTGGCGCTTGGCTATCGCATCGTGGCAGCGCGCCCGCGGCTGCAGTCCGACAGCGCCGCCCTCCCCCAGGATGTCTTCGGGCCAGCAGTGCGCTCTCGGGGGGAAGCGCGCCGGGCGTTTCAGCATCTCGCCTCCGGCCGCCCCCACCTGGGCGAGCGCCTGCGCCGACAGGCCGAGCTCCGCCGCCACGTGGAACTCGCGCTCAGCTCGCCGGACGAGGGCCGTGCGATCCGGGCCATGGCGGCCGCGGAGCAGACCTGGACCCGGCTCCAGGAATCTCTGCGCTACAGCGCCAGCGAGCGGGTTCCCCTGGAAGAGACCATGGCGGCGGTGCGCGTCGTGTTCCCCACCGCCCTCGCCCTCAACGCAGCCGCGGGCGCGTTGCGCCGGGGCGGCGGACCCGGCAGCCCCAAGGGCACGGCGGCGGCGCGCCGGGTACTGGAGGCTCACCGGGACGCGCCGGGAGTGAACGGCCCGCTGATCGAGCGGGCTCTCGCCGCCGTCAGCCGGGGCGAGAGCCTGCCCAGGGCACCGTGGGTCAACCTCTCCACCGGTACCGTAGGCGACCGGGTCGCCGGTATGGGGGCACGCCGGGCGGCGGAGGCGGCGCGCCCGGAGGCCAGTGCCGGAGGCCGCGCGATGCCCGCCCAGGCCGAGTCCGAACTGGGGGAACTGATCGATAACCTGGAGCGTACCGACGACCCGGCACGGCGCCACGCCCAGCTCTCCCGGATCGTGGAGCTCACCTTCCGGCACCGGAGCGCCGAGGATCAGCGTGCCCTCTTCTACCGCTACGCCTGGCGCCAGGTGGATGCGGCCCCCGAACTGCTGCCGGTGGTGGGCGGCCAGGCCCGGAGCAGCTTTCCGGCCTTCCAGTACCTGGCCCGGGTGCTGATCGAGGACGGCCAGTACCCCCAGGCTCTCGAGGTGTGTCAGCGCGCCCTGGACCTGGGCCTCGACGACGGCACGGCCAGCGGTTTCCGCGGCCGCATGGCGCGCATCCGCCAGCGGGTGGATCACCGCTGAGGGCGACCGCCCAGGCCCCGGCCCCACAGCGCCAGGTTGGGCAGCCTCATGCGCATTCGCGCATGACAAAGCGTGACACGGCTCGCAGCATTGTCGCCGATTAGATACAAGACTTCCGCCAGAGCCTGTAACAAGAAGAACAATTGCGGGCCGGGAGCCGGGACCGCGGCGCCGCCAGGCAGTCGCGATATTTGGCGCATGGGTCGTTGCCCGTCGGTGTGTGGGGGATCTCTATGTTGGCGTCTCGTGGGTTGCTGGCCGGTGCCGTGCTGGCGCTGTCCGTGTCGGGCTGTGATTCGGGATCCACTCCAGGGGTGCAGGAAGACCGCATCCTGCTGGGCTCGGTGCTGGCCCTGGATGGACCGGCCCAGGGGCTGGGCCAGGGCATGCGCGACGGCCTGGAGGCGGCCCTGGAGGGACGCAGCGTCCACGGCCGGCGCGTCGAGATCAGTTCCCTCGACGATTCCTACCGGCCCGTGAAGGCCGTGGAGAGCACCCAGCGCCTGCTGGAGCGCCCCGAGGGCGTGTTCGCCATGGTGGGCAATGTCGGCACCCCCACCGCCAAGGTCACCCTGCCGGTACTGCGCGAGGAAGGTGTCCCGGCGGTCGGCTTCTTCACCGGCGCCGGAATCCTGCGCCCCGGCGACGGCGGTCCCATACTCAATTTCCGTGCGAGTTACGTGGAGGAGGTAGGCACCGTGGTGGGCCAGGCCATCTCCCACGGCATCGCGCCGGCCGAGGTCTGCGCCTACGTTCAGAACGACTCCTACGGCATGGCCGGCATCGTCGGCGTGCGCCAGGCCCTGCAGCGCAACGGCGCTGAGCCCGCCCTGCTGGCCCTGTACGACGAGATCCTCGCCCGCGAGGGCGACGAGCCGGTGCGCAATTTCATCGGCCCGGTGGGGGTCTACACCCGCAACACCACCGAGGTGGAGCCCGGCTACCGCTCGCTGAAGACCTGGGAACAGCGCTCCGGGGCAGCCTGCCGGCTGGTGGTGACCGTGGGCGCGTACACCAACATCGCCCACTTCGCCCGCTTTGCACGCAAGTCGGACGACTGGATCATCTCCGCGGTGTCATTCACCGGCGCCGACAACTTCCGGGCCGACCTGGAGCGCTACGGCGTCTCCGGCGGCATCCTCATGACCCAGGTGGTGCCGCTGCTGGACTCCCGCCTGCCCATGGTGCAGGAGGCCAAGCGGGCGCTCGGGCCGCGCTTCGGCTTTGTCTCCCTGGAGGGCTACATCGTCGGCCGGATGCTGCTCAAGCTGCTCGAGGACGCCGGCCCCGAGCTGGACCGCCAGCGTTTCATGCAGGTCGCCCGGAGCGCGCGCTTCAACCTCGGCGGCATCGAGATCGACTTCTCCGGAGACGGCAACCAGGCCTCCCGGCTGGTGAACCTGAGCCAGCTCACCGACAGCGGATGGGTGGAAGTGGAGCCGGATTTCTGGGCCCGAAGGGACAACTGAGACGAACCGGGGAAGCGGAGCCAGCAGCGATGGACACGGCGCAGCACGCCCCGAGTTCCGCCGCCGGCGACTGGATGCTGGTGGGCATCGAGCGGCTGCGGCTGATGGTGCCCCGGGAGCGGGTGCGGGCGGTGCACCCGTGTTCCGCCACCTGGCTGGAGTCGGCGGACCGGCAGGCACCCACCTGGCCGGCGGATACCGGAGACTGCCCGGTGCTGGTGCTCGATGAATGGCTGCGCCCGGCGCCGGAGCGTCTCGCCACGGCCCGCCAGATTCTGCTGCTGGAGGCGGCGGGCCGGGTGCTGGCCCTGGCCTGCGAACACGCGGAAACCATCGAGCGGGTTGAGCCGCCGGCATTCCACCGGCTGCCCGCCTGCATGGCCGCAGGGTCCGGCGGGCCGGTCTCACTGGCACTGATGGCGGACGGCACGGTGGCCTCGGTGATGGAAACCGCAGCCCTGGAAACCCTGGTGGCCGAGGGCGCGGCCCGTGGCTGAGCCAGGCCAGCAGGCCGCCGCCCGCGCCTGGCTGCTGGAGCTTGCGGACGGCCAGGCGGGCGCAGTGGGCGAGCGGGAGCTGTGCGAGGTGCTGGTGGCTCCCGGCGCGTGGCCGGTGCCTCATGCCCCGGCCTACTGCCGGGAGGTAGTGGTGTGGCGTGACCGCCCGCTGCCACTGCTGGACCTGTCGGTGCTGTTCGGCGCCCGCCCCGGCAGCCACGCCGCGCCCTGGGTGGCGGTGGCTGCCTACCGGGACGAGGATACCGGCGAGATAGGCTTTGGCGCCCTGGCACTGCGCTCGGCGCCGCGTACGGTGGATGTGGACGACGGCCAGGCGGCGGCCCTGCCCCGGACCAGCTTCGCGGCGCACCTGGTGTGGCGGAGCATCGCGGTTTCCTGCTTCAGCGTCGAGGAGCGGGTGGCACCCGTGCTCGATACCCCGCGCCTGTTCTCGGGATCGGGGCGACAACAACTCCAACGGGTCTGTGAGGCCTGGGTATGAGAACCGGTGGGGCGCCACGCTGGCGTAGTTCCGGGGCCGGGGTTGGCACAGGGAGCGAGCCCTCCCCGGTTGCCGGGATCAGTCGGCCGAATGCGAGGGGAGAGGCGCCAACACGCCCCGGGGGAAGACCCATGACGGACCAGAAGGTGTTCAACCTGGCCTTGTTCGGCTTCAGTGCCCACGAACGGCGGGTACTGAACAGCATGCTCAAGCTGGCGGCGGCCCGTGGCCGCATCTACCAGGTGGCCGAAGAGCCGGACCGCGCCGCGGCCCAGATCGCCATCGTCGACGGCGACCAGCCCGGGGCTCTCCAGGAATGGCGCTCCTGCCGCGGCGGCGACGCCCCCCTGCCCAGCGTGCTGGTGGGTGCCGGACCACAGCCGCAAGGCGCCGAGGCGGTCCATGTGGCCCGCCCGTTCAGCGTACGGCGGCTGCTGGAGGCGCTCGACCAGGTAACTATCCGGCGCCTGCGCTACGTGCCGGATCTTACCATCAACGACACAACCGAGGGCGGCAGCCTCAACGAAGCCCTCATGAACCAGGCCCGGGAAGCGGCCAGCCAAGCCCGGCGCTCCGGGGCCCGCGCCCTGGTGGTGGACGACAGCCCGCCGGTGCGCAAGCTCATGGAGATCGAACTGGGCCTGTTCGGGGTGGACGTGGACTTCGCCACCTCCGGCGAGGAGGCCCTGGAAAAACTCCAGCAGCAGTCCGTGGACATCGTCTTCCTGGACGTGATGCTGCCGGGCGTGGACGGTTACTCGGTGTGCAAGGCCCTGCGGCGCCAGCGCCCCACCCGCGAGATCCCGGTGGTGATGCTGACCGGCCGCGGCTCGCGCATCGACCGGATTCGCGGCGCCATGGCCGGCTGCAGCATGTACCTCACCAAGCCTGTGGCCCAGGAACAGCTGCATGACGTCATCAATCGCTATCTCTCCATGGAGAACTCCGATGCCCGTCAATAAGATCCTGGTCGTCGACGACTCGTCCGTGGACCTGCTGCACCTGCAGAACATCCTCCAGCAGGCAGGCTACACGGTGTACACCGCCACCTCGGGCAAGGAGGCCGTGCAGAAGGCCGAGTCCCAGAAACCCGACGCCATCCTGCTGGACATCGTCATGCAGGAGATGGACGGCTTCGAGGCCTGCCGGCGGCTCACCAAGGGCGACCAGACCCGGGATATCCCGGTGGTGTTCGTCACCAGCAAGAACCAGAAGGCCGACCGGGTGTGGGCACAGATGCAGGGCGCCAAGGCCCTGATCACCAAGCCCTACTCCCAGGATGTGATCCTGCGCCAGATTCAGGCTCTCGGTTAGGGCCTGCGCCATGACCCACCCGTCCACCGATGCCGTGCGCTCCCTCGGCGGCCTGCTGGGCCCGCGCGGCCCGCTGCTGGCGCCGACCGAGGCGCTGCGGCGCTTCGATCATGTGCTGGACGCCCGCCAGGAGCCCCAGGCCGGCGCCGTCGCAGAGCACCCGCGCCGCTGGCTGCTGAACCTGGGCGGCACCCGGCTGCTGCTGGACGGCGACGTGGTGGGCGAGATCCTGGACGATGCGGCGGTATTCCCGGTGCCGCGCACGCCGGACTGGGTGGCCGGCGTCATCAATCACCGGGGAACCCTGGTGCCGGTTTTCGACCTCACCCTGCGGCTGTCGGGGCAACGCTCCGCCGCCGGGCTGCTGATCGTGCTGGGCGAGGACGAGCATGCGGTGGCGCTGTCCCTGGACGAGCTCCCCGCGCGCCGCGCGCCGGACCCGGCGGCCCAGATGGCCCCGCCGGACGATCTCCCGCCACTGCTGGCGAACTGCATCCGTGGCGCCTACCGCAGCGACCGGCGCCCATGGCTGGACTGTGACCATGAGCGGCTGATCGGGGCGCTGGCGGCGGAAGCCGCCGCGTCTCCCGCCCCGGCCGCCCCCTGATACGAGGGCCGTGTTCCATGAAGCTCAGACAGAAGATGCTCCTCGGCTCCTCGCTGCTGGCGGTGCTGCCGGTGGTGGTCACCAGCACGCTGGTTTCGGGAGTCTCCACAGAGCTTGCCGAGACCTCGCTGATCGACCAGACCCGGCAGCAGCTCACCACCATCCGCGAACTCAAGCGCGAGCAGGTGAGCGGCTACCTGCGGCTGGTCACCGGCCAGGTGCAGAGCTTCTCGGCCGACCCGGACGCCCGGGCGGCCCTGACGGCGCTGGCGGCCACCTTCCCAGACTACGCCGAGCAGGCCTCCGCAGGCCGGGCCGCCACCCGGGCCCAGCTGGCCGAGTGGCGCGCGGCTCTGGAGGAATTCTACGCGGGGCCGTTCAGCGCCGAACTGGAGCGCCGGGCCGCCGAAGCCGACGCCGCCGCCCTGCTGGACGGTCTGGACGACGACGCCATCGCCCTGCAGTACCGCTACCTGGTGGTCAACCAGAGTCCGCTGGGCTTCAAGGACGAGCTCATGGCCGCCGACGACGGCTCCCGCTACAGCACCGCCCACGCGGTGCACCACCCAGTGGTGCGCCGCTTCCTCACCGATGCCCGGGACACCACCGGCTACGAGGATGTGCTGCTGGTCAGCCAGCAAGGGCGGGTGGTGTACAGCGTCGCCAAGGGGCCGGAACTGGGTGCCTCCCTGACCGAGGGAGCACTGGCCGACAGCGCCCTGGGCCGGGTGGTGCGGGAAGCCGCCGCCGCCCCGAGCCCCAACGACATCGCCTTCGCCGACTTCGAGCGCTACCTGCCGGCCTTCGGCGAGCCGGCGGCGTTCCTGGCCTCGCCAGTGTTCGACGGCCCCCGGCGGCTGGGCGTGCTGGTGGTGCATCTCTCCGCCGACCGGCTGAATGGCATCATGAACAGCGCCGAGGCCTGGCGCCGGGTGGGCCTGCGGGAGACCGGCGAGACCTACCTGGTGGGCGTGGACGGCACCCTGCGCAATGACAGCCGCTTCCTGGTCGAGGCCCGGGACCGCTACCTGGACCGCATCCGCGCCGCCGGGGTCAGCCCGCCCATCGTGGAGAGCATTGCCCGGCGCAACAGCAGCGTGCTGCTGCAGCCGGTGGACACGCCGGCCACCGAAGGCGCCTTCGCGGGGCGCTCCGGCTTCGAGAGCCTCACCGATTACCGGGGCGAGACGGTGTACTCCACCTTCGCGCCGTTCAGCGTGCACGGCATCACCTGGGCCCTGGTCTCCCAGCTGGACCGGGACGAGGCCCTGGCGCCGGTGGCCGAGCTGCGTCAGTCGGCCCTGGGCTGGTCGGCCCTGGTGGGCCTGGCCATCCTGCTGCTGGGCGGCGGCGCCGGGCTGCTTTTCACCCGCACCGTCACCCGCCCGGTGCAGCACCTGGAGGACACCGTGCGCCGGGTCGCCGAGGGCGACGACAGCGCCCGCGCCCAGATGAACACCGGCGACGAGTTGCAGACTCTGGGCGACGCCTTCGACAACCTGCTCGACGAGCGTATCGCCCAGTACCAGCAGGCCGCCCGGGAGAACGAGCAGCTCAACAACTCCATCATCGAGCTGCTGCAGGCGGTGGCCCAGCTCAGTGAGAAAGACCTCACCGTGAAAGTGCCGGTCACCGAGGACGTCACCGGCCCATTGGCGGACGCGATCAACCAGATGGTCTCCGAGATCGGCACCCTGCTGCAGGACGTGCGCGGTATCGCCGAGCAGGCCGGTGTGGCCTCGGTACGCCTCAAGCAGCAGGCGGACCAGGTGAAGGCCATCGCGGCCGAGGAAGGCGACGAGGTGGATCGCATGTCCGGCGAGCTGGACGAGGCCGCCCAGGCCATGGAACAGATCGCCGAACTGGCCGCCCGCTGCGACCGCATCGCCAGCGAGACCGGCGAGACCACCGCCACCGCACTGCAGACCGTGAACAGCACGGTCAACGGCATGGGCGTGATCCGCGAGCTGACGCACGAGACCGAGAAACGCATCAAGCGCCTGGGCGAGCGCTCGCAGGAGATCAGCGGCATCATCGACATCATCAACACGCTCGCCGAGCGCACCCATGTGCTGGCTCTCAATGCCGCCATGCAGGCTGCCGCCGCCGGCGAGTCCGGCCGCGGCTTCGCGGTGGTGGCCGATGAGGTGCAGCGCCTGGCAGAAAGCTCCCGGGATGCCACCGCCCAGATCTCCGGGCTGATCCGCAATATCCAGGTGGACACCGCGGATACCATCGCCACCATGGGCCGCACCATCGGTGAGGTGGTTGAAGGCTCCCGCATGGCCGAGGAGGCCGGGCAGCAGATGCAGCGCACCCGGAGCACCACCACCGAGCTGCTGGCGGCGGTCAAGGACATCGCCAGCGGCTCCCAGCAACAGGCCCGGGTCAGCAGCCGGCTGCGGGAGGCGGCCGGCAGCGTGCGCCGGAGCACCCAGAACACGCGTGACAAACTGGATAAGCAGACCCAGCAGACCAACCGCCTGGTGCTCCATTCCAAGCGGCTGATCGATGGCATCAAGGTGTTCAAGCTGCCCCCGCGGGAGCGCCCCGACCAAGGCAGCGTGGAACAGACAACCCGGCAGGCGGCGGATGCAGGTTCCGGACGTACTTGAACTGCTGCGGGGCGAGTGGGCGGAGGGGCGCGAAGCCCTGGACCGCTCGCTGGCCACCGTGGTGCAGGCGAGCACCGATGACCCGGCCCTCATGGAGGCGCTGGATGAGTGCAGCGCGCAGGTGGGCGGCCTGGGGGCGGGCGCCCAGGCCGCCGGCCTGCCCGGGCTGCAGGCCATCTGCGAGCGCTTTCAGGAGCACCTGCTGGAGTTTGGCGCCTGGGATGATGCGCAGCGCCGGGCCGGGGCGGACCTGCTAAGCGCCTGGCCGGAGCGCCTGGACGACTATCTCCAGGCCCCTACGGAGGTGCAGCCCGCCGCCCGGCTGGCAGCCCACCTGGCCGACGAGCGCTGGCCCGATCCCCTCACCGAGGACGAAGCCACGGCCCTGGCCGAACTGCTGGCCGAATCCGTGGCCGACGAGGCGGGCTTCGAGGAGCCGGCCCGGCCCCGGGAAGCCACCCCCCAGGACGTGGCCCTGCTGCCCGGCGACGACGTCAATGACGAGGTGCTGTCCGCCTTCATCCACGACGCGCCGAGCCACACCGCCGATCTCTGCAACTGCATCCAGCGCCTGGTTCGGGCGCCCGACGACCGCCAGTCCCTGGACCGGGCGCGGCGCATCGCCCACACCCTGAAAGGGGCTGCCAACGTGGTGGGCATCGCCGGCGTGGCCAACCTGACCCACCATCTGGAGGACATCCTCGACTACCTCATGGACCGCCAGCACCGGCCCGGCCCGGGGCTGCTGCAGACCCTCGCCGATGGCGGCGACTGCGTGGCCGCCATGGTGGATGCGGTACTCGGGTTGGAGGAGCCTCCTGCCGAGGCCCAGGCGGTGCTGCAACGCATCCTGGACTGGGCCCGACGCGCCGACCAGGGCGCCCTGGAAGAGGCCGATGCGCAGGCGGCGCCCAGCCCGCCAGCCGCTGAGCGATCCGAGGCGCCACCGCCGGCTGCGCCGGAGTCCGCCGGGGCGGCGCTGGCCGCCGCGGCCCGGGACGAGGCCACGGCCCAGGCGCTGCGCGTGCCGGTGGGCACGGTGGACCAGCTGTTCCGGGTGACCGGTGAGCTGGCCGTGTCCACCGCCCAGATGGACGAGTCCCTGAACCGCTTCAAGCAGGTCCAGGGACTGTTCGGCGAACAGGACCAGAAGCTCCAGGACCGCCTGCTGGAACTGGAAGACCTGGTGGACGTGCGCGCCGTCACCGCCGGCGGCTTCCGGCTCGGCGGCGCGGCGCCGGGCAATGCCGGGGACAGCTTCGACGACCTGGAGATGGACCGCTACACCGAGCTGCACTCCGCCAGCCGGGCGCTGGCCGAGGCCATCGCCGACTGGCGGGAACTGCGCCGGGCCCTGCAGGACGAGCTGGGCCGCCTGCGCAACCACCTCTCGGACCACCAGCGCCTGAACCGCTCCCTGCAGGACGTGGTGCTGGACACGCGCATGGTGCCGGCCCGCTCCATTCTGCCCCGGCTGCAGCGAGGCCTGCGCCAGGCATGCCGGCTGACCGGCCGGGAGGCCGAGTTGACGCTCTCCGGCGAGGATCTGCCGGTGGACGCAGCCATGCTGAACGGCCTCGCTGAACCACTGCTCCATCTGCTGCGCAATGCCGTGGCCCACGGCATCGAGGACCCCGCCCAGCGCGAGGCCCGCGGCAAGCCACCCCAGGGCTGCATCCGCCTCGAGTTCCAGCGGCGGGGCAATCTGGTGGAGGTGCGCTGCAGCGACGACGGCGCCGGCCTGGACTTCCCCGCCATCCGCGAGCGGGCGGCGCAGCGGGGCCTGCTGCCTGAGGATGCCGCTGCCGACCCGGAAACCCTGGCCCGGCTGGTGCTGCTGCCGGGCTTCTCCACCCGCACCCAGGTCTCCCAGGTGGCCGGCCGGGGCGTGGGGCTGGATGTGGTAGCCCAGTGGGTGGGCGAGCACGGCGGCACCCTCGAGCTGTCCTCCGAGCCCGGCACCGGGGCCACGGCGCGGCTGCGCGTGCCCGCCACCCTGGTGACGGTGCACGTGCTGCTGGTGGAGGCGGCCGGCCAGGTGTTCGCCGTGCCCAGCGGCGATCTGCTGAACGTTCCGGTGCCCGGCTCCGCCCGGCGCCGGCAACAGGGCGAGGACAGCTACCTGGAGACCGCCGGCGAGCGCCATCCCCTGGTCTCCCTGGAGCAGCTACTAGGCCGGCAGGCGACAGCCCGGCCGGGGCCCGCCGCCGGCGACACGCCGCCGGCGCTGATGATGGAGACCCCGGAAGGCACCCGGGCGGTCGCCGTGGACCGCCTGGTGGGCAGCGCCGAGGTGGTGATCAAGGCATTCGGCACCCACATGCCCCGGCCCCGAGGCGTGCTCGGCGGCGCCATCCTGCGCGACGGCACGGTGGCGCCGGTGCTGGACCTCCAGGCGCTGCTCGCCCTGCCGCGGGAGGCGCAGACTCTGGCGGTGGCCGCCGAGGTCCTGGAGGCGCCCCGGCGGCACAGCGTGCTGGTGGCGGACGACTCCCTGAGCGTACGCAAATCCCTGACCGATCTGCTCTCGGACTGGGGCTACGAGGTGCGCCCGGCCCGGGACGGCATGGAGGCGGTGCAGCTGATGGACGAGAGTCGGCCGGACATCCTTCTGGTGGACCTGGAGATGCCCCGCATGAACGGCCTGGAGCTCACCGCCCACCTGCGGGACCAGGACTCCACCCGGGACCTCCCCGTCATCATGATCACCTCCCGGGCCATGGAGAAACACCGCCGCCGGGCCAGCGAGGTGGGCGTGGACGTCTACCTCACCAAGCCCTACCGCGACACCGACCTGCTGCGCGAGATCGAACAGCAGCTCAGCCGCAGCCCGGTGGCCTGAGCCGGCGCGCCCGGCGCAGCCCTCGCCGCGCAGTGCACTGCCGCCGGCCCCGCCCCGCCCCGCCCTTGGCATCGCCGCATGCCCGGGGCATGCTTCGGGTGCCCATTCGTATCCGCCCCGCAGGAAATCCCATGCCAGACGCCACCGCCGAATCCTGGATCCTGGAGGGCCCCTTCGTGGGCCGGCCCGCCCCCCTGCCCCAGCGCGGCTCTCCGAGCGCCATTGCCAAGCAGCAGGCGCCAGGTCCCGTGCGCCTTACCGGCTCCGGCCTGGATGGCGACCGCCAGGCCGACCGCACGGTGCACGGCGGCTCGGACCGGGCAATATGCCAGTACCCGGGCCAGCACTACCCCCACTGGCGAGCGCTCTACCCGGACTGCCCGGTACTGGCGCTGCCGGCGGCGTTCGGCGAGAACGTGGGTGGGGACCGGGGGCCGGATGAGACCGAAGTGTGCATCGGCGACGTGCTCCGGCTCGGCAGCGCCATCGTCCAGATCAGCCAGGCCCGCGCTCCCTGCTGGAAGATCGAGGACCGCACCGCGGCCCCGGGCCTCACCCGCCGGGTGGCGGAGAGCGGCCGCACCGGCTGGCTGTGCCGGGTGCTGGAGGCGGGCGAACTCGCGCCCAACCCCACCCTGACCCTCCTGGAGCGGCCGCATCCCCAGTGGACCGTGGCCCGGGCCTGGAGCGTCTTCCGGGGCGAGGCCGAACCCGAGGCCCGCGCCGAGTTGGGCGCCCTGGAGCCCCTGGCCGCCGCCTGGCGGGCGGCCATCGCCGAGCGCCTGGCCTATCGACGCAAGGGGAGCTGAGGCGCCAACTCCCCGGGATATCTCCCCCACCTGTGTCCCGGCCTATGCTTGCCGGGAGAGCCGGTCGGCGGCCCCGGCCCCGGGGGCGCCCGGGCTCGGGAGGCGACCAATGAACGACGCTCCAGGCGCAATCCCCGGCAGCCGGCCACGCCAGGACACCGATCCGGACGAGACCCGGGACTGGATCGAGAGCCTGGCGGAGGTCGTGCAACGGAAGGGGCTCGGCCGCGCCGACACCCGCGCCGCCCTGCGGGATTTCTTCGAGGTGGACGAGCGCTACATCGCCCTCGCCGCCCTGCAGGGGCTGGTGGCGGACGGCCTGCCGCGAGCCGAGGTCGCTGTCGAAGCCATCACCCGGCTCGGGCTGAACCCGGAGAAGCCGGGCCCATTGGAAGGCTGAGCGGCGGCGCCGCGCGCTCCCCTGCCCTCCAGCCGGTCATCTCGCTGGCTCAACTTGCCGATCAGCGACCCGCGCATCCATCCGCGGCTTACAGCCAGCGCGAATCCCCGGATTCGGCAGCCAGCAACCCTCGATAGAGCTCTGCCAGCCGGCCGGCCATGCGCGAGGCGTCCCAGCCGGCGGCGAAGGCGACCGCCTCCTCTCCCAGCCGCTTCCGGCGCGCCGGATCTGCCAGCAGCCCGGCGACTGCCTCGGCAAATGCGGCATCGTCCTCCGGCGGCGCCACCGCGCCGCGCTCCGGCCCCGCGATATCGGCGGTGCCCATCACCGCCGTGGAGACCACCGGCACCCCCTGGGCCATGGCTTCCAGGAGCACCAGCCCCTGGGTCTCGGTGCGGGAGGCGAACAGGAACAGATCGGCGGCCCGGTAGCAGTCCGGCAGCTCGCGACGCCGGTCCAGGTAGCCCACGAAACGCATGGACTCCGCCAGGCCGAGGCGCCAGGCTAGGGCTCTGAGATGGCTCTGTGCGGGTCCCTCACCGGTCAGCACGAACACCAGCCCGGGAAAACGGCCGCGCAGGCGGGCCACCGCTCTCAGCAGAAAGTCGATGTTCTTCTCGTGAGCCAGCCGGCTGACGTTCAGCACCACCGGCGCCTCGGCGGGGATGCCCAGGCGCTCGCGAAAGCGGCGCCCGTCGCCCCTGCGGAACGCTTCCGGCGGCAGTCCGGTGGGAATCACCGAGCGCGGCGTGGTGACGCCGTAGTGCTCCAGGCGTCGGGCCATGGCCGCCGACGGCACCACCAGCCAGTCCAGGGCGTTGCACTGCCTTCGGGAGAAACGCCGCGCCACAGCGCGCAGCAGGGTCCGGGGCAGCAGGGCCGGCAGGTAATGCTGGAGATATTCCTCGAAGAAGGTGTGGTAGGTGGCCACCACCGGCACGCCCAGGCGCCGGCCCAGCGCCAGGCCTGCGTAGTGGGCGAGGAACGGGGTGTGCACATGGATCAGGTCCGGCGGATGCGCCTCCGCCACCTGGGCCAGGGTCCAGCCGAGGGCCCGGCGCCGCATGACGCGGTCTTCCGGATCGAGCGGCAGGTAGCGGGATTGCACCCGGTGCACACTGGGCTCCCCCGGGTGGTGGCCCGGATACCCGGGCGCCACCAGCCGCACTTCGTGACCCTGGGCCTCCAGAGCCCGGCGGAAGGTCTCCAGAGAAGTGGAGACGCCGTTGATGCGCGGGAAATAGACGTCGCTGACCTTGAGCACGCACAGCGGGCGGGAGGGCTCGGCGGTCATGGCTCCCCGAAGGTGGGCGGACAGATCCGGCCGAGCCTAGTCCTGCGCCGTGTCCGTTGCGTTACAGGGCCCGGCCACCCGCCGCAGCCGGTCGGACTTAGGTTGCTAGCAGCCTGTCGGACTTAGGGGGTCGTAGCGAGGCGAGTGGGAAACGGAG
>CAZAQB010000044.1:0-18592 GCA_964487155.1 uncultured Ectothiorhodospiraceae bacterium
TCCGAGCGGACAGTCGCCAGCCAACAGCCGACCGGGTACTCTCGACCCATTGCGGCCGTTCGCGCGCAACGCGTGCAAGGATTCAGCTGGCCTCAATGTCGCCAGCGGCAGTCCGCCGACGAGATAGCTAGCGTTGCGCGCACGTTCGCGTTACGGCTAACCTTAGACGTATGCACAGTATCACCGGATGTGTGTGAACATGCCGCCCGGATAGTCCGGCCACTAGGCATGGCCTAATGCCAAAAACGTTGTTAGGCAATCAATCAGGACCAGAGTAATGTTCGATCCAAAAGAAGCACACAAAATTCTGAGTGAGTCCCTCAGGTTCGCTGGCTTACAGAAGCAAACTGACTATATTGCTGTTTACCATAACCCAAAAGGCAGAGAATTGGCCTTAGAGCGTAATCGAACTGAAGCGTTCTATATTTGGCTGGAAAAGTACAGCGTGGTGATTCCTGGCGTAACGATAAAAAATCAAGAAAACGCTGGGGAACCATATGGTCGAAAGCAACCAAGAAACTCAAACCTAAATGATAAGAATTGCCCAAAGCTAAAAGTGGGTAACAGCGTGTGGTATTTAGAAATAGATACGTCACAGGCGCTTCGAGTAGTAGCTAATTGGTATGCAGCACTTTAGCCTAACCAGCCCAATTCACAGAGAATCGCCGATAGCGCGGCTCCCCGGTGATTCGCGGCGTTAAGCGTGTGATGAGCGCCCAGCAAAACTTCATCATCTCCGAGTTCTGGATTCTGAGCTGGGGTGCTTCCGTCCAGCGAGCGAAGCTCCTTGAGAAGGGTGTTTCCGAGGCTCGGAGGAAGCGCTTCCGACATCAGATCATCGCGTTTGCGGCGAGGAAGCTTCTGCCCCATTGCTCCGCACAAGTTTCGGACAGCAAGCACTGCCGCCGGATTGCAGCGCTGTCGGAGTACGGCACGAGCATTGGCGAGGGCGTTCTTGGGTCTAGCGGATACAAGATCGGAGTTGCGCAGAAGCTGCTCAACCTCCAGCTCAAGTATATGTGGTGCCTTGGTCTTTCCGCTGTGCCACCGCACTGTCCAGTTGATCGCGTCATGATTCAGAAGACGAGGCTACAGAATAAGGTGGCTTGGACGCAAATTGAGACGGTATCGCAGTACCTCGACGTGATCGCATCGCTAGAGAGAAGTGGCAGGCAGCAAGTCCCTGGCCGCATGGGAGCTTGATATCTATGACCGCGCAGACGCTTAACAAGCGGTTTGTTCGGATGCCGCTCCGCAGCATCGAACAACCTTGACGTTCGATGATTAGCAAGACAAAAGAGCCTGCGCAAAGGGAATGCCTGGTAAATGGTAAATCTAATTGACAACTTGTCTAAATGGTTTTCAGAACGCCCCAAGTGGCTCCAGATTGCGGCTGCTCGGCTACTTCAGCAGCCTGAGCTTACTGAAGAAGACATTTCTGAGCTCATAACACTTTGCAAGAAGGAAGCCGACGGTAAGCTGCCAACAACGACCTGTTCCTTTCCCGCTGCCGCGTTCTCCCAGGGCGCAGCAGGCGCCCTGCGTTTGCGTTCAATCAGCGAGGTCGAAGGAGTAAACGCCCTTGCTCCGAAAAAGCCGCTTGAGTTTGGTAAGGCCAATATCACGATTGTTTATGGCGCCAACGGGTCAGGTAAATCCGGTTACGTCAGGCTTCTCAAACACGTATGCGGGGCCCGCGAAACGGGTACCCTCCACCGGAATGTATATAATCCCAGTTCGGCCGCACAGAAAGCCTGCATTTCGTTTGAGCAGGATGGCGTTCCAAAGACCCATACCTGGTCAGGGCAAGGTATCTGCGATGACCTCAGCAGCATTGATATTTTCGACACGTCATTTGGCAAGGTGTTCGTCAGCAGCGAAGATGAGGTGAGCTACGAGCCGCCGGTTCTATCTTTTTTCAGCTCGCTCATCCTCGCATGCGAAACGGTCGCATCGGCGCTCGACACCGAGGCCAACCGACACCAGTCCAAAAAACCGTATATCCCCGCTGACAAGAAGGTGACTCCTGAAGGCACTTGGTACGAAGCCATCAGCGCCAAGACCACCACCCAGGACATCAACAATCATTGTACGTTTAGCAGCGCCGACGAGACTGAGATGCAAACGCTGCAGCAGCGCCTTGCCGAACAAGCACCGGCGGAAAAAGCGAAACAGCTGAGAAAGCAGAAGCAGCATATCGACACTCTGGTCCAGGACGCCCAAAAGTATCTGGACCAATTATCGGATGAGAATTGCCGGCGGATCATTGCTGCCAAGAAGAAGTCGATAATGAAGAAGACAGCGGCAAACACAGCGGCGGAAAAGGTGTTCTCCGGTAGCGAGCTGGAAGGCATCGGGTCTGATGTATGGAAAGAGCTTTGGGAAGCAGCACGAAACTACTCCGTATCGGCTGCCTACAAAGATGCCGAGTACCCGAATGTTTCTGATGGTTCCCGTTGTGTCCTGTGCCACCAGCCCTTAACCCAAGAGGCCAGGGAGCGGTTGATCTCCTTCGAAAGCTTCGTGAAGGGCGAACTGGAGAAAGCCGCAACGGATGCGGCCAAGGAATACGAGACTGCTAGTCAAAGTATCGAGGCGTTACCGACATTGGAGACGCTGAAGACACGTATCGATGCGGCTGGCATTCCACAGGATGAAGTGGCCAGTCAGGTGATGGAGTTCTTTGCTCAATTGCAGGCCAGAAAAGACCTGTTCCCTGGCATCGATTCCGAAGAAGCCATTCCGGATCCTCTGCTCTCACCGAAATGGATAGAAGAAGTTAACGCCCAGTCGAAGAGCCTGGGTGAACTCGCGGCAAAATATGACGAAGACACCAAAAGCGACAATCGAGACGAGATCAAGAAGAAGCTAAACAGCCTACAGTCCAGAAAGTGGCTGTCTGAGCATCGCGCCGCCATTGATGAAGAAGTCGCCCGATTGAAGCTACTGAACCGAATTCAGGAAGCCAAGAAGTCGACCAACACCAAAGCCTTGTCCCACAAGAAAGGGGAACTGGCAGAAGCCTTGATCACGGATGCGTTTGTGCAAAGGTTCAACGCGGAGCTCAAAGCCCTGCGCGCTTCTCAGGTGAAGGTCGAGCTCGTGAAGTCAAAGGTCACTAAGGGCCGAGTCCTTCATAAGCTCCAACTTCGAGGCGCCCCTCAGAATAGGCTCGCTGATGTGCTGAGCGAAGGGGAAAATCGGATTGTTGCGATTGCGGCATTTTTGGCTGACGTCACCGGCAAGAGCAACCACGCTCCGTTTATCTTTGACGATCCGATATCCTCACTCGACCAAAGCTATGAGGAGGCTGTGGTTCAAAGGCTGCTCGAGTTGTCGCACGACAAGCAGGTGATTGTCTTTACTCACCGTCTATCCTTGCTGGGAACGCTCAAGCATTTTGCCGAGAAAAAGGCCATCAAGCCAGACGTAGTGAGCATCCGCTCTGCGGACTGGGGGGTCGGAGAGCCAGCTCCCATGCCACTTTCCCAGAGTGACATCAAATCCGCCCTGAACACACTCATGAATCAGCGGTATCAGGATGCAAAGAAGGCGAGGGAACGCGGCGAATTTGAATATGCCGAAATCTTGCTGAAGTCGATATGCAGCGACTTCAGGACATTGGTGGAGCGTTCTATTGAAAATGATCTGCTGTGCGGGGTGGTTCAAAGATTCCAACGACCCGTTCATACCCTGAAGCTCAAGGAACTGGCCAAATTGAAGGACGTGGATTGCAATCTTCTTGATTCGCTTATGACCAAATACTCCGGGTTTGAACACTCGCAGCCAACAGAATCGCCTGTGGAGCTGCCGAAGCCAGACGATCTTTTGGCTGATATGACTTCATTGAAAGACTGGCGTGAAGAATACGCGAAGCGTCCCGCATGAATTGAAAAAGCATCAAACAATGACATGCACTCGGACTGTAAAAGGCGCTGCTCCTTCGTCGCTCTGTGTTTTGCTGCCGGTGATGTGAGGCGTTACGCATTTCCCCAATGTCTGCCTGTGGGCGGGGGCGCTCGGTCGGCGCCTCCGGCCTGCCGGTCGGGAAGTGGCCGGTTCGTTGAGTAGCCGCTGAGGGCAGTGACCGTCGGGAAGTGGCCGGTTCTCCCCGTTTCGGGCTCCGCCCTCGACGGTCGGCCTTCCGCGTCGGCGCGATCGGCTGCGATGTCGGCAACCCACGGCAAGTCGGCGACGAACGGTAGTTCCCGTTGCCCGAAGATGGTGGGCTTCGCTTTGCTCTGCCCACCCTACGCGACCCAGCGGCAGGGGCCCGCTCTTCATCCGCCTTGATGGCGCCGAGCGCTGCAGTTGCCGATGGAGCAGGCCCGACAGGGGGGCCGCAGGGATGGCCCGTCGGCCGACCCCCACCGGCGGCGAGGCGCGAGAGGCGCAGCCCGAAGGGCCGCCATCTCGGCGAGCGTCTTTTGGCTACCTTTCTCCGCGGAGAAAAGTGGCTCGCCGTGCGGGCGCGAGAGCCCGCGCCCATGGGTGGGCACGGTCTGCCAGGCCTTGAAGCACGGTTGCCGTGACAGTGGTGATTCGGATCGTCAGCCCATGCCCGGAACCAGGTGTCGGGTCCTATAGGACTGACGGACCGGACCTGGCCGCTTCCGCTCCACCAGGGCGGGCTGCCCGAGTGTGGGTTTTATGGGTTTGTGGCAACCCGGGCGCAGTGGGGGGAACGGATCCGGCTGATTGATCCAGTTCGCTCCGTCGGCGCCCGTAAGATGGTGGATTTCGCTTCGCTCCATCCACCCTACGTGACGGACACAAGCCGGCTCGCCGCGGCGGCGCCACGGGGCGGGGAGGGCGGTTGCGGCGGGTCAGCCCGTCTTTGCGTCTCGGTCGGTCGCCGGGCGCCCTCCCGCTCAGATCACGCCCTGGGCGCGCAGCGCGGCGATACTGGCCGCACCAGCGTGCGGGTCCACTGCGCCAGTCGCTGATGTGGTCCAGCGGATATTCGGTATGTTTGCGGGCAGTCCAGCAACTGTTCGCCCTGCCAGCGGTTCAGCGGTAGAGTACAGGCGTGTCGGGACCGGAATGAGGAGATTCTCCATGAGCCGGGTAAAAGAGATTGAACAAGAAGTCCAGAATCTGTCCCCACAGGAACTGGCGGATTTCCGTGAGTGGTTCGCCCAGTACGATGCGCAAGTGTGGGACCGAAAGCTGGAGCAGGATGTTCAGGCGGGCAGGTTGGACGCCTTTGCCGAACGTGCGCTGCGTGAGCACAAGGCAGGGAAAAGCCGCGAGCTGTGAAGCACCTTGCTTCCCCACAGTTCTGGGGATGCTTTGAAACCCTCCCTGATCGGATTCAGGAACTCGCACGGCGCAACTACGAACTTCTCAAGGAAGACTCTCGCCATCCCTCGCTCCATTTCAAGAAAATCGGCCGGTACCGCTGCGTTCGTGTCGGGTTGCACTACCGGGCCCTCGGTGTAGAAATTCCGGAGGGCGTCCTATGGTTCTGGATCGGGTCGCACTCCGAGGACGACAAGCTGTTGGGCTGAAAAAGGCCGCGGGCCGGGCCTCATGGAGTGCAGCGGTTGGGGCGCGGCTTGCGGCTGCCGGTAGGTTCCAGGAGAAGGGTCATGGGGTCTCGGTGAGCCGCTTCTGGCTGCTTTATTTCGGCAGAAAAGTAGCTCGTCGTGCGGGCGCGAGAGCCCGCGCCAGTGGGTGGCCGCAGCCCCAGGGCCGGAAGCCTTCGTGGCGATTTCGGCGCCGAACAGGCTTTGGTGGAGCCGTCCCGCGAGACAACGAAGATGGTGGATTTCGCTTCGCTCCATCCACCCTGCGCGGTGGACGCAAGCCGGCTCGCCGCGGCGGCGCCTCGGGGCGGGGAGCGCGGTAGCGCCGGGTCAGCTTGTGCTCGCGTCTCGGTCGGCGCCGGGCGGCCTCCTGCTCAGATCACGCCCTGGGCGCGCAGCGCGGCAATGCCGGCCCAGTCGCGAGGCAGCTTCTCGGTGTGGGCGCCTAGGAGTGCACGGCGCCGTAGGAACTCGCAGCGCTGCAAGCGCCCCACTTTTTGGCCCCTTCGAGCTCTCATGATCAACGCTCGAATGACCGCCCGAATACCCTCAAAGTGGAACACCCTCGCCTGGCACGATTCCTACGGTGCAGACTCCTGGCCTGGAACCCGTCTGGCGCACCGGGCCGGGCGTGCGGGAAAGGCGGCGGAACTTGGGCATGATCAGTAGCCGGCTTCCTTTTGGTGCCGAAAAGCCAGGACATACACCGCGTCGTCGGCCGGCTCGTGGCGGTACAGCGCCACATAGCCGGAGTCCCCGAAGGCAATCATCAGCTCGCGCAGCTCTGGTATCTCCGCGACCGGCCGGCCAATGTCGGGGGTTGATTCCAGCAGAAGGAATTGCCGCTCGATGGCCTGACCGGCCCGCCTGGCCGCTTCCGGGGCCTTGACGGCCAGGAACCGCCGGCATCGTTCCAAGCCCTGCGCAGCGCCTTCCGTGACGACTACTCGTGGCACCCCGGCACCGGCTTTTCATCCTCGGCGCCCCAGGTGTTCAACCAGGCGCGCACTTCCTGACCGCTCAGATGCCGTCCGGTTTCCTGGTAAGCCGCCCAGGATGCCAGGGCCTCCTGTTTGAAGGCCTCGCGCTTTTCCTCGCGCTCGACGTACTGCTCGATGGCTTCGAGCATGATCCAGTGTGCAGAGCGGCGACGCTCTGCGGCGAGTCGCTGAACGCGGCTCTTGAGCTTCTCATCGATCTTGAGGGAGGTTGCCATGATAGGCCTTTTATCACGTGGTAATACCACGTGATAACTTAGTCTCTTCTTGCCCCCCGGTCCATCCAGGCCGCCAGGCACGTGGCCACCCAGGCAGGAGTGGTGTCCTCCAGAGGGAGGGAGCGATACGTGGGGCCGTGCCCGGTGGGGTTTCGCCGGATCGACTATGACATCGAGCCCCGACCGACCTGCTGGCCCTGGCCGCCCAGCACACCTAACCCGAAGATTTCACAGATTCGCACCGATCTCGCTTGTCTCTTGGCCCCACAAGGGATCTTCTCTCAGTCGGCCGTACTCACCGATACGCCGCTCCTTCGAAAAGTCCCTTGTGAAACCAATATCTTACGCGATATCAGCACAAATTCATGAAATCTTCGGGCTAAGATCTTCGCGAGCACCAGCGCATCCACCGCGCCTACGCCCATACCGTGCTCAGGCCGTTGCTCCCCGCCCTGCTGCTCGGCCCGGCAACCACCGCCGCGAACGCCCTGAAATACGCGCTGCAGCTGATCGCCCGGCGAACCTTCCGACACTGGCCGGGGCGGTCCAAACCCCGACCGCCCAGGCCAAAGCCCCACCCGCATATAGACCAGAAACCGTGCTGAGCGCCGGCGGTCGCGCTAACTTGGGTGGATTGGGCGGGGAGCGCGATTGCGCCGGGTCAGCTTGTGTTCCCGTCTCGGTCGGCGCCGGGCGCCCGGCGCCCTCCTGCTCAGATCACGCCCTGGGCACGCAGCGCGGCGATACTGGCTGCGTCGATGCCGGCCCAGTCGCGGAGCACCTCCTCGGTGTGGGCGCCGAGCGCGGGGCCCGTCTGGCGCACGGTGCCGGGCGTGCGCGAGAGGCGGGGGAAGCAGTTCTGCATGGCGATGTCGCCGAAGTGCTCATCGGCGACCCGCACGATGGACTCGCGGGCCTGGATGTGCGGGTCCGCCAGCATCTCCGGGGCCCGGTACACCAGCCCCGCCGGGACGCCGGCCTCGGAGAGGCGCTCGACGAGGGTGTCCGCATCCAGCGTGCGGGTCCACTGCGCCAGGCGCTCGTCGAGCTCGTCCTGGTTCCGGCCGCGGGCCCGGTGGTCGGCATAGCGCGGGTTGTCGGCGAGCTCGGGAGCGCCCATCACCTGGCACAGGCGCCGGAACACGGTGTCCTGATTGGCGCCGATGATCACCTCGCGGCCATCGGCAGCGGGATAAGCGTTGGAAGGCGCGAGACCGGGCAGCTTGCCGCCGGAGCGCTCGCGGATATGGCCGAGCCTGTCGTACTCGGCGACCAGGCTCTCCATCACCCCCATCACCGACTCGTAGATGGAGCTGTCCACCAGCTGCCCGCGACCGCTGCGCTCGCGCTCGTGCAGGGCCATGAGGGCGCCCAGGGCGCCGTGGAGGCCGGCCAGCGTGTCGCCGATGGAGATGCCGGCGCGCACCGGCGGGCGATCCGGATAGCCGGTGACGTAGCGCATACCGCCCATCGCCTCGCAGACCGCGGCGAACCCGGCCCGGCCGGCATAGGGGCCGTCCTGGCCGAAGCCGGTGATGCGCACCATGACCAGCCTCGGATTGATCTCTGAGAGCGCGTCCCAGCCGACGCCCCAGCGCTCAAGGGTGCCCGGGCGGAAGTTCTCGACCAGCACGTCGGCGCCCGCCGCCAGCCTGCGCAGAACGTCCTGGCCCTCGGACCGGCGCAGGTCAAGGGTCACCGAGCGCTTGTTGCGGCCGATCACCCGCCACCAGACGCACTCGCCGTGCTGATCGCTGCGTCCCCACTGGCGCATGGCATCTCCCGTACCCGGGGGCTCGATCTTGGCCACCTGGGCCCCGAAGTCCGCCAGATACTGCCCGCAGTAGGGCCCCGCGATGAGCTGGCCCATCTCGATGACCTTGATGTCGTCCAGCGGTCCCATCAGGCGGTCTCCGTTGCTCGCTCTTGTGCGCGGCTGTGCCGCCGCGCCGGGGTGGCGCAAGGCGCGCCGGGGACTATAGGCCGGCACGGCCGGTGCCGCCCAGTCGGCGGCGAGCGCAGGCCATCGCGGCTTGCGAAGCGGCGGGCTAGACTCGGTCTGTTGCGCAGCTTCGCGGGCAATGGGAAGCCGGGGTGCGTCCGACCCTGTCCGATTATTCGAGGGCAAGGCGTTGAAATCTGTTCCCGTTTTCTCGTGATTCAATCTTGCCGGGCAAGGATATGTTTTGATGACCGATCTGGACATCCGATGGAAACAGCGGCTGGCGAACTACAGAAGGGCTTTCGCGCAGCTCAGCAGCGCGGTGGATCTCGCCCAGACGCGGGAGCTATCAGAGCTGGAGCGCCAAGGGTTGATCCAGGCTTTCGAGTTCACTCACGAGCTGGCATGGAACGTTATTAAGGATTATTTCCTGTACCAGGGAAACACTACGATAACGGGCTCGCGTGACGCGATACGCGAGGCCTTCGAAAAGGGGCTGGTGGAGGACGGCGAGGGCTGGATGGAGATGATCCGAAGCCGTAATCGGACAGCCTATGCATACAATGAAAAGGTCGCCGCGGAGATCGCCGGGCGCGTTATCGGCCGCTACCGCGCGTTATTCCAGAGATTCCTTGAGCGCATGGAACAACTGGAGGCGAGATCGTGAGCGACGCGGCTGATCGGCCTTACGGCCTGCCGCCGTAAGTCATTGAGCAGCTGAAGGCGCTGTTTCGTGCCTGGCCGCAGATTCAGCGTGTAACGCTGTATGGTTCCCGCGCCAAGGGTAACTATCGCAAAGGCTCGGATAACGACCTGTGCGTCGAGGGTGAGGCCCTTGGCATGACTGACCTGCCGAGGCTGGACGGCGAAATCGACGATCTGCTCCTGCCATGGAAGGTCGACATCGCCCTGCGCCACCAAATCGAAAACCCCGATCTTCTTGCGCATATCGACCGCGTCGGCATTGCGATTTACACCTCCGGGTAGGTTCGGGGCGCGAATGTCTGCCTGAGTAACGGCCGGCACACCGCCCGGTGTGCCGGCCTGATGGGTGGAGCTCAGCGGTTCACGTCCACCACGACGCGTCCGCGCACCTCGCCGTCAAGCAGCTTCGATGCTGTCGGGATGGCCTCGGTGAGGCCGATCTCGTGGCTGATCACGTTGAGCTTGGAGAGGTCCAGATCGGTGCCGAGACGACGCCAGGCCTCCAGGCGCTCGGGGCGCGGGCACATGACGCTGTCGATGCCCGCCAGGGTGACGCCGCGCAGAATGAACGGGGCCACGGTGGCGGGGAAGTCCATGCCGCCGGCGAGCCCGCAGGCGGTGACCACGCCGCGGTAGCGGGTGGTGGCGCAGACGTTGGCGAGCGTGTGGCTGCCCACCACGTCGACTGCGCCGGCCCAGCGCTCCCTGCCCAGGGGCTTGCCCGGCTCGGAGAACGCCAAGCGCTCCAGCACTTCCGAGGCGCCGAGGCCCTTCACGTAGTCGGCCTCTTCGGGCCGGCCGGTCACCCCTACCACCGTGTAGCCGAGCTTGGAGAGCACCGAGATGGCCACGCTGCCCACGCCGCCGGCGGCGCCGGTGACCACGATCTCTCCCTGCTCGGGGGTGACCCCGTGGCGCTCCAGGCCCAGCACGCAGAGCATGGCCGTGTAGCCGGCGGTGCCGATGGACATGGCCTGCTGCGGCGAGAACTGCTCGGGCAGCGGCACCAGCCAGTCACCCTTGACCCGCGCCTTCTGGGCCAGTCCGCCCCAGTGGCCCTCGCCGACGCCCCAGCCGTTCAGCACCACCGTGTCGCCTGCCTTGACGTCGCCGTGGCTGGACTGCTCCACGGTGCCCACCAGGTCGATGCCCGGCACCATGGGAAAGCGGCGCACCACCGGCCCCTTGCCGGTAATGGCCAGCGCGTCCTTGTAGTTGAGGGTCGAGTGGCTGACGCGAATGGTGACGTCGCCCGCGGGGAGCTGGGCCTCGTCGATCTCCTGCAGCCCCGCGCGATAGCCGTTGTCGTCCTTCTCGATGAGAATGCCTTTGAACATCTGCTGCTCCTCTCGCTGCGAATAGACCGATTGTCTATAAATGGGTGAAAAAAACTCAGCGTGGCCCCAGCGCCGCGAAGAACCCGTCGGCGAAGATCTCCAGGGCCTCCGGGCCCCGTTCCAGCTTGGCCCGCAGCACGGCGCCTTCCCAGCCGATCCAGAACAGCGCCGCGAGCCGGTGGCAGTCTGCGTCGGGGTCGATCTCCCCCGCCTCCCGCGCCTCCTCCAGGCAGGCGGCGAGCCGGCGCTGCCAGTCCCGGAACACCTCGGCAAGCTCCTGGCGGTAGCTCTCCGGCAGAGAGCCCATTTCCTGGCCGAGGTTGCCGATCAGGCAGCCGCGCTGGTAGCCGTGCCGCGCCATGCCGGCCCGGGCGTCGGCTACGAAGGCCCGGATGCGCGCCAGCGCCGGCCGGGAGGGGTCTTCCAGGTGACGGGTCAGCTTGTCGGCGAAATAGGCGCCGTAGCGCCGGATCAACTCGGCGCCGAAGGCCTCCTTGCTCTCGAAGTAGTAGTAGAAAGATCCCTTGGGGATTCCCACGCGACGCAGGATCTCGTCGATGCCGGTCGCCGAGAAGGACTTCTCGGTGAGCAGTTCCAGGCCTGCGCGCAACAGCCGCTCGCGGGCCTCGCCCGGCTCCAGGCCGTGCTTGGAGGGCCGCCCCCGGCGGCGGGTGGTCTGAACCGATGTCACCATGTGCGAGGATAATAGACCGGTCGTCTAAAAAATGCAACGTGCTTGGCGATATCGAGGCAGGGCACCGTCGAGTTCGACACCCTTCGATTCGGCGTTGGGACGGTCAAAGCGCTCGGCCGCTGGGGTGTCGACGGGCTACCGGCGTTTCAACCAGCGCTGGCAGGTGGCGGAACCAGAGGGAGCAGTGAGTTTGAGTTGATGGTGCCGGGAGTGGGACTCGAACCCACACTCCCTCGCGGGAACCGGATTTTGAGTCCGGCGCGTCTACCAGTTCCGCCATCCCGGCATGCAGGGCGGCCAGTATACGCAGCCGGGCCGGACCGGCGCCACGGGCCCGGAGGTGCCGTCGCCGGGGCCTGGGGAAGCTGCTACGATCCGGTCCCCTTATCCGAGCCGGTTCCCCAGCAAGCCACTGCCGCCATGCGGGTCAGCGACTTTCATTTCGATCTGCCCGAGGAGCTCATCGCCCATCATCCGCCGGAGCGGCGCACGGATGCCAGGCTGCTGTGCCTGGATCCGGTGACCGGCGAGCTGGCGGACCGGCGCATCCCCGACCTCGAATCCCTGCTGCGCCCCGGCGATCTGCTGGTGCTGAACGATACCCGGGTGATCCCGGCGCGGCTGCGCGGGCGCAAGGCGAGCGGCGGCCAGGTGGAGGTGCTGCTGGAGCGCATCACCGGCCCGCGGGAGGCGCTCGCTCTGGTGCGCGCCAGCAAGAGCCCCGGGCCCGGGACGGATCTGCACCTGGAGGGGGGTGTGACGGCCACCGTGCTGGGCCGGGAAGGCCAGTGGTTCCGGCTCGCCTTCGGCGGCGAGACGCCGCTCCGGGAGCTGCTGGAGCGTCACGGCCACATGCCGCTGCCGCCCTACATCCGGCGCCCCGACGAGGCCGCCGATAAGGACCGCTACCAGACCGTCTACGCCCGGGTGCCCGGGGCGGTGGCCGCGCCCACGGCAGGTCTGCACTTCGACCAGGCGTTGCTGGATCGCCTGCAGGCAGGCGGCGTGGAGCGCGCCTGGGTCACCCTGCACGTGGGCGCCGGCACCTTCCAGCCGCTGCGCGGCGAGGTGGTGGAAGAGCAGCACCTGCACCGGGAACGCCTGGTCGTGCCCGCCGCCACCTGCGCGGCGGTGGCCCGCACCCGGGCCCGGGGCGGGCGGGTGGTGGCGGTGGGCACCACCTCGGTGCGGGCGCTGGAGAGCGCCGCCGGCCCGGACGGCCTGCAGCCCCGGGAAGGCGAGACGCAGCTGTTCATCTACCCCGGCTACCGGTTTCGTTGCGTGGATGCGCTGCTCACCAATTTCCACCTGCCCGGCTCCAGCCTGGTGCTGCTGGTCAGCGCCTTCGCCGGGCGCGAGCGGCTGCTGGCGGCCTACGCCCACGCCGTCGCCGCGCGCTACCGGTTCTTCAGCTACGGCGACGCCATGTTCATCCCGCGCCCCGCCGAAGGGGCCCGGGCGTGAGCCTGGCCTTCCGGGTCACGGCCCGCGACGGCGCCGCCCGCCGCGGCCGCCTGGAACTGCGCCGCGGCGTGGTGGACACCCCCGCGTTCATGCCGGTGGGCACCTACGGCACGGTCAAGGCCATGACCCCGGAGGAGCTGGAGGGCCTGGGGGCGCAGATCGTGCTGGGCAACACCTTCCACCTGATGCTGCGCCCGGGCACGGAGATCATCGCCGCCCACGGCGGCCTGCACGGCTTCATGCACTGGGAGCGGCCCATCCTCACCGACTCGGGTGGCTTCCAGGTATTCAGCCTGGGAGCCATGCGGCGCATCACCGAGCAGGGCGCGGAGTTCCGCTCGCCGGTGGACGGCGCGCGGGTGTTCCTGAGCCCGGAGCGCTCCATGGAGGTGCAGCGGGCGCTGGGCTCCGACATCGTTATGGTGCTGGACGAGTGCACCCCGCATCCGGCCGGTGAGGAGCAGGTCAGGGCGTCCATGGAGCTCTCCCTGCGCTGGGCCCGGCGCAGCCGCGAGGCGCATGGGGACGGACCGGGCGCCCTGTTCGGCATTGTCCAGGGGGGCATGCTGCCGGAGCTGCGCCAGCGCTCCCTGGAGGGGCTGCTGGAGATCGGCTTCGAGGGCTACGCCATCGGCGGGCTGTCGGTGGGGGAGAGCCCCGAGCAGCGTCACGCGGTGCTGGACGCCCTGCTGCCTCGGATGCCCGCCGAGCGGCCCCGCTACCTGATGGGGGTCGGCCGCCCCGAGGATATCGTCGAGGCAGTCTGCCGCGGCGTGGACATGTTCGACTGCGTCATCCCGACCCGCAACGCCCGCAACGGCTTCATCTACACGCGCCAGGGGGTCATGCGCATCCGCAACGCCCGGCACGCCTCCGACACCGGCCCCCTGGACCCATCCTGCGACTGCTATACCTGCCGCCACTACAGCCGCGCCTACCTGCGCCACCTCGACCGCTGCAACGAGATCCTGGGCTCGCGGCTCGCCACCATCCACAACCTGTACTACTACCAGCGCCTCATGGCGGAACTGCGGGAGGCCATCGAGGCCGGCAATCTGGAACGCTACGTGGCCGAGTTCCACTCCGCGCGGGGTGCTGTGACATAATGAGCGCCCTTTGCGGCGCCTCCCCGGCGCCGCGTCCATGCTCGGCCGTGTCCATCTGAGGAGTTCACCATGGGGTTTTTCATCGCTGATGCCTTGGCCCAGGACGCCGGGGCGCCCGCCGGCGGCGGCTTCGGGGCCCTGCTGTTCCCCATCCTGCTGCTGGTGGTGTTCTACTTCCTGCTGATCCGTCCCCAGCAGAAGCGCGCCAAGGAGCACCGCAAGATGGTGGAGGCCCTGGCCAAGGGCGACGAGGTGGTGAGCACCGGCGGCATCGCCGGGCGTATCACCGAGGTGGGCGAGACCTTTGCCACCATGGAGATCGCCGATGGCGTCCAGGTTCGCCTGCAGAAGGCGGCGGTGGCCTCGGTGCTGCCCAAGGGCACCCTGCGCCAGAAGCTCGCCAAGGGCGGCGAAAAGGCCAAGGGCGACGGCGACAACCAGACCGACGAATCGACCAAGAGCTGATCGGCCCATTCCCACCTGCACAGGGTTCCCATGAGTCGCTATCCCCTCTGGAAGTACCTGCTGCTGGCCGTGGCGCTGGTGGTTGGGCTGCTCTATGCCCTGCCCAACCTCTACGGCGAGGATCCGGCCCTGCAGATCACCACCGCCGAGGGCGAGGCGCCCGCGCAGGCGGTGCGCACCCGCGTGCTGGAGCTGCTCGAAGAGCGGGGCATTGCGGTGAAGGGCAGCGAGGTGCGGGAGGGGCATTTCCTGGTGCGGCTGTTCGATGCCGAGTCCCAGCTCAAGGCGGCGGACGAGGTGGATGTGTCGCTCGGGCGGAGCTACACGGTGGCCCTCAACCTGGCCCCGGCCACGCCGGAGTGGCTGCGCTCGCTGGACGCCCAGCCCATGTACCTGGGCCTCGACCTGCGCGGCGGCGTGCACTTCCTCATGGAGGTGGACGTGGCGGCCGCGGTGGACCAGGCCCTGGAGCGCTACCAGGGAGAGTTCCGGTCCCGGCTGCGGGAGGAGCGCATCCGCTATGGGGTGCTGGAGGCCTCCGACAACGGGGTGCGAATCGGCTTCAACCGTGCCCCCGAGCGCCAGAGCGCCTACAACCTGCTGCGCGAAGAGTACCGCGAGCTGGAGTTCGAGCTGGAGGAGCGGGACGGGCGCTTCTGGCTCGCCGTCACCGTACCCGACCAGGAACGCAGTGAAATCGAGAACTTCGCCGTGCAGCAGAACATCACCACGCTGCGCAACCGGGTCAACGAGCTGGGCGTCGCCGAGCCGGTGATCCAGCGCCAGGGCCGCGAGCGCATCGTGGTGCAGCTGCCCGGCGTGCAGGACACCGCCCGCGCGAAGGACATCCTTGGCGCGACGGCGACCCTGGAGTTCCGCGAGGTGGACCTCAGCAACTTCCCCTACCAGGGTTCTCCCGACGCCACCCCGCCGCCGGGCTCCGAGCTGTATCCCCGGCGCGATGGCGGTTACGTGCTGCTCAAGCGCGACGTCATCCTCACCGGCGAGTACATCACCGACGCCCAGTCCGGCATCGACACCCAGACCGGCCAGCCGGAGGTCACCATCCGCCTGTCCGGCGCCGGCGGCGAGATCATGAACCGGTTCTCCTCCCAGCACGTGCAGGACTACATGGCCGTGGTGTTCATCGAGAACCAGGTGGAGACCATGCGCAAGGACGGCGAGCTCCAGCGCATCCGGCGCCAGGTGAAGGAGGTGATCAACGTCGCCCAGATCCAGGAGGCGCTGGGCAGCCGCTTCCGCATCACCGGCCTCGATAACCCGCGGGAGGCTCGCAATCTGTCCCTGCTGCTGCGGGCCGGCTCCCTGGCGGCACCCATCGAGATCGTCGAGGAGCGCACCATCGGTCCCAGCCTGGGCCAGGACAATATCAACCAGGGCTTCATGGCCGTGGTGGTGGGCTTCCTGCTGGTGGTGGTGTTCATGGCCGCCTACTACCGGGTGTTCGGCCTGGTGGCGGATCTCGCCCTGCTCACCAACCTGGTGCTCATCGTCGCCGTGCTCTCGGCGCTGCAGGCCACCCTGACGCTGCCGGGCATCGCCGGCATCGTGCTCACCGTGGGCATGGCGGTGGACGCCAACGTGCTGATATTCGAGCGCATTCGTGAGGAGCTGCGGGCCGGAAGCTCACCCCAGGCGGCCATCGACTCCGGCTACGCCAAGGCCCTGTCCACCATCGCCGACGCCAACATCACCACCCTGATCGCCGCGGTGGTGCTGTTCGCCTTCGGCACCGGTCCGGTGAAGGGCTTCGCGGTGACCCTGTCCATCGGCATCGTCACCTCCATGTTTACCGCCATCATGGGCACCCGCGCCGTGGTGACCCTGATCTACGGGGCGCGCCGCCGGCCCCGTCTCGCCATTTGAGAACCCGTGACCCATGGAATTCTTTCGCCGCGAGACCCGCATCGACTTCCTTCGGCTCAAGCGCTACGCGCTGGTGCTGTCCCTGCTGCTGCTGGCGGCCTCCGCCGTGGGCCTGGCCCTGCGGGGCCTGAATCTGGGCATCGACTTCACCGGCGGCACCCTGGTGGAAGTGGCCTACCCGGGGCCGGTGGAACTGGATCAGGTGCGCGAGGCCCTGGATGCCGCGGGCTATGGCGACGCCGTGGTCCAGCACTTCGGCACCGCCCGGGACGTGCTGGTGCGGGTGGCACCGCGCACCGGTTCCGCCGGCGAACGGGTCAACAACGAAACCATCAGTAATCGTGTGCTGGAGGCGCTGCAGGACCACAATCCGGACGTGGAACTGCGCCGGGTCGAGTTCGTGGGACCCCAGGTGGGAGAAGAGCTCGCCGAGCAGGGCGGCCTCGCCATGCTCTACGCCATGGCGGGCATCCTCATCTACGTGGCGTTCCGCTTCGAGTACCGCTTCTCGGTGGGCGCGGTGGCCGCTCTGGTCCACGACGTGACCATCACCATGGGGTTCTTCGCCTGGACCGGCATCGAGTTCGACCTGACGGTGCTGGCGGCGCTGCTGGCGGTGATTGGCTACTCCCTGAACGACACCATCGTGGTGTTCGACCGGATCCGGGAGAACTTCGTGCGGGTGCGCAAGGGCACACCCCAGGAGGTGGCCAACCTGTCCATCAACCAGACCCTGTCGCGCACGTTGATGACCTCCGGCACCACCTTGCTGGTGGTGACTTCGCTGCTGGTGCTGGGCGGCGAGCTGATCCGCGCCTTCTCCATGGCCCTGATCGTGGGCATCGTGGTGGGCACCTACTCCTCCATCTACGTGGCCAGCGCCGCCGCCCTGGCGCTGGGCGTCAGCAAGGAAGACCTCATCCCGCCCCCCAAGGAGGGCTCCGAGGCCGAGGAGGGGCCTTAGCGCCGCGACCCTAGCCGGCAGATCCTCCTGATCCTGAAGAAATGCTTGCCGCAGATGCACGCAGATGAACGCGGATAAGGTCGGCTCGGAAAGCGGTGGATCAGGGGCGCTTGCCCCTCTATGAAGCGGGAAGCAGCGCTCGCTGCGCTGCGAGGTGCCAAGTCGTAGACTCCTGGGTCTCCCGGCGGCGCTGCAGACCGTGAACGGCCGAACATCCGCGTTCATCTGCGTCCATCTGCGGCTCAATTCTCCATTCCTGGCATGCCGGCTATTGCGCCCGGAGTCCGCCCGCCTGCGCCGGGCCGCCCTGTGCTCACTGTCACATGATTTCCCCATCGGTTTCACGGCCATGCAATGAGGGGCCGTCAGGATGGCGGCCACATTGAGGCAGCCGGTGAGGGGCCATGACCACCGTCCATTGGACCCGGCCACGTCGTTACCGCTCCATTTTCATTTCCGACACCCACCTCGGTTTTCGCGGCGCCCGCGCCGATTTTCTCCTGGATTTCCTGCGCTCCACCGAAAGCACCTACCTGTATCTGGTGGGCGACATCGTGGATGTCTGGGAAATGCAGCGAAAGCGCCTGTACTGGCCCGCGGCGCACAACGAAGTGCTCAAGGAGATCATGGCCAAGGCGGCCTCGGGCACCCAGGTGATCTACATCCCCGGGAACCACGACGAGCTGCTGCGCCAGTACGACGGCACGGTGATCCAGGA
The DNA here is from genome assembly GCA_964487155.1 of uncultured Ectothiorhodospiraceae bacterium. Classification (GTDB taxonomy): domain Bacteria; phylum Pseudomonadota; class Gammaproteobacteria; order Nitrococcales; family Nitrococcaceae; genus CAZAQB01. Next base: position 18,027 of record CAZAQB010000044.1, read on the forward strand.
GGTCCGGGTCCACCGTGAGACCATTCACGAGACCGCCGACGGCCGCCGGCTGCTGGTGCTCCACGGCGATCAGTTCGATACCGTGGTGCAGTGCAGCCCACTGCTCGCCATGGTCGGCAACCGGGCCTACGACTGGCTGTTGCGGGCCAATCACTGGGTCAACTGGCTGCGCCGGGCGCTGGGTTTTCCTTACTGGTCCCTGGCCCAGTACCTCAAGCACCGGGTCAAGAATGCCGTGCAGTACATCAGCCGCTTCGAGGAGGCGGTAGCGCTGGAGGCCCGTCGGCGGGGCGTGGACGGACTGGTGTGCGGGCACATTCATCGGGCGGAGATCACCGATATTGACGGCGTGCTCTACACCAACTGCGGCGACTGGGTGGAGAGCTGCACCGCGCTGACCGAGGCCGCCGACGGCAGCCTGAACCTGGTCCAGTGGACCGACCAGGCCCGGCACACCGTGAAGAGCTGGGAGGGAGATGCGCTCGGGGAAAAGGCTGCGTGAGGGTTGCCGTCGTCACCGACGCCTGGAAGCCCCAGGTCAACGGTGTGGTCACGACCCTGAGCCG
>CAZAQB010000044.1:18692-24474 GCA_964487155.1 uncultured Ectothiorhodospiraceae bacterium
TCGTCACCGACGCCTGGAAGCCCCAGGTCAACGGTGTGGTCACGACCCTGAGCCGGGTGGGAGAGGCCCTGGGCGGCTGGGGCCACGAAGTCCGCTTCATCACGCCCCAGGAGTTCTCCACCGTTCCCCTGCCTACCTACCCGGAGATTCCCATCGCCCTGGCCCCGGCGCGCCGGTTGGCCCGCCTGCTGCGGGATTTCCAGCCCGAGGCCGTGCACCTGGCCACTGAGGGCCCCCTCGGCCATGCCGCCCGGCGCTACTGCCTGCGCCGGGCGCTGCCCTTCACCACCGCCTACCACACCCAGTTTCCCCGCTACATCCGCATGCGGGCGCCGGTGCCTGTGTCCTGGACCTACGCCTGGCTGCGCCGCTTCCATCGGCCGGCGCAGCGCACCCTGGTGGCCACGCCCTCCATGGCCCGCGAGCTGGAAGGCTACGGTTTCCCGCACGTGGTGGTCTGGTCCCGGGGGGTGGATACGGATCTGTTCAAGCCCAGGGACAAAGGGTTCCTGGGCCTGCCCCGGCCGGTATCCCTGTACGTGGGCCGCGTGGCGGTGGAGAAGAACCTTGAGGATTTCCTCGGCCTGGAACTGCCGGGCACCAAGGTGGTGGTGGGGGAGGGGCCGGACCGGGCGGAACTGGAACGCCGTCATCCCGAGACCCGCTTCCTGGGTTACCGCTACGGCGAGGATCTGGCCAGCCACGTGGCGGCGGCCGACGTGTTCGTGTTCCCCAGCCGCACCGACACCTTCGGGCTCACCATGCTGGAGGCGATGGCCTGCGGCGTGCCGGTGGCGGCCTACCCGGTGACCGGCCCGGTGGACGTCGTGGTGGACGGCGTCACCGGCGCCCTGGACGAAGACCTGGGACGGGCCGTGGCGCGGGCGCTGGACCTGTCGCCGGAGAGCTGCATCACCCATGCCCGCGGCCGCACCTGGGACCACTGCGCCCGGCAGTTCCTGGACTACCTGGCGCCGTTCCGCGCCGAGGCGACGGGTTGATTCCTGGCGGTTGGGCGGTCAGCCGGACGTCGATCGGTGAAGGCGCGTGGCGGCGCATCCGGCGCCTTTAACGCGGCCCGGACCACCGTCCCCGGCTGGCCCGGCGACCCTCAAGGCACCATGCCAGCTTCCGCCGGATGCGGCGCTACGCGCCTTATCCGGCCTACGCGGGCTGCGCCCGGGCCACAGCGGCTAGGCGAAGGGCGTAGGCCGGATAAGCGAAGCGCATCCGGCGTCTTCGGCTCGAGCAATCAAGCGCGCCATGCTGGGATTGCGCTGCGCTCCATCCCAGCCTACGGCCCTGCCGTAGCCGCCGTCGCGCCTGTAGGCTGGGTTGAGCCCAGCGAAACCCAGCACCCCGCCATTCACCGTCTCAGCGTCTCGGTGAGGTGCGGCCGCAGCGTATCCAGCAGGGCGCGGCAGATGCGCGGGTGGGCTGCGACGATGTTGCCGCTGTCGAGGTAGTCGTCGCCGCCGCTGAAGTCCGCCACCATGCCGCCGGCCTCCTGGATCAGCAGCGCGCCGGCGGCCATGTCCCAGGGCTTGAGGCCGATCTCCCAGAAGCCGTCCAGGCGGCCGCAGGCCACGTAGGCCAGATCGAGGGCGGCGGCGCCCGCCCGCCGCAGGTCGGTGCAGCCGGCCAGCAGATCGCGGAACATGCCCAGATAGGCGTCCAGGTGGTAGGGCTGGCGGAACGGAAAGCCGGTGCCCAGCAGGCAGTCCTGCAGGTGGCGGTGCTGGCTGACGCGGATGCGCCGGCCGTCCAGCAGCGCCCCGCCGCCGCGTTTGGCGGTGAACAGCTCCTGGCGCAGGGGGTCGTAGACCACCCCCGCCTCGGTGACGCCCCGGTGCTGCACGGCGATGGACACCGCGAACTGGGGGAAACCGTGCAGGTAGTTGGTGGTGCCGTCCAGGGGGTCGATCACCCACAGCCAGTCGCCGCGACGGTCGGCGCCGGTTTCCTCCGCCAGGATGCCGTGGTCGGGGTAGGCCTTGCGCAGCACCTGGATGATGGCCTCCTCGGCCATGCGGTCGACCTCGCTCACGAAGTCGTTGCGGCCCTTGTTCTCCACCGTCAGCTGGTCGAGGCGATCCAGGTAGCGGACAATGATGCTGCCGGCGGCGCGGGCGGCGCGCACGGCGATATTGACCATCGGATGCATGGCGGACTGCCGGGTTTGGGTGAACGGGCCGGAAGGATACCAGTAAAGCTTCACGGGTTTGCGGTCCGGGGGCGGGTCGGTCATGCTCCCGCATGCACTGCGCTCCTCGCAGCCCAGCCGCGTCTCGGCCGGCCTGTCGGGCGCCCTCGCGCCGTCGCTGGCCGCTCGGGCGGGGCCTACAGCACGCTGCTCGCGCTTTGCCGGCGGGCCGCATCAGCGCTCTGGTCTACCCATGACCGATGATCGGCTCGGTAACATCCGGGTGGTGCTGGTGGAGCCGAGCCACCCCGCCAACGTGGGGCTCGCCGCAAGGGCGCTGAAGACCATGGGGCTCGATCACCTGGAACTGGTGGCCCCCCGGGCCGTTGTGGACGACACCGCGCGCTCGGCGGCGGCCCACGCCGACGACCTGCTGGAGCGGGCCGGCCAGCACGCCGATCTGGGCCCCGCCCTGGCCGGAGCCACCCTGGTGGTGGGCTTGAGCGCCCGGCCCCGGCGCCTCGGGGCACCGGTGCTGGAGTGCCGCGAGGCCGCCGAGCTGCTGGTCGCCGAGGCGGCCCACCAGCCGGTGGCCGTGCTGCTGGGCCGGGAGCGCAGCGGCCTCACCAACGGCGAGCTGCTGCGCTGCCACTACGCGGCGCGCATCCCCGCCAACCCCGACTACCCGGTACTCAACCTGGCTGCGGCGGTGCAGATCATTGCCTACGAGCTGCGCCTTGCCGCCGTGAGCGCCGCTCCGGCGGCGCCGCCCGCCCGGCAGCCCGCCGACGATGCCCGGGTGCAGGCGTTTCTGGCGCTGCTGCGGCAACTCGCCGCGCGCAGCGGCTTTCTCTATCGGCACAACCCGGAGGTGCTCATGGCCCGCCTGCAGGCCCTGTTCCAGAGGGCCCGGCCGGAAGTGGCCGAGCTCAATGCCCTGCACGGCCTGCTGGCCAGCCTTGGGCGCATGCTGGACCGGCCCGGGGGCGGTTCCGGGACCCGCGAGCCGCCGCTATAATCGCGCCATGACCACGCACACTGGCACCGCTTCCTGTCTCTCCTGTACTTAGGGGCCGACTCCGGCCCCAAGCGCGGCCCGTACGTTTCCTGATTCCCCGCCTCTGACAGGACGGTCATCATGTTCAGCCGCATCCGAGAAGATATCCGCTGCGTCTTCGACCGGGATCCCGCCGCGCGCAATCCGGTGGAGGTGCTCACCTGCTATCCCGGCCTGCACGCCCTGCTGGCCCACCGGGTCAACCACTGGCTGTGGCAGCGCGGCCTGCGCTGGCTGGCCCGTTTCGGATCCCACATCAGCCGCTGGCTCACCGGCATCGAAATCCATCCCGGCGCCCGCATCGGCCGGCGCTTCTTCATCGACCACGGCATGGGCGTGGTGATTGGCGAGACCACCGAGATCGGCGACGACGTCACCCTCTACCAGGGGGTCACGCTTGGGGGCACGTCCTGGGAGAAGGGCAAGCGCCACCCCACTCTGGGCGACAACGTGGTGGTGGGGGCGGGGGCCAAGATCCTGGGCCCCCTGGAAGTGGGCGCGGGTGCCCGGGTGGGTTCCAACGCCGTGCTGGTGAAGGATGTGCCCGACGGGGCCACGGTGGTGGGGGTGCCCGCCAAAGTGGCCGGCGTGCGCCGCCGGGAGGAAACCCCCGAGGACCGGCGCCGGGCGGCCACCGCCGAGCGCCTGGGCTTTGACGCCTACGGCGCCACCAAGGACATGCCCGACCCGGTATCCAGCGCCATCAATGCCATCCTCGACCATATCCACCTCACCGACCGTCGGCTCGAAGAGCTCGCCGTGGCGCTGCAGCGCTCCGGGGCCGATGTGCCCGAGGTGCGGCTGCCCGAGATCGAGGGCCATGCCATGGATGAGGGTGAATCGGATCGCCGGGGGGCCGACTCCGACGGCGATTCCGGCGGCCGCGCCGGCGAGTCGTGATCTACCTCGACTATGCCGCCACCACGCCGCCGGATCCGGCGGTGGCCGAGGCCATGGCGCCGTGGCTCAACGGCGGGCTGTGCGCCAATCCCGCCAGCCGCCACGCCCCCGGACGGCTGGCCGCTCGGGTCGTGGAGCGGGCCCGGGAGCAGGTGGCCGCCCTGCTGGGCGCCGACCCGGCCGGCGTGGTGTTCACCGGCAGTGCCAGCGAGGCCAACAACCTGGCTCTGCTGGGGGCGGCCCGCTGGCGCCGGGCCCACGGCCGCGGCGAGCGGGTGGTCTGCCTGGCCACCGATCACCCCTCGGTGCTGGGTCCCTGCGCGGCCCTGGAGCGGGCGGGGTTTCCCGTGGACAGGCTGCCGGTGGATGGGGTCGGCCGGCCCGAGCCGGCTGACCTGGAGGCGGCCCTGTCACGGCCGGACCTGGGCGTGGTGTCGCTGCTCTGGGTGAACAACGAGACCGGCGCGGTGCAGGATCTCTCCGCTCTCGTGCCGCGCATAAGGGAGGCCGGCGCCCTGGTGCACGTGGACGCGGTACAGGGACTGGCCTTTCTGCCCCTCGACCTCTCCCGACTTCCAGCCGACCTGGTCACCCTCTCAGCCCACAAGCTCTACGGGCCCCAGGGCGTGGGCGCACTCTGGCTGCGCCGCCGTCCCCGGGTCCGGCTGGAAGCGCTGCTCCACGGCGGCGGTCAGGAGCAGGGCCTGCGCCCCGGCACAGTGGCGGTTCATCAGGTGGCGGGGCTGGGAGCGGCCTGCGAGCAGGCCCGCCAGCGCCGGGCGGCGGACGCACGGCGCCTCGCGGCTCTGCGCCGGCGGCTGCGCCGCGGTCTGGCCGCCCTGGGATCGGTGGTGGACAACTCCCCCCCGGACGCGGCACCCCATATTCTCAACCTGGGCTTCGCCGGCGTGCACGGCGACGCCCTGGCGGCCGGGCTGGACGACCTGGCGGTTAGCTTCGGCTCCGCCTGCAGCGCGGGGGCTGGCGAGGCTTCCCATGTGCTGCGCGCCCTGGGCCGGCCGGATGCCCTGGCCCGGGCCTGTCTGCGCCTGAGCCTGGGCCGTCCCACCACGGAACACGAGGTGGACCAGGCGGTCGAATGCATCAGCAGGCGGGTGTGCGAACTGCGGGAGCTATCGCCGGTCTGGAGTGACCGCGCCGCGGGGGCGTCCCTGGAAGCCCTGTACGGGAGCCGCACGCCGCTCCCGCTGGCCTGACTCGCCACGTGGACGACGCCGGCCAGGATTCCCCGGATGAGCTGCCGGGGGCCGAAGCGGCTGCCTGGTGGCGGGACCGGCGACGGGCGGGTGCCCCGGAGGACCCGCGCAGGTGGGTGCAGGCCGAGGCCGGCGCCGTATCCCGGGGCCTGCTGGTGCGCGTCTGGCTGCGCTGCTCCGGTGGCCGCGTCCAGGCGGCGCGCTACCAGGTGTTCGGCGGGCCGGCGGCGCTGGCCTGCGCTGCCTGGATGGCGGACCAGCTGGAAGGGCGGCCGGCTCTGGCGGAGTCCGCGCCTGCCGGCCGGCAGGCGGCGGACTGCCTGGGCCTGGCGCCGGAAGCCGCCGGTAGCGCTCTGGTGCTGGAGGACGCGTTCCGGGCCGCCCTGACCATGGAGTCGACGGACGTGAGACCTTAGCCCGAAGATTTCACAAATTTGCACCGATCTCGCTTGTCTCTTGGCCCCA
>CAZAQB010000045.1:0-4763 GCA_964487155.1 uncultured Ectothiorhodospiraceae bacterium
TCGTGGCCGTGGACGGCAAGGCCATCGAGAGCGCCAACGAGTTGGCCAACACCATCGGTCTGCTGCCCATCGGCACGGACGTCAATTTGAAGGTGATCCGGGATGGGGAGACCATCGAGATCGAGGCCGAGGTGGGCGATCCGGGCGAGCGGGACACCCCCGTGTCCGGAAGTCACTCCGCTCTGGAGGGCGCCAGCTTCGCCGACCTGGACGAGCGCTCGCCGCTTTTCGGTCAGGTGAACGGCGTGCTGGTCTCCGGCGTTGAGCCCGGCAGCCCGGCCTCCCGGGTGCTGCGGGAAGGCGACGTGATCACCTCCGTCAACCGCCAGCCGGTGAGCAGCCTGGCCGAGTTCCGCACCCTGGTCCGCGACGCGGACAGCCTGCTGCTCAACATCCGCCGCGGCAATGCCGCCATGTTCGTGCTGGTGAAGTAGTCCGTGGACCGGCTCCGGCACTGACCGGAGCCCCGTCCCCGGGGCGCCGGGGAAGGCGCTGGGCGATCCGCCGAGCCGTCAGCGCGTGCAGACCCGCCGCCCCCGTGCGCGTGGCGGCGCGTCCAGGTTAGGTCTGTTTTCCGGGAGTTGCGGGGCCGGCGGCGCCGTGTTGCTGTCCGGTTACCGCCTCGCCGGGGACCTGCCTTGCCACATTTTGGAGCCGCTGCTACTGTCACTGTGGACGACGCCCAGGCGTGCTGCCGGCGGCTCCGTGGCCCGCGGGGGTGTCTGTCGTCGGCATCGCAGGGCATTTCGCCATGCCGCACAGCCGTGGTGCCTGCGAAGGGCATTGTAGAATGCTCATGGCGATGCGCGGCGATGCCGGAGGCGAGTCCGTTCCCATTGCGCAATCGAGGCAAGCATGCCCCAACCGGTTCGTGACGTAACCGTCGTCGGCGGGGGTACCGCCGGCTGGCTGGCGGCCTCGGCCTTGCTTCAGGCTTTTTCCCTACCCGGACGGCGCGAGCCCCAGATCCGCGTCACCCTCATCGAGTCGCCGTCCATCCCCACCATTGGCGTGGGCGAGGCGAGCCTGCCGGCGCTCCATGCGCTGATCGACTACCTCGGTATCGACGAGCGCCAGTTCGTACGCCAGACCCAGGCAACCTTCAAGCTCGGGGGGCGGTTCGTGAACTGGAACCACGGCCCCGAGGGAGAGCCGGTGGACTTCCTCAACATCATGAACCGGCCGCCGGACGGCATGGTAGGGACGCTGGCGGATTTCTTCCTGGCCTTCCACCCGCAACGCAATTCGCCAACCGCGGGGCGAGCGTATACGCGGTTGGTCTCTCCGGCGACCGATCTGGTGGAGCATCTGCGCGCTCCGTTTACCGCCGAAGCCGGTCCCCAGGGCAGCGTCGCCGGGTACTCCTATCATTTCGATGCGGGTGAACTGGCGCGGTTGATGCGCGCGCGCTCGGTCAAGCTCGGCGCCACGCACGTCATGGATGATGTGGAAGGGGTGGAGTTCGACGAGCGAGGCTTCATCGACGCCCTGCTGCTCAGGGAGCGGGGCCGTCACCCGGTGGAACTGGTGATCGACTGCACCGGCTTCCGGAGTAACCTGCTCGGCGAGCATCTGGGGGTGCCCTTCGAGGCCTACGATCAGTACCTGCTCAACGACCGCGCCCTGGTGGTGCAGGTGCCCCACGAGGATCCGACGCGCATCGAGCCGGTGACTCGGCTCACGGCACTGAACTCCGGGTGGTGCTTCCAGATACCGCTGTTCAACCGGGTGGGGGCCGGGTATGTGTTCTCCAGCCGGTTCAGCAGCGACGATGCCGCCATGGACGAGTTGGCGGCTCACCTGGGACCCTCCATGGCGGCGGGGGAGCCACGCTTCATACCCATGCGCCTGGGACATCGGCGCCGGCACTGGGTCAACAACTGCGTAGGTATGGGCCTGTCGTCGGGCTTCATCGAGCCCCTGGAGGCCACCGCCATCTATATGGTGCAGTTCGCCGTCAACATGCTGATCAAGTCCTGGCCCAGCGCGGCTTTCGAGCCGGCCCTGGCGGACCGCTTTGATCGCCGCATGAACCATCTCTACGACGAGATCCTGGATTTCGTCGCACTGCACTTCCATCTCAACAACCGCACCGATTCGCCCTACTGGGTCGAGGCCCGGGAGGAGGCGCAGATACCCGAGTCCCTGCGCCAGAATCTGGAGATCTGGCGGCACGCTCTACCGGTAGCCGAGGATCTGTCCTCCCGGCAGGTGTTCGCACATAGCGTCTACACGCTGGTTCTGATCGCCAAGAATTACTACGCCGACCGCGCACTTCCCACCGCCGGCCTGCTGGTTCGCGAACCCTGGGAATACTCCCTTAGGCACTTCGAGGCCCAGCGCGGCCAGCTCCTCGCCGCATTGCCCGATCACTACCAAATGCTGCGCGTCCTGCGGGGCGAAGTGCCGGCGCCGGAAGCGCCGGTGCGGGGAAGGCGGGAGCCGGGCGGCGGCAAGCGCGGGCGAAACCGCTCCCTGTAGTCATTTCGCTACCGCTCCGGCCCCGAGGCGTACCCCAGGCACCGAGTCCGGGCTCCTCTGGAGTCTGCGCTCATACTCGCTGCCGGCGCGGGCCGCTCGAGCAGTGCAGTCTGATCCCAGGCGCAGCAACCCACGGCATGCGGCCGGCTCCTCCGGAGCCGGCCGCAAAGCCAAAGCCCGGGATCCGGGCGCAACTATTGCCGATTGACAGGAATGAAGGCGCACTCCTGAGGAATGTTCCCCGGCAGGAAACCGCTGCAGGCCACGGCCAGAGCGAAGTCCTTGCTGGGGGCCAGGTACAGCTTCACTTCACCGCCGGACAGGCAGCTCACCGGGCCCGCAGTGTTGGTGAAGTCACCTACGGCCACCCCGAAGCCGGCGTCAACGGCGGAATTGACGCTACCGCTGAACTCACAGCCGGAGCCGTCCTTGAACTCCAGGAGCGGCGGCAGCGGCGGTGAGGCCAGGGTTGCCGAGGCGCTGGTGGCACCGGTGACCGTGAAGGCCGCATCCACCCGGAAGCTCAACCCATCGTAGGATCCGGGCAGATCGCTGTCCGAGAAGCCCGGCAGCAGCGTCGCGCCGCGGGTCAGCACGGCCACCTCGCCGAGGGTGTCGGCAAGCGCAAGGTTGCGCCCCTCTTGGCCCAGCCGGATGGCCATGCCGGTACCATCGGAGAGCTGGTACTCGAACAGGCCGTTGCCATCGTTGACCTGTTCGCCGGTGACGCCGCCGTCCTGCCCGTCCAGGCGCACGCTGGTTATCTCGCCGAGCTGGTTGAACGCCAGATCGATGGTGACGAAGCCGCCGGCGTCAGCAATATTGTCCGCTGTCCCGAACCATGTGCCCGACAGCGGGTGGGTCACTCCATCACCGGCACCGGTCTTGTTGACGGGGATCAAGGCGCATTCCTGGGGCACGGCGGCGGCGCTGAAGCTGCTGCAACCCACGGCCAGCGCGAACGCCTTGCTGGGCGCCAGGTAGAACTTCAAGTCGCCGGTCGGCAGGCAGGCGGTGCCGGCGGTGTTGGTGAAGCTGCCCTGGGCGAGGCCGAAGGAGGGATTGGGCACGTCGAGACTGCCGTCGAAGCGGCAGCCGTTGCCGTCCTCGAACTGGATGTTCACCGGTGCCGGCAACCCGGCCACGCTGCCCGATGCCGAGAGCCGCTCGACGACGTTGTAACTCTCGTCGAGGCTGAGCTGGGCACCTTCATACTGGCCGGTCAGGTCTCCTGGCAGGAACTCCGGCAGGCTGCCGGCATCCCGGCTCAGCACGGCCACCTCGTCCGCGTTGTCGGCCGCCGCGATGTTGTCCGCGGTCTGATCGAGGTAGACGGAGAGGCTGGTGCCGTCGCTTAAGGCGTACTGGAACAGCCCTGCCTCGACGCCCTGCAGCTCACCAGACACCCCTGTGTCCGCGCCATTCAGCAGAACCGAATCCAGGTCCCCGCCATGGTCAAAGCTGAACTGGAGGGTCGACAGGCCGCCAGGGTCCGTCAGGTTGTCCGCGGTGCCATACCAGTTCCCGGTCAGGGGATGGGCACCGCCGACACCGGTTGCCTGCTTGCCGAAGGCGAGGAAGGCACAGTCATCGGGGGCGCTGGCCGCGGTGAACGATGTGCAGGCGACAGCCACACCGAACTCCTTGCTGGGGGCCAGATAGAAACTCAGGTCGCCGCCGGGCAGGCAGTTCTCGCCGTCCTGGTTGCTGAAGCTGCCCTGGGAGAAGCCGAGCGTCGGATCCGGGGCGTTGAGGACGCCGGCGGAGAGGCAGCCCTCGCTATCCTCGAACCTGAAGGCCATGGGGGCGGGTGGCGCGGCGACGCTGCCGGTGGCGTCCGCCAACCCGATCAGGTTGAAGCCGTCGTCCACCAGGAAGGCGCTGCCACCGAAATTGGAGGCGAAGTCCGCAGCGCTGAAGCGGGGGAGGGCAGTGGCGTCCCGTGTGAGGGCCGCGGCACCACCGCCATTGTCGGCCACCGCGATGTTCCGGCCATTGGGTCCCAGGTAGACCGCCACCGCCGTGCCGTCGGAGAGGTCGTATTCGAACAGCCCGGTGTTGCCCTCCTGGAGTTCGCCGGTGAGGTCGCTGGCCACGCCGTCCAGTTCCACCGAGATCAGCCCCCCGTCCTCGTCGAAGGTCAGGCGAGTGGTTCCGACACTGGCGCCAGCCATGGTGAGGTCGAAATCAGCGGTGCCGAACCACGAGCCGGCCAGGGGATGAATAGCCGGGGCCGCGGTCTGGTCGCCATCGCCATCCCCGTCGCCATCTCCGTCGCCATC
>CAZAQB010000045.1:4863-24435 GCA_964487155.1 uncultured Ectothiorhodospiraceae bacterium
CGGACCGGACAGGATGAACACACCCGGGCAACACTACGGCCTTGAAGACCGATCCACGGCTTTATTCCGTGCTGCCGCTTGCAATCTTCTATAGCAGGCGCTACAAAACAAGTCAATTTGGAGCGATTGCTCTGGCCACGGCTCCTTGAGGCGGCTCTGTGATGAACCCGGCGTGCAACCTAAACATTTGTGGACTGCCGCTCGGACCGCTGGCGGAACCCCCTGCACCGGCCTATCTAGATTAGACAGGGTTCAGTCACCGGGGTCGTTGACCGATTATGGAGCGTATGCTATAGAATAAAGGATACGTATAAGTGCGGGTGTTCAGGCTCGTACCGAGGGCCCCTGAGTAGTACCCAAGGGGGTTTTGTGAGGAGAGGAGAGTGAGCGAGGAGAGACCATGAAGAAAGATGAAGGCAAGTCACTGACACTGAACCGACGGGAGCTGCTTGCTTCCATGGGGATCGGCGCCGCCGGACTGGGTGCCGCCTCCCTTGGCATGCTGCGGGTCCCGGAGGTTCACGCCTTTGCCCTGCGGCCCAGCACCTTCCCAGGCGTTCAGCCCCCTGGCGCTGATCGGCTGGCTCGTTTCCCGGACTACAACGGACCGTGGACCAAGCTGCCCAACCGGCCCTTCGGCGGTTTCGATTTCGCCCTGCTGTACATGGCCGAGGGCGTGCAGGGTATCGATCCGCTGTCGGATACCTTCCCCAACGGCAAGTTCTCCAACACCAGCGGTCTGTTCGAGCAGCACACCCTGCAGAACCCGGCCGCCTTCGGTGTCACCATGCCCACGGCGGCCGATACGGGCACACCCCTCAACCCCATTCCCAGCGGGGTGGGCGGTAACGAGATCCCCGACCGCTCCGCCGAGTTCTGGCAGCGGGATATCCTGGGCCTCTCCAACGCGGCCATCCGCGACGACCTGTGGGCGGCCATCAACTGGGCCCGGCGCATGTGGGGCCTGGACTTCGATGATCCCGCGGCCGACGGCTTCTTCCCCTTCAACGCCTACACCTACCAGTATCCAGGCAGCCCGGATGCCGGCAACGAGGCGAGTCTGTTCTCGCCCCGCTATGCGGTGCAGTTCGACGCCGGTGGCAACATCGTGGGTTACGCCCGCATGGCCCCCACCCTGCTGGCACCGGACACCGCCTACACCGTGGTGGCCCGGGCAGGCAGGAACCATCCGAACTATACCGGCGGCATCGTGGTCAACGGCACGGCCACCCGCACCACTGCGGCGAGCCCCGACTGGCCCGGCAAGGTGCGTGACGGTGGGTTCTGGGGTGGCGTGGTCCAGCCCATGGATGTGTTGCCCGACATTCAAGCGGTGTCGGCCGGCACGCGGCCGTTCACGACTCCCAGCGATCCGGCGCAGCCCCTTAGCGGTACCACGCCGCCCAGCCCGGCAAAGCGCGGTGCCTCTGGAGGCAGTACCACCAATACCCCCAGCGGCGGCACCGCCAAGTGGGGACAATGGTGGCGCCGGGTGGCCCCCATCGTCGGCATCGACGTGGATGCCGTGGATGCCACCACTCGCCCGGACCTCAACGCGGTGCAGGACGTGGCCAATGCAGGTCCGGTCAATGGCGCGGACGCGACGGCGCGGCCCTTCGCCCGGCCGGAATGGGCCATCGGTTACTTTGCCCGGGGCACGGACTTCTTCTGGGGCAACTACGACCTCAAGTTCGGCCAGGACGAACCGACCCTGGTGCTGCATTACCAGTCCGAAGTGCCGACCCGGTTCCGCCCGCCGGATGGGGTGCCGGAGTCCTTCCCCTGCGATCTGTGCCCGAACCCCGGCAGTGCGGAGATCAACGCCCGCAGTGACATGGCCACGGGCACCGGCATCGGGCTGTTCGATCCAGACGGCGAAGTCTCCGGTTTCCCGGATCCCAGCAATGCGGAACTCAACGGCCAGATGAGCGTGGGGGCACCTGGCTTCTACGGCCGGGTCCACGGTACCTCCTACCCACGGTGCGTGCGGGCGGACGGGATCACCACCTACTCGTTCCGCAACTTCCTGTTGTGGCCACCGCGCCTCAACACCCTAGAGCTGGGGGATCCGACCCAGCCGAACTTCGGCAATATCAACTGGACCATTCCCACCCAGGGATTCCTCGGCAACCCTGCGGATCCCACGGGGGTGAATCCTCCGGGGAATGCGCCCTTCAACTAGGCCACAAACCGGGGTGGGCTCTGTCTCCTCCCGGAGCCCCCCTCATTAGTTGGCCGAGTGGACTTGGTGATGCTTGGAGCCGGACTAACCGCCCGGCTCCCTTTTCGTTACCTGAGCGCCAACCGACCGGGAAGAGGGGCGGGGCATCCCTGTCCGCCGACCCGAAAAACTCTACACCGCAGGCAGCCGCTCTGCTGCGGCGCGCCGGCGCTCGATGGCCTATCTTGAGACAGGCAACACACGTCGCGGGGTAGCCCCGACCTGGGGTCCGCACACCGGCCGAGACTAACCGATGAGGTCAGGAAATGGATGAAGACATGATGTTGGGCGGGGGACTGGATCCAGACACCACTGAACCGAACGCTAAGGCAGTCACAAAGCACCTGGACCGGGCCCTGGAAGCTGCCCGAGAGACGGAAATGAACACCAGTGAACTGCTCGGTCTGTTCTTCTACTACGCCCACTCCATTGCAGAGTCGTTCCGCCAGAATGCCATCGCGGCAACGGATCAGGGCGAGACCCTGGAGTAGCCGAGCCGCCGCAACCGGTGCGCCAGGCGTCCCGGTGAAGGTCTGGCGGGGTGATGGGTGGTTCGAACCCGTGCTGCGCAATCGAGACCTGGGCTGATTAAAGCCGGGATGGCTTTAATCAGCGTTTCACTAGACCGTCGCCGTGGACTGATCACTTCCCATTGCGTGGACCACCTGGTCACGCATCGAGCGCATTACAATTATGCGCATGATGACGCGGTCTTTTGGGTTGGAGAGTGGCTCGTTATTCTGCAACTCCCTGATTCCAGACTCGGTCAGGCCCGTTTCGATGAGTTGCTCGTGTATGCGGCGTTTGATCTCCATGCCGCGAAGCCCCTGTTCCATTGTCTGGGCATCGAAGTCGCTGCTACCCGGCATTGTGTCTCCTCCTGTTTTTTTCCGCTGCGTGCCGGAAAGGCACTCGCCGACCATGCATGGGGGCACTGACTGATTCAGTGCCCCCATAGGGGAATTATAGTCTCGGTGGACCTGCGTGGCGCATTCTCAGCGAGCGGATTCGGCAGTCTCGGGCCGCACTGAGCGCAACCACTGCTCGATTCGCGGCTGAATGTCTCGCCAGCGCCGGAAGCCGGCGCTTAGGGTGCTTACCATCCCAGTATCATCCAGGCCCACGACAGTCGGAAAGCCCTGGACGCCCAGGGCACGGGCCAGCTCGAAATCTGCGTGCGTGAGCTGTTCGGTTTCGGGGGACGCGTAGCACTGGGCAAATCGCTGCCGCTGCATACCGCATTCATCCGCAAGATCGCGCAGGACGCTGGAATCCGTGATGTCCAGGTTCGACACGTAGAATGCACGGTGCATCGCTTCCAGATAGGCCAGCGGATCCGTGTCCCCAAGTTCGCGGCAAGCTACCAGAGCCCGACAGGCAGGCTCCGTGTCGTATACGAAATCATCCCGTTCGAACAGGGAGTAGTTGAACGGCTGAGCACTGGCCGCATGGACATGATCCCAGTGCTCACGAACCGTCACCTTGTCGTCGTGGTTCCACACACGCCGGTTTCCGGGGGCAAGCCCCCCGGCGATGATCTTCAGTGGCGCCAGCGGGCCATAGGTGTTCCTGATGTCGTGCGCGATCGGAGTGAAACCCCAGCACCAGGAGCACATCGGGTCGGCTACGTAGAGAAGCAGGGTTTGGCTCATCGAATCCTCCTGACCGTTGTCGTGCCCGGAGCAGGGCCGCCAATTGAAGTGCTGGCAGCCGCGCAGGTCGAGGCGTCTCGCCATACCCGGAATCAGAATGCCGGCGTGGCCACTCCATCTGAGCCTGTCACTTAGCCCCGCTGGACAAACCGCCCTCCGGCGCTCTGTTCGGGCGGGCGGTTGCGCGTTGGTCACGTTGCGCGCAGCGCTGCGTGACGCTCTCCGCACGGTTTAGGGCCGTGGTGCCGGACTTCGGGCTCCCTGTCACTTTGCATCGTCACCTACGGCGAGCTTAGGCGAGCCGGTTGGCTGGTTATGGCAGCCGGCATCTGCCCATGGAGTGCATGCGCACCCGCCGCTTGCCGGGAGCAACCGGCCCGCCCGCGGACGCCAGCCAACTTAGGTGTAAAGCTCAGGCCGCTCCATGGATTTCGTGTGAACGCCGCTGCAGATCCCAAAAATAGCCCAGCGACACATCGCCCACTACACGACAATGACCGGCACGACCCGGTCCGGGCCTGGGTGGATGAGTGAAGCGCGGATTTACTCGTTCCCGGCAGAACGGAGCCGCTGGCCCGGCGGTGCTGCTACAGCGCCCCCGCGACGCAGCCCATCGCCGGAGCACCAGTCCGTCCCGCCGGATCACTGGCCATTCCCGACGCGCACCGGCCACCGATCTTGGTTGTGGTCAGCGGCGGCCCGGAGCTGCAGCTCCGCTCCTCGTTACTGGGTGACGACACGCCAACTCTTCACCTCGCTGCGAATGCCATTCAGCAGTTGGTTCAACTCAGCGTCTGAGGCACCCCCGCGGGCCGCGATGTTGAGGCCCAGTACGGAAGTGATCAGCATCTCCACCCGAGCCTCCACCTCCAACGGCACGGCGTCGCCGTCGCGTATCGCGCGGCTGATGGCGGTGCGCATGGCGGTGCGCACACGCTCGCGGTAGCGCCGGGCGCGGCGAGTAATATCGTCGGTACTGCCGCCGTCCTCCGCCATCATGTTGATGAGCATGCAGCCGCGGCGCCCGTCGTGGGTGACCCAGTGCCCCAGGGAGAGCAGGAACCGATCCACCGAAGCGAGTCCATCCTCGGCCTGCTCCAATGGCATCAGGAGTTCCCGCTCGGTGATTGCCTCGTAGCGATCGAGAGCCGCCTCCAGGAGGTTCTGCTTGGATCCAAAGGCGTTATAGATGCTCGACTGACTGAGGCCGAGTGCCTGCTCCAGATCCCGGGTGGTGGTGTTGCGGTAGCCGTTCTTCCAGAACAATTCCAGGGCGGCTACCAGGACCTCCTCGGTCGCGAACGCCCGGGGCCGACCCGGGCTGCGTTGCAGGTCAGGGGTGGCGGTTTTTGCTGTCACTGCCATGGTTTGCCTCCAGCTTCGAGCGTTCCACGCTCTTCCAGTCCCTTCATTGACGCCTTGTGCAGCCTATGCTATAAAACGTTCTGGTGCAAGCGATTCAAAATTACAGCCGCCGGGCTGGGGACGCTTGTAACCTGCGATATATCGTTCATGGAGAGGAGGTAAGGCATGTCTGAAGCGCAGCTCCCATACGTAAGACCCGAAGACACCAGCGACCCCGTGGTCCAGCGCATTTACGACGACGCGGAAAAGCGTTTCACGATGGTCCTCAATATCTTCCAGATTACCGGCCATGCGCCGGAGATGGCCGAGAAGATGTGGGACATCTTCTTCGAAATCCTCAAGGAAGGGCAGGTGGACTGGTACACCAAGGAACTGCTCATCCTCAAGGCCACCAAGATGGGCGACTGCCTGTACTGCGTGACCCAGCACGAGGTCGTGTCCGCCCGCCTCGGCGTAACCGAGGAGCAGCAGAGGGACATCGTGGGGATGCTCTATAAGGATTCACCCCATTACAAGCCCAACGAAGTCGCCATTCTCGATTTGTGCAGCTATGCGGTACTGAACCCTGAAAACATTCCGGCGGACATCTGGAAGCGGGTTCACGAGTACTACGACGACGGGCAGATCGTGGAAATGGTGGCCACCATCGGCGCCTACCTGCAGGTCTCCAAGTTCGGCGACGCCCTGGGTGTGCAGCTGGAAGACGCATTTACCGGCCATCAGCCCGTGCTGTTCGCCAAGGAGCCGCCCAAGTCCAAGGCCGCCGCCAAGCATCTGGAGCATTTCATAGCCCGCGGCGGCAGTCACTAGGCGCCATAAAGAACGCGAATTCAACAGACGGAGGATCACAAGATGCCTGCAGTCGCAATGGTTGAAACGCCGGACAACGACGATGTCCGGGAAGCTTTCCGGGTGGCCAAGGAACACTTCGGCCATGTACCCAACCTGGTGAAGGCGCTGGGCACCAATGCCGCCATGTGCCGCACCATCACCGCTTTTTTCGCCCAGTCCCTGCAGGACGGCCGGGTCAACTGGGCGTTCAAGGAACTGGTTATCCTCAAGACGCTGCGGGCGATCAGCGCGTTCTACAGCTACGGTGCCCACGAGAAACTGGCCGTGGAACTCGGCAATCCCGTGGACAAGGTGGGAGACGTGGCCAATTCTCTCTGGCAGCTGAGCCCTCACTTCAACGATGCCGAAAAGGCCGTGTTCGAGCTGGTGGAGCAGATCGGCATCGACGCCAATGACGTGAGCGACGAGATCTGGGAGCGTCTGCGCACCCACTGGAAGGCGGACCAGCTCATCGAGCTGACGGCGGTCATCACCACCTTCGTCATGATCGGCCGGCTCGGGGATTCCCTGGGAGTGGCCGAGCCGGTGCTGTTCACCAAGCCGGTCCGTTAAGCAGCGTCATGGCGGACGCGTCGGGCACACCGGACTCATAACGGAGGCGGCCCGATAGCATCCACAAGAAAGATCATCCCATAACGAAATGGGAGGAGGAGTCATGGAAAAGTGCATGCAGCGTAGCGCCTGGGCCGTGGCAGTGGGACTGTGTTTCGCCGTGGGATCGGCCCAGGCCATCACCCTGGAGACGGAGAGCGGCTGGAAGGCCCAGTTCATGGGCTTGGTGAGCGCCTGGACCGGATACGCGGACTTCGATGAGACCTTTCCGGAAGGACCTTCCGGGGATGTGGAGGAGGAGACCTATCGGGTGCTGACCGGGTTCAACCCGTCCAAGTTCGAGTTCCTGGTGTCCGCCCCGGAATACAACGGCATCAACGTGTCGGCCTACTTCCAGGTGGCCTCCAGCATCAACGGCGGCAAGAACCGGCGCACCGGCGAGCAGATCGAGGTGCGGGGCGCCGATATCGCCATCGGCACCCCCTACGGCACCATCAACTTTGGCCGCAGCTTCGCCATCTTCAGCTCATCGGCGATTCTCAACGACACCAGCAGCATGCGGGGCGTGGGCTACCTCTGCGTCGGCCCCGACGGCAGCGGCCCCAACTGTGGCCATATCGGCACCGGCTACACCTGGACCGACTGGACCGCGGGGCTGCGGTATACCTCGCCGCGGCTCGCCGGCCTGCAGCTGCGCGCGGGTGCTTTCGATCCGGTGGAGCAGGCATTCGGTACCCCGGGGGGCGGTACGCCTTTCATTACTGACAGCTTCGGCGGAACCTTCTTCAACTTCACCGACATCGGCGGCACCAGCGACATCGAGACCAACTCGCCCCTGTTCGAAGTTGAAGTCAACTACCTCACCCCGCTGCCCCTGGGCGGCCTGAAGGGCAACGTCAACGCCTGGGCCGGCTTTATGCGCCAGAGCATCGACGACCTGGGAAGCAGTAATGACACGACTATCGAGGGCTACAACTTCGGCGGCAGGCTCACCGTCGGCGACTTCGGCCTCACCGGCAACTGGGAGGCCACCGAGGGTATCGCCGAGGGCTTCATCGGTTTCGGCACAAGGTGCGACGCCATCGACTGCGACACCGTGGAGGGCAATGGCTGGTACGTCAACGGCGACTACACCTTCCTCGGCAAGACCGTTGTGGGGGTGAGCTACGGCGAGGGCAGCGAGGACGCCAACAGTTTCATCGGCAACGGCGATGTGGAGCGTGAGCTGCTGATGGTCTATGTGCAGCATCAGCTCACGCCCAACCTGAACGTCAACATCGAGTTCCAGGATTTCGAGCGCAGTTCCAGCAACGGCGTGGCGGCGGGCATTTTTGCGCCGGAAGAGGAGTACCAGGCGGTGCTGGTGGGCGGCGAATTCCGGTTCTAGGGGTTCGCGGCTGAAAGGATGAGCGGCGGGCGGGCCGGAGGCGCGTCCGCCGTTCGGCGATCAACGATTTCGGGAGGTTCTAATCCATGGGTTGTTTCAATTCGGCAGTGATCAACGCGCCGGCGGACCGGGTCTGGGCGGCGCTTCGCAACTTCCACGACATGTCCTGGGCCCCCGGTGTGGTGGAGAGCTGTGAAAAGGCAGGTTCGGCGGCCAGCGACCAGATTGGCGCAAAGCGGGTGCTGAACGGGGCCTTCCACGAGACCCTGCTGGGCCTGGACGATCCCACCCGCACGCTGCGCTACAGCATCGACGACGGTCCCGAGGCGCTGTCCAGTGACAATGTCCAGGGCTATATCGGTGATGTGCGGGTACTGGCGGTGACCGACACCGACCAGTCGGTGGTGCTCTGGTACGCCAACTGGGAATCGGAGGGCTCCCAGGATGTGGGCTCGTTCTGCAGTCCCATCTATCAGGCGCTGCTGGGCGAGTTGAAGAAGCACTTCGGCTGAGCCGCGGGGCAGGTGGCCTGTCCAGCCCCTGGGTTGGACAGGCCTTGCTTGCAGGCTGCTCATCTGGGCTGGCCGGCTAGCAGCCTGTCGAACTTAGGCTGCTCCTACTGCGCCGGTGGGACAGCGGTCCCATTCCGATCCTTTTCGTCTGAGCTGCGGCTATTCTCCTCAAATGATCGAAAAACTGACCTCGCTCTCCCACTCGGGGAGTTCAGGACCCCTAAGTCCGACAGGCTGCTAGTCGGGTGATTTGTTAACCATGCCGTCTCGGCGGTTTCCGGCAGCGCCAATGAGCTTGTCGAGCCATCCACCGCTCGAAAACAACCGCCCCGTGAACGGGCTGACCTTGTCACGCAACCTCGCTGGAGAGACCACCCCCGGCCGCTTTGCCTGGGTGGTGAGCCGTCCGGTAGGTCGGCTGCTCATAGCAGCCGACGTCTCCGCCGACGGTGGCTCCGCCCAGCCGCCTGTTGGTTGCCGGGAACATCCGACCTGCGTGCGTCGCTGTGACGCCAGCCGACTTATGCGCAAGGGTCAGGTCAACGGGTCTGCAACCCGCTGCCTGCACGCCCCGCATCATCGGTTGCATCGCCCAGCATGGCGGAAATCGTCTCACGGGCCACGCGGATGGGCTCATTGCGGCCGGTGACCTGGGTCAGTGCGACCGCGCCGTCCACGAGCACCAGAAAACGCTCGGTAAAGCCTTCGATATCCGCCACCCCGGCAGCTCGTGCCAACGACTGGAAATACAGCCTCTGGCGCTCCTTGTAGTCTGCCACCGCCCGGTGAACAGGGTGTTCCGCTTCCGGGTACTCGGTGGAGAACTTGACAAAGGGGCAGCCGCAGAAGTCCTCCTGTCTCACCCAATGCTCCAGGAAATCAAACACGGCCAGCAGGCGGTCATGGGGGGCGGGACCACGACTTTCCACGTAGCGCACCAGGCGCTCCTGATGGCGCTCACCCAGCCGGGTGGCGGCGGCCAGGATCAGGTCGTCCTTGGACGGGAAGTGCTTGTAGAGAGTCATCTTCGCGACGCCGGCCTCGGCCAGCAGCCGGTCGATACCCGTGGCGTGGCAGCCCTGCTCGTAGAACAGGCGCACCGCAGTATCAAGCAGGGCGTCTTTTCGTGAACCAGTCACGCAGCACCTCGTCGCTGCTCTTTGCGGGACAGTCGTCCGGCCCATATGGCCTGGATCGATACTACATTCAGACAGTTTGGTATGTATATGTTTTTCAGTGGTGGGTTCCGTGGATGTGTCGGGCGCCGGAGCCGATCCAGGAGAATGAAATCAGCACCTTGTTTTGGAGCGGGTGCTTACTAGACTGACATGGGCATGAGGTGATTCTAGAGCAAGCGCTTGAGCATCGCCGAGTGTTGCGCCTCTCCCGGACAAGCAGCATCTAGGAGGTCTTCCATGGTCAGCCCATCCGCCCCATACCCACCGTCACGCTGTCCGCTCCGCGGCTTTTTTCTCCTGGCTGCGCTGGCACTCGCTCTGGTGGCTCAGGCCGCGCCGGCCCAGACCACAGAAACCACTAGCTTCGAGGGAATCACCGCCACCCAATTCACCATTGGCACCTCGCCAATCAGCGCGAGCTTCGTCGGGGGCGAGGCGGAGACCCGAGGCGTTGGCGAACTCTACACCCAGGGGTTTTTTGCCTGGCATGCCCTGGGCGGGACCACCGCCACGGTCAGCTTCGAGACGCCGGCTAGCGCAGTCAGTTTCGACTGGCGGCTGGATGGCGTGGCGACGGCAGGCGCAGTCCGCTTTATCGATGACACCGGCGCCGTGGTTCGAAATGCGCAGGCGCCGGCCGGGTTCCAGCGGCTGTCGGAGACTCGGGCCGCCGGCGAGAGCCTGATCCAGCGTCTGGAGTTCGACGTCGAGGGCGGCGACCTGGCCGTCGACCAGTTCTCTTTCACCGCCAGCGTCAACCCGCAGGCGCCGGACGCCTTGACCCCCCTGGCCGATCCTATCCCCGAGCCGGTGCCAACCAGTTCGGTGCAGGTGAGGCTGACCATGGTGGCGGCAGGCCTCACGGCCCCCAACTGGGGCACGTTCGATCCGGTGAACGGCAATCGGCTCTATGTGGTGGATCAGTCCGGGGTGATCTACGCCGGTGATCTGACTACAGGATTCGTCAGGGAGTACCTGGATATCGGAGCCACCGGACTGAATCTGCTCGTTCCCCTGGGTGCCTTCGGGCAAGGAACCTTCGACGAGCGCGGCCTGCTGGGGCTCGCCTTCCACCCCGACTTCCAGACCAACGGCCTCCTGTACACATATCACTCCGCGCCGGCGGACCAGACGGCCGACTTCTCCACGATGCCGGCGGGGCAGATCGCCAACCACCAATCGGTGATTACCGAATGGCAGGTGCCGCAGCCAACGGATCCGGATTCCCTGCCCGACCCCGCCAGCCGCCGGGAGTTGCTGCGTATCGACCAGCCCCAGTTCAACCACAACGCGGGCGCCCTGGTGTTCGACGCCGACGGCCAGCTGCTGATTTCGGTAGGAGACGGCGGCAACGCCGATGATGAAGGTACCGGCCATGGGGCCGACGGAAACGGTCAGGACGCCACCAATCCCCTGGGGGCCATCCTGCGCATCGACCCGCTGGGTGCCAATTCCGCCAATGGCCAGTACGGCATACCGGCTGGAAATCCCTTCGTCGGTCCGGCGGATGCGAGGCTCGACGAGATTCTCGCCTACGGCTTGCGCAACCCGTTCCGCATCGCCTACGACAGGGTGCAGGGACGGCTTTGGGTTGCCGACGTGGGCCAGAACGACGTGGAGGAGGTCAACGCCCTTGATCCCGCTACCATCTCCACCCTCAACAATAACTTCGGGTGGAATTTCAAGGAAGGTTCTTTCTTCTTCGTGGCGGACGATCCAGCCACGGCGGAAAACGACGAAGGCTTCGTGACCGAGCAGGACAGCCGGGACGCGCCGGCTGGACTGGTCGACCCCATTGCCGAATACGACCACGACGAGGGCATCGCCATCGCCGGCGGCTTCGTCTACCGGGGCAGCGCCATTCCCGCGCTCGCCGGTCGCTATGTGTTCGGCGATTTCGGCAGCTTCGGCGCTGACGCCGGGCGCCTGTTCCATCTTGACGACCAGAACAACGTGCTGGCCCTGGACGTCACGGAGGTGGTGGATCCTGATCAGACGGACGGCGACGACAGCTTTCCCCTGAACCCGGATGGCACCCTGCCGGTGGCGGTTAACGGGTTCGGCGAGGATGCCGCGGGCAACCTCTACGTCATGGTCAACTCCAGTGGCACCCCATTTGGCGAAACCGGACTGGTGCTGCGGCTGGACGCCGCCCAGGCGGACCCCGCTCCAGACCCTGATCCCACGCCAGATCCGGACCCGACTCCGGCTCCCGATCCCGTACCCGAAACCCCCGCCGAAGGTGACGATGACGACGGTGGCAGTGGAGCGCTGGATCCGTGGAGCCTGCTGCTGCTGGCGTGTCTGGCGGTCCCGGGTTCACTCCGGCGCTGGCGACGGGGCGCCAGCGGTTCGAATTGAGCAAGCAGCCGGCGCGGTGGGGAAGCGCTGTGGTCGCCGGCACTTCACGAGCTTGCGCCAGGCTCCAGGGAGGGGGCCGGTGCAAAGGGTAGTACAGGCCGGGCGCTTGGCGCCCGGCTGCGTCCGCCATCCGTAACCCGGGGGAGTCCCTGGATCAACGCCCGCGGCTCACCAGGGATTCAGTCGCAGTCGTTTCTTCTGCGGCTGAGCCCCTGGTTCCAGCTGCCGGCACGGCGATGCCATCGCGCCGCACGAAGCTGCCGAACAGCAACTCAGTGCCGGCAAGAGCCGGGGCGCGGGCCGCGTCCCCTCCACTCGACGCCGCCGTGGCGGGCGGGTCGGCGGGCAACAGATGCCCCTGCGGACCGGAGCGGAAGCTCCCGTAGACGAGGCGCGCGGTGGTCGGATCCTCCTGCGCACCGGCCGGAGACGCGGCATACTCGCTCCAATCCGCGGGCAGCATGATACCCCCGTGGCGCTGGAAGCCGCCATAGACCAGGTCGGTGGCGGATACCGCGGGTGCAGCCAGGACAAGGGCGAGGGCGAAGGCGGAGGTCGTGCCAGTCTTGCGGTTCATGATTTGACTCCTGTAGGCGTTGTCTCGGAACGTCCAGACCGGCGAACTATACCGATCTGTCTGTGCAGTCTACTCGCCTAGACAGACTTGTATAGTTTTTTCCTTCGATGCATGGCATTGATTCCGTCGATGGCAGTCGGCGGGCTGGAGCAGCGCAGCACTTCGTCCGGGCATACTCCCTATAGCGGCGGTCGGGTACCATGGCAGCCGCGAGTTGCCACGGCCGGCCCGGACAGCGCCCGGAGCGAACATGGTCAGAATCGACAAGAAACCCAAACGCAGCTACGTCCTCGACACCAATGTCCTGATCCACGATCCCAGTTCCATCTTCAAGTTCCAGGAACACGACGTCGTCATTCCCATCACCGTCCTGGAGGAACTGGATCAGCTCAAGCGGGGCTTCACGGACATGGCGCGCAGTGCCCGCCAGGTGACCCGCACGTTCAGCGAGCTGCTGCGCGACATCGTCCCCGCCGAAGTGCAGGCCGGCGTCCAGCTGCCCTCGCTGGGGGAGGCCACCCCCCAGGGCCGGCTGTTCTTCCTGCCGGACATTCCCCGCGGCGAGCGCGGGCCGCCGGCGGAATCCCCTGATAATCGCATCATCGCCGAGGCCATCCGGCTCCAGGAGCAGCGCCCGGACGAGACCGTGGTGCTGGTCAGCAAGGACGTCAACCTCCGGGTCAAGAGCGCCGCCTTCGGCCTGCCGGTGGAGGACTACTTCAACGACCGGGCCATCGATGATATCGACACCATGGCCAGCGGCGTGATGGTCACCGGTACGGGGTTGTGGGAGGCCTGCGCCGAGCGCCTGCAGTCATGGAAGGAAGGCGAGCGCAGCTTCTACCGGCTCTGCGGCCCACCGGTGCGGGACTGGCACCCGGCGATGCTGGTAGTGGACGACGAGGCGGCCCCCCGGTTCCAGGCCATAGTGCGGGAGGTGGAGGGCGACTCCGCGCTGCTGGAGGTCTGCCGGGACTTCCGCGTGGAGCGCAATGCGGTGTGGGGCGCCCGGGCCCAGGACGCCCGCCAGAACTTCGCGCTGGGCCTGTTGCTGGATCCACAAGTGGACCTGGTGACCCTGGCCGGCGCCGCCGGCACCGGCAAGACCTACATCGCGCTGGCCGCCGGACTGCACCATGTCTACGAGGAACGCCGCTACGAGCGCATCGTCATCACCCGGGAAACCGTCGCGATGGGCGAGGACATCGGCTTTTTGCCCGGCACCGAGGAAGAGAAGATGATGCCCTGGATGGGCGCCTTCCATGACAACATGGAGAGCCTGCTGCGCACCGACAGCGGCTGGAAGAGCGCCGCCACCCAGGAGATGCTGGCGGGCCGCATCCAGATGCGCTCGGTGAGCCTGATGCGCGGGCGCACCTTCAACGACACCTACCTGATCATCGACGAGGCCCAGAATCTCTCCCCGAAGCAGATCAAGGGCCTGATCACCCGGGCGGGGCGCAATACCAAGATCGTCTGCCTGGGCAACGTGGCCCAGATCGACACGCCTTACCTCACAGCCACCACCTGCGGCCTCACCGCCCTGGTGCAGCGCTTCCGGGACTGGCCCCACGCCGGCCACGTCACTCTCACCAACGTGGCCCGCTCCCGGCTGGCGTTGCACGCGGAATCCGTCTTGTAGCGTAGAATGTCCGCTCCCGGTGCGCGGCAGGCCGTCGGGCGCACTTTGACGCCGGGGCTCTGGCATGCTTTTTTTACAGGGCTCCAGCGAAGCGGGCGCTCCGCCCCGCACTTGCCGGCCGGCAGCGGCCGCGGCACGGCGGCGCGCCCGGTTTCGGTGCAGTTCTCATCACACCAAGCGCGAGGAGGAACAACATGGATCTAGGGGGCAAAGTCATTGTCGTCACCGGCGCCGGCCGCGGTCTGGGCCGCTCCATGGCCGAGTCAGTGTCGAAGAAGGGCGCCAAGGTGGCGCTGATCGCCCGCAACACCGAGCAGCTGGAGGAGAGCGCCGAGATCTGCCGCAAGGCGGGCTCCCCTGACGCCCGCGTCTACAGTGTGAACGTGGCCGACGAGCAGGCCGTGGACCAGGCCTTCGATTCCATCGCTTCCGACCTCGGCCGCATCGACGGCTTGGTGAACAACGCCGGCGTCACCCGGGACGGGCTGCTGCTCAAGGTCAAGGACGGCAAGGTGGTCAAGACCATGTCCATGGAGCAGTGGCAGACGGTCATCGACATCAACCTCACCGGCGTGTTTCTGTGCGGCCGGGCGGCGGCCCGCCACATGGTGGAGCAGGGCGACGGCGGCTGCATCGTCAACATCGCGAGCGTCGTGCGCAGCGGCAACATGGGCCAGAGCAACTACTCCGCCACCAAGGCCGGCGTGGAGTCCCTCACCGTCACCTGGGCCAAGGAGCTCGCCCGCTACAAGGTCCGGGTGGGCGCCGTCTCGCCGGGCTACTGCGCCACCGAGATGGTCACATCCATCGCCGACGAGGTGCTGGACAAGATCAAGGGCGGCATCCCCCTGAAGCGCCTGGCCGAGCCCGAGGAGATCGCCCACGCGGTCTGCTTCGTGTTCGAGAACGACTACCTCACCGGCCGTCTGGTGGAGATCGACGGCGGCCTGCGCATCTAGCTCGGGCCGGGCGGCCGCCGGCAGCGCCGGCGGCCGCTCCCTCAGCTCCCATGCTGCCCCGGGCCCGAGACTATGCCGAGCTTCGTGCCCGCTTCCGCTGGCGCATCCCCGCACGCTACAACATCGCGCTCGACTGCCTGGAGCGCCACGCCCGGGAGCGCCCAGATGCCCCGGCCCTGATCCACGAGCAGGGTGCCGGGCAGATCCGGACCTACCGTTTCGCCGAACTCCAGGAGCAGGCCTGCCGGGCCGCCAACGCCCTGGCAGCCCTGGGCGTGGGGCAGGGCGACCGGGTGGGCATCCTGCTGGGCCAGGCCCCCGAGACTGCGCTGGCCCATATGGCCTGCTATCGCCTCGGTGCCATCGCCATACCGCTGTTCACGCTGTTCGGGCCCGAGGCCCTGTACCACCGGCTGGCCGACAGCGGGGCGCGCCTGGTGGTCACCGATGCCGAGGGCAGCGCCCGCCTGGAGACCATCCGCGCTGAGCTGCCGGCCCTGGAGCAGGCGGTGGTAACAGGCCTGGAGGGCCCCGCGGACCAGCGTTGGGAGCGTCTGCTGGAGTGGGCCTCGCCGGTGCACCGGGCAGTGGACACCGCCGCTGACGCCCCGGCGCTGATCATCTACACATCGGGCACGACGGGGAATCCCAAAGGCGCCCTGCACGCCCACCGGGTGCTGCTCGGCCACCTGCCCGGTGTGGAGCTGCCCCAGGACTTCTTCCCCCAGCCGGGCGACTGCTTCTGGACCCCGGCCGACTGGGCCTGGATCGGCGGCCTGCTGGACGTGCTGCTGCCGGCCTGGCACCACGGCGTGCCGGTGGTAGCCCACCGCGCCGGGCGGTTCGACCCGGAAGCCGCCCTGGCGCTGATGGCCCGCCACCAGGTGCGTAATGCCTTCCTGCCGCCCACGGCGCTGCGCCTGATGCGCCAAGTGGAGCGCCCGGAGCGCTTTGGCGCCCGGCTGCGCAGCGTCGGCAGCGGCGGCGAGCCTCTGGGCGGCGATCTCCAGGACTGGGCGCGGCGGGCCCTCAATGCACCGCTGAACGAATTCTACGGCCAGACCGAGTGCAATCTGGTAGTGGCCTCATGCGCCGGCTTCATGGACCTGCCCGAAGGCGCCATGGGCCGGGCGGTGCCCGGCCACCGGCTGGCCGTGCTCGGTGAGGACGGCGAGCCCGTCTCCCCGGGCAGGGCGGGGCAGATCGCCGTGGCCCGGCCGGACCCGGTGATGTTTCTGGGCTACTGGAACAATCCGGAGGCGACCCGGGAGAAGTTCTGCGGCGACTGGCTGCTCACCGGCGACCAGGGGATCCAGGACGACACCGGCGCGTTTCACTTCGTGGGGCGTGACGACGACGTCATTACCAGCGCCGGCTACCGCATCGGCCCGGCCGAGGTGGAGTCCTGCCTGCAACGCCACCCCGCAGTGGCCCGGGCGGCGGTAGTGGGCCGCCCGGACGCGCTGCGCACCCAGGTGGTTAAGGCGTTCCTGGTGCTGGCCGATGGCGCCCGGGCCTGCGACGCCCTGACCCGGGAAATCCAGCGATTCGTGCGCGAACGCCTGGCGGCCCACGAGTATCCCCGGGAGATCGAGTTCATCGATGAGCTGCCGCTGACCGCCACGGGCAAGGTGATGCGCCGGGTGCTGCGGGAAAAGGACGGTGAGAAACCGGACAGTACTTGAAAAAGTTTCTTCAACTAACTGAATAGTCATAATAACACTAGAAATACCTGTGCAGGGGGGCGGGATCTTGCCCGGCGCGGACCGAAGCCCACTGCACCGAGGCCCACTGCAGGGCAGGTTGCGCAGAGACCCGCCATCGAGCTGAGGCCTGAGTCCCTAGTGGGACCAGGCGTGGGCCGGGGGATCAATGCCTTGGCGTTTCAGACGCCAGAGACAGGGGCAGCACCGAGCGGGTAGGCCGGGATGGAGCGCAGCGTAGTCCCGGCGTGTTCAGGTCTCCTCCCGGGTGACCTGCCGCCGGGCCCGCCAGACCCCGCCGCCCACCAGCAGCAACACCAGGGGGATCGCCAAGCCCCTGATCAGGTCGACGGGCAAGGGCACACCACTCGCCTGCACCGCCTTGGCGGCGTAGCCCACCAGGCTCACGGTGTAATAGCTCAGAATCACCACCGAGAGCCCTTCTACTGTCTGTTGCAGCCGCAGCTGAAGGCGCGCCCGGCGATCCATCGATGATAGCAGATCCCGATTCTGAGCCTCCAGGGCCACGTCCACTCGGGCGCGCAGCAGGTTGGCGGCCCTCGAGACCCGCCGGGAGAGGCGGTCCAGGCGCTCGTAGGCGGACTCACAGGTATCCATGGCGGGCGCCATGCGCCGATCCATGAATTCACTGGGGGTCTGCATGCCCTCGATGCGCTCTTCGCGGATGAACTCGATACGCCTGCGCATCACGGCGGCATAGGCCTTGGCGGCGCTGAACCGGAAGTTGGTACGCGCCATGAGCTGCTCGACTCGCGAGGCCAGCCGGGAGAGCTGCTCCAGGAGCTGTCGTTCCCCCTCGGCATCCTGGCAGGCGGACAGCTGCTCCGTCAGGTCTCCGAGCTCGCGCTCCATGTCCGCGATCCGGGGCGTGATGTCCCGGGCCAGGGGGAAAGCCAGCAGGGCCATCATGCGGTAGGTCTCGACCTCCAGAAGCCGCTGCAGCAGGCGCCCGGCCTGGTGCGGATTGAGGTGATGGTCCTCCACCATCAGCACCGTAAAACCGTCCCGGTCGGCCCTGAAATCGGTCCACACGGAGGCGGCGCCGCCGACGCAAACGCAGCCCACCAGACTGGCCTCGTGGAAGCGCTCGCGGATGCGGCGGCGCGTCTGCTCCGGATCTGAGGCCCCCATCAGACTCAGGTGGGTCGCGGCGAGAAGCTCGCCCGGAAGCCGGGAAATCCGGTCCCGGGGTGCCAGGTCGATGGCGTTGGTCACGCCGTTATCGCCGGCCTCACGCTCTGCCAGGAAGGTGTACGTGGAGAACTCCGCGTGGCGTTCCCAGCGCAACCGCAACGGCCCCAGCTCGGCCAGAAAGTGGCTGACGTCCGGCGCCGGCGAAGCCACCCCCTCCCGCCGGCACCAGTCGGTCACCTGCCGGTGCTCCTCCGCCAGATCCTCATCCGATGTCCTCAGCATGGCCAGGTGTGTAACCAGCAACGGGGAGGCTACTGGGTGGAAAGGCCGGGCGTGGACCTCACCGAGCAGTGCGGCCCGCTGGGGATGTTCCTTGAGCCCCAGGCTGAGGTGGCGGCTCGGGCCGGACGTGTCAGGCTGACTCATGTGAACGATTCCAGGTTGATAAGCGCTGGAAGTTACTCTCAGGGGGACGCCGGGACAACCGGGACCGGACGCGGCTCCGGCAGTCCTGGCCCGATGCGGGTGGGGCCCGTATCATGCCTGCCGGGGTGCCCGTCGGCGGCCACCCGCAAATGCTGAACTGCATGGGGTGGCCATGAGCCCTCAGGAGGATCCGCAGCGCTATCGCCCCAGTTCGAACCTCCCGCCGGTGGTGGGCGGGCTGCTGGCGCTGAACGTGCTGGTGTTTCTCTGGCAGCTGTCGGGCTCGGCCGTCCCGGTGGTGTCCATGGCCCTGTGGCCGCTGGCCGAGGCCGGGCGCTCTGTGGTGCCGGGTGCAGGCGCGCCGGAATTCCACCTGTGGCAGCTGCTCACCTACGGTTTTCTTCACGGTGGCGTGCTGCATCTGCTGGTGAACATGTTCGCCCTGTGGATGTTCGGTACCCACATCGAGAACCTGTGGGGTTCCCGTCCGTTTCTCTACTACTACCTGTTCTGCCTGGTGGGGGCGGGTGTGATCCAGCTGTTCGTGGCAACCCAGGCGGCGGGGGGCGGCCAGGTGTATCCCACGGTGGGCGCCTCGGGAGGGGTGTTCGGTGTACTGCTGGCGTTCGGCCTGATGTTTCCCAACCAGGTCATCCTGCTGCTGTTCCCGCCCATCCCCATGAAGGCCAAATACTTCGTGGTGGTGTACGGGCTGTTCTCCCTGTGGGCCGGGTTCAGTGGCAGCATGCCCGGAGTGGCGCATTTCGCCCACGTCGGCGGCATGGCCTTCGGTTATCTGCTGATTCAGTATTGGCGGGGGCGGCTGCCCATCAAGCCCCGGCGCCGGCTCACCCTCTAGCCCGAAGATTTCACAAATTTGCACCGATCTCGCTTGTCTCTTGGCCCCACAAGGAACCTTTTCTCAGTCGGCCGTACTCACCGATACGCTGCTCCTTCGAAACGTCCCTTGTGAAACCAAGATCCTACGCGATATCAGCACAAATTCATGAAATCTTAGGACTAGCAGCCT
>CAZAQB010000046.1:0-24433 GCA_964487155.1 uncultured Ectothiorhodospiraceae bacterium
TGAGAAAAGATTCCTTGTGGGGCCAAGAGACACGCGAGATCGGTGCAAATTTGTGGAATCTTCGGGCTAGTAGTCCATCCTCACCTCGCCCTCCTCCGCCAGGCGGTTCAGGCGCTTGAGCAGTTCGTCGCTGGGCCGCACCCGCCACTGCTCCCCGAGACGCAGGCGGGCCCGGGCGCCGCTGCCCCGGTAATCGAGCCACACCAGGCAGCCGCCCTCGCGGAAGGGTTCCAGAATCTCCTGCAGGTGGTTCACCAGGCCGTTGGCGGCCTGTTCGGCGCGCACCGGTACCAGCAGGCGGCGGGCGAAGCGCTCCCGGGCCTCGGTGATGTCCATGGCCCGCTGGGCGCGCACCTGGTAGCCGTCGCTGAAGTCGTCGTAGCCAAGCCTGCCCTCCACCACCAGCAGCCGGTCCTTGCCCAGCAGGTGGCGATAGCGCTGGAACTCGTCGGACCCGAACACGACCTCGAGGCGGCCGGTGCGGTCGTCGAGGGTGGCGAAGCCCATGCGGCCGCGCTGGGTGTTGCGGGCGCGCAGGGCCATTACCAAACCGGCCAGCACCACGCTTGGCTCGTCGCTGCGGCGCCGGCCCCCGCTGCCGTCGCCCCCGACGGGCGGGCCGCTGGCGATGGCCCGGCCCAGGCGGGCGGAGACGAAACACTCCAGCTCCGATTCGTAGCGGGTGATGGGATGGCCGGTGAGGTACAGGCCCAGGGTCTCCTTCTCCGCAGCCAGGCGGGCCTCCTCGTCCCACTCCGGAAGCGCGGCGGGCACGTCCACCGGCGGCGCCTCGGTGGCGGCGGCCGGCGCGCTGAGGCCGAACATGTCGTCCTGCCCCCGCTCGCGGTTGCGCAGATGCTGCTCGGCGGCACGCAGCGCCGCCGGCAGGCGCTGCATGGCGGTGGCGCGATTCGGCTCCAGGGCGTCGAGGCTGCCGGAGCGGATCAGCGCCTCCAGCACCCGGCGATTCACCCGCCGCAGGTCCAGGCGCCGGCACAGGTCGAACAGGTCGCGGAACGGCCCGCCGGCGTCGCGCTCCGCCAGCAGCGCCTCGATGGCTGACTGCCCCACCCCCTTCACGGCACCCAGGCCGTACACCACGCGCTCGCGGTCCCGGGCCCGGAACCGGAAGCCGGAGCGGTTCACGTCCGGCGGTTCCACGGTGAGCCCCAGGTTGCGGCACTCGTCGATCAGGATCACCACCTTGTCGGTGTTGTCCATGTCGGAAGACAGCACCGCCGCCATGAACTGCGCCGGGTAGTGGGTCTTGAGCCAGGCGGTCTGGTAGGAGAGCAGGGCGTAGGCCGCCGAGTGGGACTTGTTGAAGCCGTAGCCGGCGAACTTCTCCATCAGGTCGAACAGGCCGGCGGCATGGGCCGGTGCCAGGCCCCGGCCGGCGGCGCCGCGCAGAAAGCCCTCCCGCTGGCGGGCCATCTCCTCGGCCTTCTTCTTGCCCATGGCCCGGCGCAGCAGGTCGGCGGCGCCGAGGCTGTAGCCCCCCAGCACCTGGGCGATCTGCATCACCTGCTCCTGATAGAGGATCACCCCGTAGGTGGGCTTCAACACCGGCTTCAATTCGTCGTGATGGAGCTCCCGGGTGGGATAGGCCACCGGCTTGCGGCCATGCTTGCGGTCGATGAAGTCGTCCACCATGCCCGACTGCAGCGGGCCGGGCCGGAACAGGGCCACCAGGGCGATGATGTCCTCGAAGCTGTCGGGCTGCAGGCGCCGGATGAGATCCTTCATGCCTCGGGACTCCAGCTGGAACACGGCCGTGGTGCGGC
Organism: uncultured Ectothiorhodospiraceae bacterium; assembly: GCA_964487155.1. Lineage (GTDB taxonomy): Bacteria > Pseudomonadota > Gammaproteobacteria > Nitrococcales > Nitrococcaceae > CAZAQB01. The sequence goes on from CAZAQB010000046.1 coordinate 1,785, forward strand.
AGCCCTTGAGCAGCTCGAAGGTGGGGGCATCGTCCAGGGGCAGGGCCTCGATGGCGAGCTCGTCCGCACCCTCCTCCCGGCGCACCGCGTTCACCGCTTTCACAGTCCAGTCGATGATGGTCAGGGTGCGCAGGCCGAGGAAGTCGAACTTGACCAGGCCCACCGCCTCCACGTCGTCCTTGTCGAACTGGGTGACCAGGCCCTGGCCGCCCGGCTCGCAGTACAGCGGGCAGAAGTCGGTCAGGGCCGAGGGAGCGATGACCACGCCGCCGGCGTGCTTGCCCACGTTGCGGCACAGCCCCTCCAGCTTGGCGGCCAGCTCCAGCAGGGCGCGCACCTCTTCGTCGTCCCGGTGCAACCGGGCCAGTTCCTCCTCCTGGACCAGGGCCTTTTCCAGGGTCATGCCGATTTCGAAGGGGATCAGCTTGGCGATGCGGTCGACGTAGCCGTAGGCGTGGCCCAGCACCCGGCCCACGTCCCGCACCACGGCCCGGGCGGCCATGGTGCCGTGGGTGGCGATCTGGGAGACCTTCTCGCGGCCGTAGCGCTCGGCCACGTAGTCGATGACCTCGTCGCGGCGCTCCATGCAGAAGTCGATGTCGAAATCGGGCATCGACACCCGCTCCGGGTTCAGGAAGCGCTCGAACAGCAGATCGTAGCGCAGCGGGTCCAGGTCGGTGATGCCCAGGGAATAGGCCACCAGGGAGCCGGCGCCGGAACCCCGGCCGGGCCCCACGGGGATGCCCTGCTGCCGGGCCCAGCGGATGAAATCGGCCACGATCAGGAAGTAGCCGGGGAAGCCCATCTGCCGGATCACACCCAGCTCCAGCTCCAGGCGCTCGTGGTAGATCCGGCGCCGTTCCTCGCCGCCCTCGGCGGGGAACCGGGCGAGACGCGCCGCGAGCCCGCGCAGCGTCTGCTCCGCCAGGTGATCCTCGATGCCGGTGCCCGGTGGCAGAGGGAAGTCCGGCAGCGCGTTGCGCCCCAGGGTCAGGGTCAGGTTGCAGCGCCGGGCGATCTGCAGCGAGTTCTCCAGCGCCTCCGGCAGGTCCGCGAACAGGGCCGCCATCTCCTCGGCGGAACGCAGGTACTGCTGGGGGCTGTAGCTGCGGGGCCGGCGGGAATCGTCCAGGGTATGGCCATCGTGGATGCAGACCCTGGCCTCGTGGGCGTCGAAGTCGTCGGCCTCCAGAAAGCGCACGTCGTTGCCGGCCACCACCGGCACTCCGGCCTCGGCCGCCAGTTCCACGGCGGCGTGGAGGTGGTCTTCCTCGCCGGGCCGGCCGGTGCGCTGCACCTCCAGGTAGAGGCGGCCGGGAAACGCCTGCTGCCAGAAGGCGAGCAGCCGGCGGGCCCGCGGCGGGTCGGCGGCGCGCAGGGCCCGGCCCACGTCGCCGGCCGGGCCGCTCAGGGCCAGCAGCCCGGTGGCATGCTCGGCGAGCCACTCCCGGCGCAGCACGGGCACGCCCTGGCGCTGGCCCTCGGCGTAGCCGGCGGTCAGCAGGGCGCAGAGGCTGCCGTAACCCGCATCCTGGGCGCAGAGCAGCACCATGCGGGTGGGCTCGCCGTCGGGATCGGCCGCCTCGGGCTCCACCCACACCTCGGCGCCGATGATGGGCTTGACGCCGGCAGCCAGGGCGGCCCGATAGAACTTCACCATGCCGAACAGGTTGCCGAGATCGGTAATAGCCACCGCCGGCATGCCCGCGGCGGCCGCCGCCTGGACCAGGGGCTTGATGCGCACGATGCCGTCGGCGAGGGAGAACTCGGTGTGCAGGTGGAGGTGAACGAAACCGCTGCTCATGACTGTGCATCCAGGTTCTCCGCGGGAACCACCGCCGGCGGCTCCAGCAGTGCCCGCACCGGGGCGAAGCTGCGCCGGTGGACCGGCGAGGGCCCCAGCCGCCGCAACCGATCCAGGTGCTCGGCGGTGCCGTAACCCTTGTGACGGGCGAAGCCGTAGCCGGGATAGGCCTCGTCCAGGGCAATCATCACCGCATCGCGCGCCTGCTTGGCGAGAATCGATGCAGCGCTGATGGCCGCCACGCTGGCATCTCCCCCGATGACCGCTTGTGCCGGGCAGGCGAGCCGGGGACAGCGGTCGCCGTCCACCAGCACGTGAGCGGGTGGCCGACCCAGGGCCGCCACCGCCCGCTCCATAGCCAGCAGGGTGGCGCCGAGGATGTTCAGGTGATCGATCTCCGCCACGCTGGCCTCCGCCACGGCCCATGCCAGGGCCTCGGCACGGATGCGCTCGGCCAGGCGTTCCCGGCGCGCCGGCGCCAGGACTTTCGAGTCCGCCAGCCCCGGCAGCGCCTCCGCTCCCAGGATCACCGCCGCCGCCGTCACCGGCCCCGCCAGGGGCCCGCGCCCGGCCTCGTCCACGCCGGCCACCAGCAGCACTTCACCGCGCGCCGTCACGGGCCGGCCCCGGCGAGCCGCTCCAGGGCCAGGGCCGCCGACTCACCGGCATTGCGGCGCAGATCCTGATGCAGGGACACAAAGCGCCGGGCCACAGCCTCCCGCCGGGAAGGCGTCTCAAGCCAGTCGTTCACCGCGCCGGCCAGGGCCTCCGCGGTCACCGCCTCCTGGATATACTCGGGAACAACGAGCTCGCCGGCAAGCAGGTTGGGCAGGGCGAAGCGCTCCACTCGCAGCAGCCTGAGACGCCGCACCAGCCAGGCGGTGGCCGGGCTGACGGCGTAGGCCACCACCATGGGGCGCTTCAGCAGCATGGCCTCCAGGGCGGCGGTCCCGGAGGCGGTGAGCACCACGTCCGCAGCCTCCATGGCGAGGCGGCTGTCGCCGTCCAGCAGCCGCACCGCCGCCGCCCCGCCCGCCTGGTCCAGGGCCTCGCCGAACAGGGCGCGGGTGCCCGGGGTGGCCATGGGCGCCACCAGCCGGAGCCGGGGATGCCGGCGCGCCAGCAGCGCGGCGGCGCCGGCAAAGGCCGCGCCCAGGCGAGCCACCTCGCCCCGCCGGCTGCCGGGCAGCAGCGCCACCACCGGCCCTTCGCCGGGCAGCCCGAGCCGGACCCGGGCCGCCGCGCGGTCCGGCTGCAGGGGGTAGTCGTCGGCCGCCGGGTGGCCCACGCATTGCACCGGCACGCCATGCTCCCGGTAGAAGTCGGCCTCGAAGGGAAACAGAGTCAGCATCAGGTCCACCGAGCGGGCGATGCCGTTGATGCGCCCGGGCCGCCAGGCCCATACCGAGGGGCTGACGTAGTGGGCGGTGGGGATGCCGTGCTCGCGCAGGCGCCGCTCCAGCCCCAGATTGAAGTCCGGCGAGTCGATGCCCAGGAAACAGTCCGGCGGGTGGTCCCGGAAATGCCGGCCGATGCGCCGGCGGGCCCGCAGCAGCGCCGGCAGGTGTGCCAGCACCTCGGTGAGCCCCATCACCGAGAGGGTTTCCATGGGCAGCAGGCTGTCCAGCCCCCGGGCGGCCATGGCCGGCCCTCCGACCCCCTCGAAGCGCACCTCGGGGTGGCGCCGGGTCAGGGCTTCCATGACGGACGCACCCAGCAGGTCGCCGGAGGGCTCCCCGGCCAGCAGCCCCACCCGATGCAGCGCGGCCACCGTATTCTAACGGATGATGCCGCGGCGGCTGCCGTCAAGGAAGGCGAGCATGTCCGCGACTTCGGGATGCGCTGCGGACTGGGCCGCAAGCCGCGCCCGGGCGTCCTCCAGGCGCAGGCCGCTGCGGTAGAGCAGCCGGAACGCACCCTTGACCGCCTGCACCTGCGCGGGCTCGAAGCCGTGGCGGCGCAACCCCTCGACGTTGATGCCCCGGGGTATCGCGCGCTGGCCGGCGGCCATCACGAAGGGCGGCACGTCCCGGTCCACGTGCGCCCCGAAGGCCAGGAAGCAGTTGCGCCCGAGCCGGCAGAACTGGTGCACCAGGGAGAAACCGCCCAGGATGACGTGGTCGGCCACCTCCACGTGGCCCGCCAGGGACGCATTGTTGGCGAACACGGTGTGGTTGCCGATCAGGCAGTCATGGGCGATGTGGCAGTAGGCCATGATCCAGTTGTCGTCGCCGATGCGCGTGACTCCGCCACCGTCACCGGTGCCCCGGTTGATGGTGACGAATTCCCGGATGGTGTTGCCGTCGCCGATTTCCAGCCGCGAGTGCTCGCCCTGGAATTTCTTGTCCTGGGGCTCTTCCCCCACTGAGGAGAACTGGAAGATGCGGTTGTGGCGGCCGATTCGGGTGGGCCCGCGGATCACCGCGTGGGAGCCCACCCAGGTGCCCTCGCCGATCTCCACCTCCGGGCCGATCACCGCGAAGGCCTCCACCCGCACGCCCGACCCGAGCCGGGCCTGCGGATCCACTTCGGCCCGGGGATGGATCACCGTCAGGCGTCCCTCATGGTGCAGCGGATCTCCGCCTGGGCCACCACTGCGCCGTCCACCCGCGCCTCGGTTTCGAAGATCCAGATGCCACGTACGGTGCGGGTGTGGCGGGCGGCCAGATGCAGGCAGTCGCCCGGCTCGACCGGACGCTTGAAGCGGCTCTTCTCGATGCCCACCAGGTAGAACAGCTTGCGGCCGTCGGGCTGCTCCGCGCCGGGCTGCGCCTCGCGGGTCTTGAAGGCCAGCAGGCCGCAGGCCTGAGCCATCGCCTCCAGGATCAGCACGCCCGGCATCACCGGCCGCTGGGGGAAGTGGCCGGCGAAGAACGGTTCGTTGTAGGTGACATTCTTGATGCCCACCAGACGCTCGCCGGGAACGCACTCCAGAACCCGGTCGACCAGCAGGAAAGGGTAGCGGTGCGGCAGGAAGTGAAGAATCTCGTGAATATCCATGGGGGTGGCGAGGGGCTCCCCGGTCACGCTGTCATTCATCGCAGTGCCCAGATTGTTATGCCGAGCCGCGCCCTGACTGCCCCAGGTCCACGGCGCCTGTGTGCCCGGTGCGCCGGTGGCCGGGAATGAGCGTGGCTGCCTGCTGGCCCATGTGCAAGGCCCGCGCCGGTGGACGGCCCGCGCTGGAAGCACGGTGCCGGATCGCCGCGCCGCCGACATGGTACATGAATTGCCATGGCAGAGTGGCAGGCGGACCGGGCGGCGCTGCGGAGGCGGGAGCTCAGTTATTCGCTTCGGTGGCGGACTCGTGTTCGCGCCGCAGCCGCTCGATGATGAGAGGGGTAATGTCCACCCGTTCGCTGGCGAAGATCACCCCGTCACTGACCACCAGATCGTAGTCTCTGGCCTCGGCTACCTGGGCTATGGTGTCGAGGATTCGCCGCTGGAGCTTGCTCAGTTCCTCGTTGCGCCGCAGGTTGAAGTCCTCCCGGAACTCGTCCTGGCGACGTCGGATGTCCCGTTTCAGGGTAAGGATGTCCCGTTCCAGACGGCGGCGCTCGGCTTCGTCCATCACCGCACCGTCCTGGCGCAAGCGGGTTTCCAGTTCCTCCAGGTCGGACTGCATGGCCACCAGTTCCGCGTCCCGCGGCTCGAACTCCCGCTCGAGCTTACGCCGGGCCGCCTCCGCCTGGGGTGCCTCGGCGGACACCCTGGAGGCGTTGACGAAGCCGATCTTCAGGTCCTGGGCGGTGGCTGCGCTCCATGGCACAGCCAGGCCGAGGAGACAAAGCGCACCTACCCACAGGGCTGCTCGAATCATCAACAACCTTGCCGCCGGGCCTTCAGAAAATGGAACCGAAAGTGAACTGGAAGAATTGAGTTTCATCTCCAGGCTCTTCATTTAACGGGCGCGCCAGACTCATTGTCAACGGACCCAGAGGCGACAGCCAGCTCAGGGAAACCCCCGCCGAATAGCGCAGGTCGGCAAAATCGATGGCCTCGTCGGTCGTGTCGTAGACCTGTCCGCCGTCCACGAACACTCCGAAGCGCACCGAGTCGGCGCCCTCGATGGGCGGCGGCGCCAGCAGCTGAGCCGAGCCTGCGGCGCGGGCGTTGCCACCGGTCGGATCGTTGTTCTCGTCCCGCGGGCCCAATGAGTTGGTGCTGTAGCCGCGGACGCTGTTGATGCCCCCGGCGAAGAAGTTCTTGAAGAACGGCAGGCGCTCGTCCTCGCCGTAGGTGCTGCCGAACCCGGCACCGACCTCCATGGCCAGGGTCAGCCAGTCGAGCAGGCCGAAGAAGCGCTGCTGCTCGTAGCTGATGCGGTAGAAGTCCACCTCGGTGCCCGGCACGGCAAGCTCGGCGCTCAGCGTCTGGCGGGCGCCGTCGGTGGGGAAGATGGCCCGGTCGCGGGAATCCCGTACCCAGCGCAGGGTGGTCGTCCAGAGCGTGGCGCTGCGCCCGTTGGCGTCCACGTACTCCTGCTGCAGGTCGGTGGGATTGCTGCTGAGATCGAGCGTCAGGCGCTCGAAATTCAGGTCGGCATCGATGCGGTCTCGGGGGCTTATCGGCACTTGGTAGCCGTACTCCAGCCCCAGGCTGGTGACTCCGAAATCCGCCAGGTTGGCCTCGCTCGCATCGGTGTCCCGGTAGCTGGCGGACATGTTCCGGTTGATGCCGGAGCGGGTATGGAAGCGCTCCAGGTAAGACAGCCGGTAGACGGTGTTGATGCTGTCGTTGCTGGCGGTGAAGGCGAGCCGGTCGCCGCTGCCCAGCACGTTGTCCTGCTGCACCGACAGGCTGAGCAGCAGCCCGGATGTAGTGCCGAACCCGAGCCCCGCCTGCAGGCTGCCGAGCAGCCGCTCCTTGACCCCCACTTCAACGTCCACCTGGTCGGTGCTGCCCGGCACCCGGGGCGTCTCGATGTTCACTTCCTCGAAGAATCCCAGACGGTTGAGACGCCGGCGTGACTCCTTGACCTCTTCGGTGGACAGCCAGGCGGCCTCCTGCTGGCGCATTTCCCGGCGGATCACTTCGTCCCGGGTGGTGGCATTGCCGCTGATGTTGATGCGCCGCACGTAGACCCGGTCGGCAGGATCGACGAAGAACGCCAGATCCACGCTGCGCTCGTCCTCGTTCACGGTGGGCACCGGGTTGACGTTGGCGAAGGCGTACCCCACCTCGCCGAGGCGCTCGCGGATGGCGTTGGACGTGGCGGTGACCTGCTGGCGGGAGTAGAGCGCGCCGGGCTCGATGGCCACCAGCTCGCGCAGTTCCTCCTCGGGCAGAACCAGCTCGCCGGCCAGGTCCACCTGGTCGAAGCGGTACTGCTGCCCCTCGGACAGGTTGACGGTGATGTAGATGCGGCGGCGGTCCGGGGTGATGGAGACCTGGGTGGAGGTGATGGTGAAGTTGATGAAGCCGTCGTCCTGGAAGAAGGCCCGCAGCCGCTCCAGGTCCGCCGCCAGCTTCTGCTGGCTGTAGCGGTCGGCGCTGGACCAGAACGCGTACCAGGACACGGGCCCCATTTCGAAGAGATCGCGGAGATCGTCGTCGGAGTAGCGCTGGTTGCCCACGAACTGGATGGGCTGGACGCTGGCCGGCTCACCCTCTTCCACATCGATGCGCACGGTGACCCGGTTGCGCTCCAGGGGCGAGACCGTGCTGGTGATGCGCACGTCGTAGTAGCCTAGACCGAAGTACTGCTGCTGCAGCTCACGCTCGACGGCGGCCAGCAGCGAGCGGTTGAACACCTGGCCCTCGGCCAGCCCCACGCCCTCGAGCGCTTCCAGCAGGCCCTCGCTGGGGATCTGCTCGTTGCCGGAGAGCTCGATGCGGGCCACCGCCGGGCGCTCCAACACCTCGACAATGAGCACGCCGCCTTCCCGCTGCAGGGTCACATCCTGGAAGAAACCGGTGTCATACAGGGCCCGGATGGCGGCGGCGGCACGCCGCTCGTCCAGTTGATCGCCCACCTGCAACGGCAGGTAGTTGAACACCGTGCCGGCGGCGATGCGCCTGATGCCCTCCACCCGGATGTCGGTGACCTTGAAGGGCTCGACGGCAGCCGCCGTGGCACACAACAGGCAAAGCGCGAGGAGCAGCGAGAGGCGTCGCATCAAGGAGTCTCTGGCCGGGGAGATCAGTGGGGCCCGAACAGCCGAGCCAGGTCGTTGTAGAAAACCAGCGCCATCAGCAGCCCCAGCATCACCAGGCCGATCTGCTGGCCGAGGCCCTGGGCCTGCTCGGACAGGGGCCGGCCCCGGACCCACTCGATGGCGTTGTACAGCAGGTGACCGCCGTCCAGGATCGGGACCGGCAGCAGGTTCAGCACTGCCAGGCTGATGCTGACGATGGCCAGGAACTTCAGGAACGGCGTCACCCCCAGACTGGCGGAATCCCCGGCGAACTGGGCGATGTTGATGGGCCCGCTCAGGTTCTTCACCGAGGCTTCGCCCACCACCATCTTCACCAGCAGCTTCAGGGTCAGGCTGGTGGCCTGCCAGGTGGACTGCAGAGCCTCCGGCACCGCCGCCAGGGGCCCGTACTGTACGTTGCGCCGCAACCGCTCGAACAGGCCCTCGGGCACCTCCGGGGTGACTCCCAGCACGCCCACCGGGCCCCGGGCACCATCGCGCTGACCCAGGGTCACGCTCACCTGGCGGCGCTCACCGCCTTGCACCAGCCCGAGTTCCAGGGTCCCGCCGGGGTGGTCCCGCACCAGGGCCACCAGCTGGTCCCAGGTTTCCACCGGCTCGCCGTCCACCGCCACCACCCGCTCGCCCGGGCGCAGGCCGGCGGCCTCCGCGGCACTGCCGGGGATGACCCGGTCGATGCGGGGTGCGATGCGGGGCACCCAGGGCTGCAGTCCCAGGTCCTGCAGCACGTTGCCGTCGGCGCCCATCAGGCCCGACCCCTCCACTGTCAGGGTGTGGGTGGAGCGTCCGCCCGACTCGGTCTCCACGGTAACCCGTACCGAGTCCGAGCCCACCGCCTGGTCGATCAGCGCCAGCACCGCAGAATCCCAACTGAGGGTCTCGCGTCCGCCCACCGCCACCAGTTCGTCGCCGCTCTCAAGCCCGGCCTGGGCGGCGGGGCTCTCCGGCAGCACCTCGCCGATGATGGGCCGCATCTCCTGGGTGCCGATGACGAACACCGCCCAGTAGGCCACCACAGCGAACAGCAGGTTGAAGGCGGGGCCCGCCACGATCACCGCATTGCGCACCCACAGAGGCTTGCGGTTGAAGGCGCCAGCCAGCTCCGACTCGGGCACCTCGGCCTCGCGCTCGTCGAGCATCTTCACGTAGCCGCCCAGGGGGATGGCGGCCACCACGTACTCGGTGCCGTCCGCCCCGTTGCGCGACCACAGGGCGCGGCCAAAGCCCACTGAGAAGCGCAGCACCCGGACGCCGAGGCGGCGGGCGACCCAGAAGTGGCCGAACTCGTGCACCGTGACCAGGACGCCGATGGCGACGACGAATGCCAGGATGTCGGTGACTACACCCATGCGGGGAAAACCTCGCTGTTGCGCCGGCGCCCGTCAGGCCGGTGGCCGGCGTGAAGGGCGCGCAGGCGGCGGCCGCCGGGGCCACCCGGGCCGGCCTTGATGATAGCCGGGATGGATCCGATCAACGGACTCCGCGGCGACTCGCCGGGAGCCGGGACCGGGCCAGCTCCCTGGCCTGCCAGTCCCGGGCCAGGAGCTGCTCCAGGTCGGCCACGGCCCCTGCCGGACAGCACTCCAGAGTCGCCTCGATCACCCCCGGAATGCCGGTGTAGGGAAGCTCGCCGGCCAGGAAGGCCTCCACCGCCACCTCGTTGGCCGCATTCAGCACCGCCGGGGCACTGCCGCCTGAGCGTAGCGCCTGGTAGGCCAGTTCCAGGCACGGAAACCGGGCGGGCTCCGGGCGCTGGAAGTCCAGGCGGCCCACTGCGCACAGGTCCAGGGGCTCCACGCCGGCGGCGATCCGGTCGGGGAACGCCAGGGTGTGGGCGATGGGGGTGCGCATGTCCGGGTTGCCCAGCTGGGCCAGCACCGAGCCGTCGGTGTAGGCCACCATCGAATGCACGATACTCTGAGGGTGAATGACCACCTCCACCTGCTCCGGTTCCACGCCGAACAGCAGGCAGGCCTCGATGACCTCCAGACCCTTGTTCATCATGGTGGCCGAGTCCACCGAGATCTTGCGGCCCATGACCCAGTTGGGATGGGCACAGGCCTGCTCGGGGGTGACCTGGTCCAGGGCCTCCACCGGCGTTTCCCGGAACGGACCGCCGGAGGCGGTCAGCAGGATGCGGCGCACCCCGGTCGCCTCCAGCCGGCCCCGCCGCGCACCCCGGGGCAGGCACTGGAACACCGCATTGTGCTCGCTGTCCACCGGCAGCAGCTCGGCGCCGGATGCGGCACAGGCATCCAGCAGCAGGGGCCCGGCCATCACCAGGGCCTCCTTGTTGGCCAGCAGCACCCGCTTGCCGGCAGCGGCGGCCGCCAGGGTGGGCAGCAGTCCGGCGGCGCCGACGATGCCGGCCACCACCGCATCGACCGAGGGATCACGGGCGACGGCGGCCAGCGCCTCGGCGCCGCTGGCCACATCCACTTCGTGGATCCCCTCGGCGGCCAGCGCCGCCTGCAGCCGCTCGGCGGCCTGCGGCTCGACCATCACCACCTGACGGGGCCGGAACCGCCGGCACTGCTCCAGCATGCGCGGCACGTCCTGGCGCGCGGTAAGCGCCTCCACCACCAGCCGATCCGGATGGCGCGCCACCACGTCGAGGGTGCTGACGCCGATCGAGCCGGTGGACCCCAGCACCGCCAGCCGGCGCGGGCGCTCAGTGGACAAGGGACACCCCCAGGGCAAGCACCGGCGCGCCGGCCACCAGGGCATCCACCCGGTCCAGCACGCCCCCATGACCCGGCAGCAGGCTGCCGCTGTCCTTCACTCCCCGCTGGCGTTTCATCATGCTCTCGAACAGATCTCCAGCCACACCGAAGCCGATGGTGAGCACGAACACCGCCAGGAGTCCAGCGGGCAGGGGCGGGGCGACTCCCAGCCGCAGCGCCGCCTGCTGGAGCGCCAGCGCGGCGGCCAGCCCCAGAGCCAGACCGCCCGCCACTCCCGCCCAGGTCTTGCCCGGGCTGATGGCCGGAGCCAGCTTGCGCCGCCCGAAGGCGCGGCCTGCGAAGTAGCCTCCCACATCGCTGCCCCACACCAACAGCAGCAGCAGGGTGACCCAGAAACCGCCGTAGGGCGCCTGCTGGTGGAGGAATACCAGGGCCACCCAGGCGGGACTCAGCACCAGGAAGCCCACGACCGCGCCAATGGCCGAGGCAGGACGCCGGGCGCCCGGCGCCCGGGCATACAGCACCAGCCAGGCCACCGCCGCGGCCCACCAGGCGGCGCCGGGCACCAGCAGCGCCGTGGCCTGCGATTCGCCCTGCCCCAGGGCCAGCCAGGCCAGCACCAGCACCGCCAGGTGCGCTGCCACGTAGGCGGCGCGCCCGCCCGGCGAGCGCAGCGGCACCAGCGCGGCCCACTCCGCCGCCGCCAGCAGGATCACGATGCCGAACGCCAACGCCAGCCAGGGCGTCGGCGCGTACCAGACCAGGGCGAACACCGGCGGTGCCAGCACCAGCGCCGTGACCACCCGCCACTTAAGCACGATACTGGCGCTCCAGCTGCTCTGCCGTCATGCCGAAGCGCCGCTCGCGGCCCGCGAACCACAGCAGCGCCTCGCGCATGGCCTCGGCGCGGAAGTCCGGCCACAGCACGTCGGAGAAGTAGAGCTCGGAGTAGGCCAGCTGCCAGAGCAGGAAATTGCTGATGCGCCGCTCGCCGCCGGTGCGGATGAACAAGTCCGGCTCCGGCAGGTCGCCGAGGCTGATGCGAGCGGCGAACAACGCCTCGTCTATGGACTCGGGGCTGCGCTCCCCCCGGGCCACCTCGGCGGCCAGTTGCCTCGCGGTCTCGGCGATATCCCAGCGCCCGCCGTAGCTGGCGGCCACGCTCAGGGTCATGCCATCGCTGGCGGCGGTGATCGCCTCCGCCCGGGCCATGAGCTGCTGCAGGCGGGTGGGAAACCGGCGGCGGTCGCCGATCAGCCGCAGCCGGACGTTGTTCTCCCGCAGCCGCTCGGTCTCCCGCTCCAGGGTGCGCAGGAACAGCTCCATGAGCATGCGCACCTCGGCCGGCGGCCGCCGCCAGTTCTCGCTGCTGAAGGCGAACACCGTGAGCGCCTGGACGCCGGCCTCGCCACACACCTCGACGGCGTCGCGCACGGCGTTGACGCCCGCCCGGTGGCCGTAGTGGCGCGCCTGGCCCCGGGCCCGGGCCCAGCGGCCATTGCCGTCCATGATCACCGCCACATGCCGGGGCGGCTCCATGCCGGGGGGCAGGGCGTTGGAAGGCTGATGCGGCTCGCTCATGGATGACTCACTCGGCGGCAGCCCTGGGACGAGACCGGCTGCCCGGGATGGCCCAGGGACCCCGGCGCATCAGATTTCCATGAGTTCCTTTTCCTTGGCCTCCAGCAAACGGTCCACCGAAGCCACCTGTTCGTCGGTGATCTTCTGGATGTCGTCCTCGGCACGCTTCTGCTCGTCCTCGGAGATCTGTTTCTCCTTGAGCAGTTCCTTGATGTCGCTGTTGGCGTCCCGGCGCACGTTGCGGATGGCTACCCGGGCCTGTTCCGCCTCGCCCCGCACCACGCGGATCAGATCCTTGCGGCGCTCCTCGGTGAGCGGCGGCAGGGGGATGCGGATGGTGGCGCCGGAGGAGTTGGGCATCAGGCCCAGGTCGGACTCCATGATCGCCTTTTCCACCGGGGCGATCATGCTCTTCTCCCAGGGCGTCACCATCAGCGTGCGGGAGTCGGACACCGCCACCGACGCCACCTGCTGCAGCGGCGTGGTCTGCCCGTAATAAGGCACCATGATGTGGTCCAGCAGGCTGGTGTGGGCCCGGCCGGTGCGGATCTTGTGGAAGTCCTGGTTGAGCTTCTCCACGGCCCGCTTCATGCGCGCCCTGGCGTCTTTCTTGATGTCCTCGATCATCTCGGTCTCGCCTCACTCGACGATGGTGCCGCAGTCCTCGCCCCGGGCCACGCGCACCAGCGCCCCCGGCCGGGTGACGTCGAACACCTGGATGGTCATGCCCTGGTCCCGGCACAGCACGATGGCAGTGGCGTCCATCACCATCAGCTTGCGCTCCAGCACCTCATCGTAGGTCAGGCGCTCGTAGCGGAAGGCGCCGGCATCATGCACCGGATCGGCGGAGTAGACGCCGTCGACCTTGGTCGCCTTGAGCATCACGTCGGCGTTGATTTCGATGGCCCGCAGGCTGGCGGCGGAGTCGGTGGTGAAAAAGGGGTTGCCGGTGCCGCCGGCAAAGACCACCACCCGCCCCTTCTCCAGGTGGCGGATGGCCCGGCGGCGGATGAAGTCCTCGCAGACCTGGTTTATCTTCACCGCCGACATCACCCGCGTGAACACCCCGGCCTGCTCCAGGGCGTCCTGCAGGGCCAGCGCGTTGATCACCGTGGCCAGCATGCCCATCTGGTCGCCGGTCACCCGGTCCATGCCGGCGGCCGCCAGGCCGGCGCCGCGGAAGATGTTGCCGCCGCCGATCACCAGCGCCAGCTGCACCCCGGAGCCCACCACCTCGCGGAACTCCCCGGCCAGGCGCTTCACCACCTTCGGGTCGATGCCGTAGGGGGCCTCCCCCATCAGCACCTCACCGCTCAGCTTGAGCAGGATGCGCCGGTAGGGCCGGGGCGAATCGGCCTCGGTCACGGCTGTCTCCTTGCTGGCCTGAGGGCGGCCTGCCCCCCGAGGCTCACGAAGAGCCCTTGACCTGGGCGGCCACTTCCTCCGCGAAGTTCTCCTGCTTCTTCTCGATGCCCTCGCCCACCTCGTAGCGAACGAAGCGGACCACCCGCGCGCCACGGGCCTTGAGCAGACTGGCCACGCTCTGGTCGGGATCCTTGACGAAGGGCTGGCCGAGCAGCGTGACCTCGGCCAGCCACTTGCGCATCCGGCCATCCACCATCTTGTCGATGATCTCCGCCGGCTTGCCGCTGTCCTGGGCCTGGGCCACCAGGATCTCCCGCTCCTTGGCCCGGGTCTCCTCGGGCACCTCATCGGCATCCACGCACAGCGGCCGGCTCGCCGCGATGTGCATGCAGATGTCCCGGGCCAGTTCCTGGTCGCCGCCTTCCATCTCCACCATCACGCCGATGCGCGCGCCGTGCAGGTACTGGGCGAGCTGGCCGGCACTGGTCTCGAAGCGGGCGAAGCGCCGCAGCTGGATGTTCTCGCCGATGCGGGCCACCAGCTCCTGGCGGGCGGTCTCCACATCGGCGCCACCCTCCTCCAGCGCCAGGGCGTTGAGGGCCGTCAGGCCGGCGGGGTCGGAGGCCAGCACCCGGCGCGCGATGGCGGTGGCGAAGGCCTTGAAGTCATCGCCCTTGGCGACGAAGTCGGTCTCGGAGTTGATCTCCACCAGCACGCCGCTGCGGGCGTCGCCGGCCAGTTCGGCGGCGATGATGCCCTCGGCGGCCACCCGGCCGGCCTTCTTGTCCGCCTTGGCCAGCCCGCGCTTGCGCATCAGCTCGACGGCGGCTTCCAGGTCGCCGTGGCTCTCGGTGAGGGCCTTCTTGCATTCCATCATCCCGGAGCCGGTGCGCTCCCGGAGCTCCTTGACCATCTGTGCGGTGATCTGCATGGCGTTGCAATTCCTCTCGATTCGGTCGTGCCGCCCGGCCCGGGCGGCGCGGATCAGCTGGCCGGGTCGGCGGGCTCGCCCTGCTCCGCGCTTGCCTGAGCGGCGGGGGCCACCTCTACAAAGTCGTCGTCGCCGCTCACCGGCTGTGCAGTGGCCATGCGGCCCTCGATGATGGCGTCGGCAATACCCTGCAGGTAGACCCGGATGGCCCGGAAGGCATCGTCGTTGCCCGGGATGGCATAGTCCACCTCGACCGGCGAGCAGTTGGTGTCCACCACCGCCACCACCGGGATGCCCAGCTTCTTGGCCTCCTGTACGGCAATCTTCTCGTGGCCCACGTCGATGACGAACAGGGCGTCGGGCAGGGACTCCATGTCCTTGATGCCGCCGAAGGCCCGCTGCAGCTTGTCCATCTCCCGGCGCAGGCGCAGCACCTCACGCTTGCCCAGCTTCTCGAAGGTACCGTCCTGCGCCTGGGCCTCCAGCTCCTTGAAGCGCTTGATGGAGCGCTTGACGGTGCGGAAGTTGGTGAGCATGCCGCCCAGCCAGCGGTGGTTCACATAAGGCATGCGGGCGCGCTCTGCCTCTTCGCGGATCGCCTCGCGGGCAGCACGCTTGGTGCCCACGAACAGGATGCGCCCACCCTTCGCGGCGAGGCCGCCCAGGAAGTTGCAGGCGTCATCGTAGAGCGGCAGGGTGCGCTCCAGGTTGATGATGTGGATCTTGTTGCGCTCGCCGAAAATGTACGGCGCCATCCGGGGGTGCCAGAATCGGGTCTGGTGGCCGAAGTGCACGCCGGCCTCCAGCATCTGGCGCATGGTGATCTTCGCCATGGCGGTTATGCCTCTATGGTTTCGGGTTGGGCCTCCATGCGCCCGACGCGGCTAACCCTCTGGGGGCACCCGGCCGCGCGTGTCGACGCATGTGCGGATTTGGCGGCTGCCGCCGCCCGTCGGTCATTTTAGAAAGCCAGCACCGAGGAGGGTGCCGATTGCCTGGAAAGCGCGCGCTTTATACCATACCTGCCTGCCAGCCACAATTTGATGGCGGCTTGGGCCGCCGGCTCGCCCGCGTCGCTTCGCGCCCATCCTGACTCCGAGTCCATCCATGGCCGTCACCATAAAGACCCCCGAGGAGATCGCCGCCATGCGCGTCGCCGGGCGGCTCGCCGCCCAGGTGCTCGACATGGTCGGCCCCCACGTGCAGCCCGGCGTCACCACCGAGGCGCTCGACCGCTTGTGCCACGAGTTCATTGTCGAGGAACTGCAGGCCGTTCCCGCGCCGCTCAACTACCGCGGCTTCCCCAAGTCCGTGTGCACGTCGGTGAACCACGTGGTCTGCCACGGCATCCCCGGCCCCAAGAAGCTGCGGCGGGGCGATATCGTCAACATCGACATCACCGTCATCAAGGACGGCTACCACGGCGACACCAGCCGCATGTTCTATGTGGGCGAGCCCGGCATCCAGGCCCAGCGCCTGTGCGAGGTTACCTACCGCTGCCTGTTCGCCGGCATCGAGATGGTGCGCCCCGGCGTGCAGCTGGGCGACATCGGGCATACCATCCAGACCCTGGCCGAGTCCCATGATTACTCCGTCGTGCGGGAGTACTGCGGTCACGGCATCGGTCGCGGTTTCCACGAGGATCCCCAGGTGCTGCACTACGGCACACCCGGAACCGGCATGGCGCTGGCGGAGGGCATGACCTTCACCATCGAGCCGATGGTCAACGCCGGCCGGCCCGAGACCCGGCTGTTGCGGGACGGCTGGACAGTGGTCACCAAGGATCACAGCCTCTCCGCGCAGTGGGAGCACACCATCCTGGTCACCGCCGAAGGCTACGAGATCCTCACCGTATCCGATGGCACCCCCCCGCCGCCGGAGACCCCATGAGCGACCCGCTGACCTCCTCCGCTGACGACTCCGCCATCGAGTCGCTGCAGCTGCTCGATTTGGCCGACCTGGATCTGCGCCTGGCCGACAGCCCCAACCCTGTGGCGGAGCTGCGCACGGCACTGGAGCACGGCGACGAGATGCTGCGGGCGCGCTTCCTGGAGGGCAGTCCGGCCGCGGAACTGGTGCCCCTGCGGGCCAGCCTGGTGGACGCCCTGCTGGTGCGGGCCTGGAACCACTGCCTGGGCGCTGCGCCGGGTGAAGTGGCGCTGGTCGCGGTGGGCGGTTACGGCCGCGGCGAGCTGCATCCGGGCTCCGACGTCGACCTCATGGTGCTGCTCACGGCGGAACCGCCTGCGCCACTGGCCGGGCGCATCGAGAGTTTCGTCTCCACGCTCTGGGACCTGGGCCTGGACGTCGGCCACAGCGTGCGCACCCTGGAGGACTGCGAGCGGGAGGCCCGGGCCGACATCACCGTGGCCACGAACCTGCTGGAGGCCCGGTTGCTGGCCGGTCCCCAGGCGCTGTTCCAGCGCCTGCAGGAGGTCACCGGGCCCGACCGGCTGTGGTCCAGCCGGGACTTCTTCGAAGCCAAGTGGGCCGAGCAGACCACCCGCCACGCCAAGTACCACGACACCGGCTACAACCTGGAGCCCAACATCAAGGAGAGTCCCGGCGGGCTGCGGGACATCCACGTCATCGGCTGGGTGGCCAAGCGCCACTTCGGCACGCCGGACCTGGGAGGCCTGGTACACCAGGGGTTTCTGACCCAGGGTGAGCACGAGACCCTGATGCGGGGGCAGCATTTCCTGTGGGACGTGCGCTTCGCCCTGCACGTGCTGGCCGGCCGCCGGGAAGATCGCCTGCTGTTCGATCACCAGAGCGCTCTGGCCACCCAGTTCGGCTACAACGACACCGAGCACACCCTGGCGGTCGAGCAGTTCATGCAGCGCTACTACCGCACGGTGATGCAGCTCAACCGGCTCAACGAGATGCTGCTGCAGCTCTACCAGGAGGCCATTCTCTACGCCAACCAGGATGAGGCGCCGACGCTGCTCAACAAGCGCTTCCAGGTGAAGCGTGGCTTCATCGAGGTGACCCATCCCAACGTCTTCCGGCGCTACCCGTTCGCCCTTCTGGAGCTGTTTCTGCTGATGCAGCAGCACCCGGAGATCCGCGGCGTCCGGGCATCCACCATCCGCCTGATCCGCAGCCACCGGGACCAGATCAATGAGCGCTTCCGGGACGACCTGCGCTGCCGCAGCCTGTTCCTGGAGATCCTGCGCCAGCCCCGGGGCATCACCCGTGCCCTGCGGCGCATGCATACCTACGGCATCCTCGGCCGCTACCTGCCCGCCTTCGGCCAGGTCACCGGACGCATGCAGTACGACCTGTTCCACGTGTACACCGTTGATTCCCATACGCTGATGGTGGTGCGCAACCTGCGCCGGCTGGCGGTGCCGGAGTTCAGCCACGAACTCCCCGAGTGCAGCCGGCTGATGAGCACGGTGGCCAAGCCCGAGCTGCTGCTGCTGGCCGGGCTGTTTCACGACATCGGCAAGGGCCGGGGCGGCGACCACTCGGAGCTGGGCGCGGAGGAATCCTACCGGTTCTGCGTTCACCACGGCCTGTCCCGCTACGACAGCCGGATGGTGGCGTGGCTGGTGCGCAATCACCTGCTGATGTCCATGACCGCCCAGCGCAAGGACATCAGCGACCCGCAGGTGGTGAATGCCTTCGCCCGCCAGGTGGGAGACAGCCGCCACCTGGACCAGCTCTACCTGCTCACCGTGGCCGACATCAGGGGCACCAATCCGGCGCTGTGGAACTCCTGGCGCCAGGCCCTGCTGCGCGAGCTCTACCAGCTCACCAAGCGGGCCCTGCGCCGCGGGCTCGGCAACCCCATCGATGCCGAGGAACTGGTGCGGGAGACCCAGGCCGGGGCCCGGCGGCGGCTGCGCGCCATGGGCATACACCACATGACCGCCCGGGCCCTGTGGCGGCATTTCACGCCGGACTACTTCCTGCGCTACTCGGCCGACGAGGTGGCCTGGCACAGCGCCGCCATCGACCGGATCCGGGACGGCTCCGAGCTGCCCCTGGTGCTCATCGACCCACGCACCCAGCGCGGCGGCACCGAGGTGTTCGTGTACACCGGCGACCGGGACAACGTCTTCGCCCTCACCGTGCACACCCTGAGCCGCCTGGGCCTGGACATCCAGGACGCCCGCATCATCACCACCACCAACGGCTACACCCTGGACAGCTTCCTGGTGCTGGAGGAAAACGGCCAGCCGGTGGAGCCGGGTTTCCGCGAGGAGGAAATCGTCGCGTCGCTGCGCGCTGCCCTGCAGCAGACGGACGCTCTGCCCCAGGCCGGACTGCGTGCGCCGCCCCGGCGGCTGCGCCACTTCAGCACTCCGCTGCAGGTGGGTTTCGAGGCGGACGCCCACAACGAGCGCACCATGCTGGAGGTGATCGCCGCCGACCGGCCGGGCCTGCTGGCCCAGATCGGCGCCGCGTTCGCGCGCCTGGGACTGCGGCTGCAGAACGCCAAGATTGCCACCATCGGCGAGCGCGCCGAAGACGTGTTCTTCATCACCGACGGCGAAAACCGGCCACTGGATGAGACCACCCGGGAGGCCCTGCGGGAACTGCTGGCGGAGAACCTGGACCACGAGGGCCGGGAACTCGAACGCCTGGCCGACGGGCAGTAATGAACCCGGACCTGCACAAGCTGCGCCCCTACCCCTTCGAGCGCCTGGCCGCGCTGAAGTCCCAGGCTCACTACCAGGGCAGCGCCCCGCACATCAGCCTGGCCATCGGCGAACCCCAGCACCCGACGCCCCACTTCATTGCCGAGAGCCTCATCGCCCACGCCCACGGTCTGGGACGCTATGCCGCGACCGGCGGCGAGCCGGACCTCAAGCAGGCCATCTGCGACTGGCTGGGGCGGCGCTACGGGGTGCCGGAGTCCTGGCTGGATCCGGCCCGCCACGTGCTACCGGTGAACGGCACCCGGGAGGGTCTGTTCGCCTTCGCCCAGGCGGTGGTGGACCGCGGCCGAAACCCCGTGGTGGCCATGCCCAACCCGTTCTACCAGCTCTACGAGGGGGCCGCCCTGCTGGCCGGCGCCGAGCCCCTCTACCTGGCGACGCCGGCGGCCAACGGCTACCTGCCGGAACTGGATGCCGTGACTCCGGAGACCTGGGAGCGCTGCCAGCTGCTCTACCTGTGCAGCCCCGGCAACCCCACCGGCGCCCTGGCCGACGCGGGCCTGCTGGACCGGCTGCTGGTGCTGGCCGACCGGCACGACTTCGTGGTCGCCGCCGACGAGTGCTACGCCGACATCTACCCCGACGAGGACCACCCACCGCTGGGATTGCTGGAGCACTGCGTACGCCGCCGGCGGCGGGACTTCCGCCGCTGCCTGGTGTTCCACAGCCTCTCCAAACGCTCCAGCGCGCCGGGCCTGCGCTCCGGTTTCGTGGCCGGCGACGCCGATCTGCTCGCGCGCTTCCTGAGCTACCGCACCTATCACGGCTGCGCCATGGCGCTGCAGGTGCAGGCCGCCAGCGCGGCGGCCTGGCGGGATGCGCTGCACGTGGCGGACAACCGCGAGCGCTACCGGCGCAAGTTCGAGGCGGTCACCGAGATCCTGGCGCCGGTGCTGCCCGTCACCCAACCGGATGCCGGCTTCTACCTCTGGGTGCCCACACCGATGGCAGACACGGACTTCGCCCTGGAGCTTTACCGCCAGCAGAACGTCACCGTGCTGCCGGGCAGCTACCTTTCCCGGCGGGTCGACGGCTTCGACCCCGGCGCGAATTATGTGCGGGTGGCCCTGGTTCCGGAACTGGAGGACTGCGTCGAGGCCGCCCTGCGCATCCGCCGTTTCCTGGAGCCCGGCGCCCGCTGACGCCGCGCCTGAACCCACCCCAACCTACAGGAGCCCCCATGGACGCCCTGCGAGCCACCATAGAAACCGCCTTCGAAGAGCGTGCCCACATCGCCCCCGACAGCGCTGCCCCGGGCGTGCGCCGGGCCGTGGAGGAGGCCCTGGACCTGCTCGACAGCGGCGAGGCCCGGGTGGCCGAACCCACCGCCGACGGCTGGGTGGTCAACGAGTGGCTGAAGAAGGCGGTGCTGCTTTCCTTCCGGCTCAACGACAACCACCTGATGAGCGACGGCCTGAGCCACTACTTCGACAAGGTGGCGCCGAAATACGCCAACCAGGGGGAGCAGCAGATCCGCGCCTCCGGCGTGCGGGTGGTGCCACCCGCCATGGTGCGCCGGGGCGCGTTCGTGGCGCCCGGCGTGGTGCTGATGCCCTCCTACGTGAACATCGGCGCCTATGTGGGCGAAGGCAGCATGGTGGACACCTGGGCCACGGTGGGCTCCTGCGCCCAGATCGGCCGCAACGTTCACCTCTCCGGCGGCGTGGGCATCGGCGGCGTGCTGGAGCCGCTGCAGGCGAGCCCCACCATCATCGAGGACGACGTGTTCGTCGGCGCCCGCTCCGAGGTGGTGGAGGGGGTCATCGTCGAGCGTGGCGCGGTGCTCTCCATGGGTGTGTTCATTGGCCAGAGCACCAAGATCTACGACCGCACCACCGGCGAGACCCTGCAGGGCCGGGTGCCCGCCGGCGCCGTGGTGGTGCCCGGCAGCCTGCCCGCCGCCGACGCCAGCCACAGCCTGTACTGCGCGGTAATCATCAAGCGGGTGGACGAGAAGACCCGGGCCAAGGTGGGCCTGAACGAGCTGCTGCGGCCGTGACTTTGCTTCGAGCCGCCGATGAACGCAGATAAACGCGGATGGAAGAGAGCAAGGCGGGGTTCAGGCGCGAGGTATCAGCAAGGCACTGCGAGCCTCATCCTGTCGCTCGCCCAACGCAAGCCCCCTGTCAGGCACTGTCAAAGACGAGCCCTGCAGCCGCGCCAATGCGGGAGCGGTTTTTTTGGGGCGATTTCCGATCGGCGTTCATCCGCGTTCATCGGCGGCTAACTTTCTCATGCCCCCTACCGGTCACCTCAGATGTCGGACACCATTAGCCTCGCCCGGGAGCTGATCCGCCGGCCTTCGGTCACGCCCGGCGACGCCGGCTGCCAGGGGCTGCTGGCGGAGCGGCTCGCGGCGGCGGGGTTCCGCTGCGAGTCGCTGCCCTTTGGCGAGGTCTCCAACCTGTGGGCCCGGCGGGGAAGCTCCGGGCCCCTGCTCGCCTTCGTCGGCCATACCGACGTGGTGCCCACCGGCCCGCTCGAGCGCTGGCGCCACCCGCCGTTCGAGGCCCGGCTGGAGAATGGCCTGCTGCACGGCCGGGGGGCGGCGGACATGAAGGGCAGCGTGGCGGCCTTCGTAACCGCCTGCGAGCGCTTCGCCACCGCCCACCCCGGCCACCCAGGGTCGATCGCCCTGCTGCTGACCAGCGACGAGGAGGGGCCAGCGGTGGACGGCACCGTGCGGGTAGTGGAGACCCTCCAGGCCCGGGGCGAGCGCGTGGACTACTGCCTGGTGGGCGAGCCCAGCAGCGAGAAGCGCCTGGGCGACACCGTGAAAGTCGGGCGCCGGGGCTCCCTGCACGGGCATCTCACGGTGCACGGCGTGCAGGGCCACGTGGCCTACCCGCACCGCGCCTGCAACCCGGTGCACGCGTTCGCGCCGGCCCTGGCGGAGCTGGTGGCAAGGCGCTGGTGCGAAGGCAACGAGCGCTTTCCGGCCACCACCCTGCAGGTGTCCAACGTGGCCGCCGGCACCGGCGCCTATAACGTCATTCCCGGCAGCCTCCAGGTGGACTTCAACTTCCGCTTCTCCAGCGCCGTGACTGAGGCGGAACTGCGCCGGCGGGTGGAAGCACTGCTGGAGCGCCACGGCCTGAAATACGAGTTGCGCTGGGAGCTCTCCGCCCAGCCCTTTCTGACCGAGGCCGGCCGGCTGCTGGAGGCAACGGTGGCGTCCGTGGAGGCCGTCACCGGTCAGCCCCCGCAGCTCTCCACCGCCGGCGGCACCTCCGACGGCCGCTTCCTGGCCCCCACCGGCAGCCAGGTGGTGGAGCTGGGCCCCCTCAACCGCACCATTCATCAGATCGACGAGTGCGTGTCCTGCCGGGATCTGGATGAGCTGTCCGCCATCTACGAGGCGATTCTGGGGCGGGTGCTGGGGACTGAGGACTGAGGACTGAGGACTGAGGACTGAGGACTACTGAGCGTGACCCCGCAGAGGCGCCTGCCAAGCCCCCC
>CAZAQB010000047.1:0-20542 GCA_964487155.1 uncultured Ectothiorhodospiraceae bacterium
AGGTGCGGCCGAGGCCGCGTAGGCCGGATAAGGCGCGCCAGCGCCGCATCCGGCGCTCCGCCCCGCTCGGCGCCCCGGCACACCCTCGGTGATCTTGTCACCGACCCCGCCCCGACCCTGCTCTAGGGTCAAGCCTCCACGCCCCCCGGGCGCGGCCCGATACGAGAGAGCAGGAGAGCACCATGCACCCCAACCCCCAATTGCTGCCCTACCTGGCCGGCACGGCATTGCTGGCCCTGGCCGTCGCCGGTTGCGATGGCGACGACAACGACGACGCCGCCCCGGGCACCGTCTCCGCCGCCGGCGGCGGCACCGTCACCAGCGACGACGGAGCGATCAGCGTCAGCATCCCGGCCGGTGCCCTGAACACTGATGCCGTGGTCACCCTGCGCCGGCTGGACGACAACTTCGCCACCGAGCTCGTGCCCGCCTCGGCCCACACCGAGTTTCTCAGCGATCCCTTCGAGGTGGTGCTGGAAGCCGCCGACGGTGGCGCCGTGTCCCTGGCCGCCCCCATGAAGGTGGCGGTGCGCAGCGCCGAGCGTCCCACCCACCCCACCCTGGGCGAGCTGGTGGAAGTGGGCGGGCGCAGCGCCGAGCGGCTGGCGAGCTTCTACCGAGCCGGGGAACAGCGGGCGTTGGGCCTGACCATGGCCACCGAGGGCACCTACCGGGTCATGTTCCGGACCCTGCAGAGCGCCAGCGGCGATGCCGTGGATCGCGGGCAGGCGGTGTTCATGGACGAGACCTTCGGCAACGAGGATTTCTTCGGTGACGTGCTGGGCCTGCATACCGCCCTCAGCGACACCGTCAGCCCCAACCTCGCGGTTCAGCTGGGCGTGCAGGTGGATATCAACCAGGTGCCGCAGTCCATCGTCGAGGTCATGACCGGCGCCGACCTGGCCGCCAAGACCGCCGCGCTGAACGACCCAGCCACCACCGTGGCCCTGGTGCAGGCGGGCGCCGTGATCGGCGTGAAGGGCTTCTTCGAGGGCGCCGATCCCAACGAGATGACCAGCGCCGGCATCACCTGCGCCCTGTGCCACGTAACCGTGGAGCCAACGGAGTTCGTGCTCGACGTGGATGGCGAACCCACCTCCGTAGCCCTGCCCATCGGCCAGCCACGCATCGACGGCGTGCCCAACGCCGCCCTGGACGGCGGCGCCATTATCGCCGCCACGCCCGGCTTCCAGGCGGCCTTCCCCGACGCCGTGCCGGTACTAAATGGCTGGGGCCCGGGCCGCTTCGATGTGCGCGCCCTGGACGTGCCCGGCGTCGACCGCAATCCCCTGGAGGATGGGGCAGTGAACCCCACCGCCTATCCGCCCATCTGGAACTTCGTGGATCTGCAGCAGCAGGACTACCGCATCGGCTGGGATGGCCTGTTCCAGGGTGAAGACGCCCTGGCCAGCATCTCCGAGGCGGTCTACGACCTGATCTTCCACGGCAACGGCGCCTTCGGCATTCCGCCGTTCATCACCGTGGCCGGAGACGGCGGCACCCTGCCGCCGGACCTGGCCATCACACCGCCCCAGGAACTGGTGGACGGCCTGGTGACCGCGGAGGAGGAGCGCCCGGGCAACGACATCGTGCCGCCCCAGGATCTGTTCGACGTGCAGGCGTTCATGCGCAGCATCGCCAGCCCGGCGCCCATGGGCTTCGACGCCGCCCAGGCCGAGGCCGGCTTCGAGCTGTTCCATGGCGAGGCCAACTGCAGCAGCTGCCACGCCACCGCCGACTTCACGGGTCCGGGGCGGTTCGTCATCACCGTGCCCGCGCCCGCCGGGGATCTGGCCGAGGGGATCAAGGTGGCGGGTCTGCGGGGCGTGGCCCACACCGCGCCATTCTTCCACGACGGCAGTGCCGCCACGCTGGCAGACGTGGTAAGCCACTATGTCGAGAACGTGGAGGCGGTACCCACGCTCACCAGCACCCAGCAGGCGGCCCTGGTGGAGTACCTGAAGAGCCTGTAAGGGCGCCCACCCGGGGCCGGGCCCGTGGGGGTCCGGCCCCGAACAATCCCGGCGAGGAGTCGGTCGGACTCAGGGATCGGTCGTGCGCCTGAGCCTTACGCATAAGCCAGCAGGCGTTCGGAGGGGCGCGTAGGTCGGTTGCTCCTGGCAACCGACAGGCGGCCGGGCCGCGGCCACCGTGGGCGGGAATGTCGGCTGCCCTGAGCAGCCGACCTACGGGCTGCAGAGGCGCCCTCCCGGCGTCGGGCCCGTGGGGGGGGCCGGCCCCGAACGATCACGGCGAGGGCGCCGCTCCCTCAGGAGTCGTTTCCCCGCGCCGGGCCGAGTCCCCTGTCGGAGGCCCGGCCTCGGGTCGATGGGGCCCTGGGTATCGATTCCAGACCATGGCCTGCCAGCAAGCCGAGACAGGAACAGAATCAGGTCGAGCCAGGCGCAGAGCCAGGAGCTGCTACTGTCTGAAGGCGATGGACAGGCCTCCACCCTCTTCCCCCATGGTGCCGGCCGCCTCCTGCCCGGGAGCGCCGCAGTGAGCGCAGCATCGGACACCGCGGCCGTGCAGCTTGGCCGTATCTGGCGGTTCTCCCGGCGCGTGCTGGCGAACTTCATCGCCAACCGGGGCGTGCTGCTGGCCGGCGGCGTCGGCTACAACGTGCTGCTGTCCATCATCCCGCTGTTCGCCGTGTGCGCCGTGGTGCTCTCCACCCTGGTGGAGGAGCAGCAGCTGGCCGACACCATCCGCCTGTGGCTGGAGCTGCTGGCGGCCGGCCACACCGAACTGGTGCTGGACGCCGTGCGCCCGTTCCTGGAAGGCCGCCAGCTGATCGGCACGGTGGGCTTCCTGGTGCTGCTGTTCTTCAGCTCGCTGGCGTTCCGGATGCTGGAGGACGCCATCGCCGTGATCTTTCACGTGCGCGACGACCCCCGAGGCCGCAGCCGCTGGTTCTCCGCCCTGCTGCCCTTCGCCTATGTGCTGGTGCTGGGCAGCGCCCTGCTGCTGGTCACCGCCCTGGTGGCCCTGGTGGACGGTCTGGGGGATCGCTCCTTCCAGTTGCTGGGCCTGCACATCACCGCCTCGGGGATCTCCACCATCATGGTCTACGCCCTGGGCTTCCTCGGCCTGGGACTGCTGTTCACCTCCATCTACAAGGTGCTGCCGGTGGTGCACATCGCCCTGCGCCGGGCCCTGGTGGGAGGCTTCGTGGCGGCCGCGCTGTGGGAGGGCGCACTGCGGGTGATGTCCTACTACTTCGTCCACCTGTCCCTGGTGCAGACGGTCTACGGCCCTTTCGCCACGGTGGTGGTCATCCTGCTGGGTCTGGAGGTGGCCTCGGTCATCCTGCTGCTCGGCGCCCAGGTGATCGCGGAGCTGGAACGCAGTGCCGCCGCCGGCGTGCCATGGCACCAGCCGCCGCCCCGGCAACGCGGGCGGTGAACCGCCGGCCCCGGCCGGGGTCGGAGTTCCAGACGCCGCCTTGCGGGCCATAGCCCCCAGGCTCTGGGGCTGGGCGGCGACGCCCGTTACCATGCATCCATCGTCCACGTCCTCAAGGAGCCCTCATGGCCCTGCTGCTGCTGGGAATGATCCTGTTCTTCGCCGCCCATTCGGTGTCCATTGTCAGCCCCCGCTGGCGCGACTCCATGGTGACCCGGATCGGCGAGCTGCCCTGGAAGGCGGCCTACGGGCTGGTATCCCTGGTGGGCCTGGTGCTGATCGTCAAGGGCTACGCCGCGGCGCGCCTCGACCCGGTCTTCTTCTACCATCCGCCAGTCGCCCTTCGCCACGCCACCACGCTGCTGATGCTGCCGGTGTTCCCGCTGCTGCTGGCGGCCTATTTCCCGGGCCGTATCCAGCGCTGGAGCGGACATCCCATGCTGGTGGCGGTGAAGCTCTGGGCGCTGGCCCATCTGCTCGCTAACGGCACGCTGGCCGACCTGCTGCTGTTCGGCGGCTTCCTGGCCTGGGCCGTGGCGGACCGCATCTCCCTGCGCCACCGGGGCCCGCGGCCGGTGCCGAACCTGCCGGCCACCCCGGTCAACGACGTCATCGTGGTGCTGGGCGGGCTCGCCCTGTACGTGGTGTTCGCCCTCTGGCTGCACCCGCGGCTGATCGGCGTGCCGGTGATGGGCTGAACCGTCCCCGGGCGGGATCGTCCCACATGGGCCCCGGATGCCGGATGCGCTTCGCTTATCCGGCCTACGCACTTCGCCCAGGGCCGGGGCCCGCGTAGGCCGGATAAGGCGCGCAGCGGCGCATCCGGCGCCGGCGGACTGCTAGCAGATAATTGCCGGGCCCTATCGGGATCCGGCACCGCCTCGGATGCCGCCCCCGTAGCCCCACGTTGCGAAGAAACGTGGGGGCCGGCCTGTCAAACGCCAAGGGGGTCATCCCCGGGCCCGCGGCTGGCCCTACCCGTGGCGCGCCCCCAACCGCCCGATGGCACGTTTCTTCGCAACGTGCGTAGGCGGGCTGCGCCAGCCTCCTGAGCTTCTGTAGACGCCCCCTCAGACCACCTGGTTGGTCTTGCGCAGCTGGTCCGAGAGCAGGTCGATGTGGGTTTCCAGCTGGTCCTTCGAGAGGCGGGAATTCAGCGCCAGCTGCAGGGCGCGGCGCTCGGCCGCGGAGCGTACCGCCCCCCAGACCTGCACCTTGCCGCCGGCCACCAGGATGTTCACGAAACGGGTGTCCACGCCGGCGTCCCGGGCGCCGCGGTTCAGGGTCTCCCGCAGTGCCCGGTCGTCCGCGTGCACCAGCGGCGTGGACGGCCGGGCGGCGGCGAACGCCTGCAGCAGGTTGGCCCGGCTGACGATGCCCACCAGCCGGCCGTCCCGCAGCACCGGCACCCGCTTGATGCGGTACTCCTCCAGCACCGCCGCGATGTCCCCCAGGGTGGCGCCCTCGGTGACGCTTACCACCCGGGGGCTCATGACGTCGGCCGCGACGCGCCCGTGTTCGTAGAGGTAGTCCTTGAAACGCCGGTCCGGGTCCCGGCTGCCCAGCAGGGCGAGCCACCAGCTGCGGCGGCGCTGGGTGCCGATCTCCGGGCGCCGGATCAGGTCGCCCTCGCTTATCACGCCCAGCACGCGCCGCTCGGAATCCACCACCGGCACGCCGCTGATTCCGTGATTCAGCAACAGCTTGGCGACCTCGGTCACCGGCGTATCCGGACCCACGGTGATCGGGTCCGGCGTCATCACGTCGACTGCCTTCATCGCCTCTCCTCCCACAACTGGACGGAACGTTGCGGCCCGGCCGGGCGCTCCATTTATATGTTCGGCGGCGGCGGAAACCGGAGCGCGGCTCTCTCCTAGCGTAGGCAATGGCGCCGGTTTGGGACCGGCGTTGCCGGCATTGGCTATGCTGAGGCCGTGTGCAGCGAGTTTGCGAGGGAGGCCCATGGGCAAGCAGATCTTCGTGATCGGCCTGGACGAGTTCAACCTCAAGGAGCTGGAAACGGTTCACAATGCCGCCGACTACCAGTTCCACGGCCTGGTGGACTACGACGTGATGGTCTGCCCGCCCTCCTATCCGATGGACGAGATCATGGCGCAGGCACGCCGGGTGCTGTCTGCGGCACCCGCGGTGGACGCCATCATCGGCCACTGGGACTTCCCCACCACCTGCATGCTGCCGGTGCTGCGCCGGGAATGGGGCCTGCCCACCCCGAGCCTGGAGAGCGTGCTCTATTGCGAGAGCAAGTTCTGGAGCCGAATCACCCACCGCGAGGCGGTCCCCGAGTGCACCCCCGAGTTCCAGGGTCTGGATCCCTACAGCGACGACCCGGTGGCCGACCTGCAGATGGACTACCCGTTCTGGCTCAAGCCGACCACCGCTTTCTCGTCCTACCTGGGGTTCCGGATCGACAACGAGGACCAGTACCGGGCTGCGATGGCGACCATCAGCGAGCACATCCACGTGTTCGCCGAGCCCTTCGACCACATGGTGGGCTACTGCGAGAATCGCGCCGCCCTGCCGGCACAGGGCAACGGCGCCACCTGCATCGCCGAGGGCCTGATCGGCGGCAGCCTCTGCACCCTGGAGGGCTACGTCTTCAATGGCGAGGTGGTGGTCTATGCCGTGATCGACTCCCTGCGCGGCTCCAACCAGGTGAGCTTCCTCAGCTACCAGTATCCGTCCGAGTTGCCGGAAGGGGTGCAGAACCGCATGACCGCCCACGCCGAGCGTATCCTCACCCACATCGGGCTGGACCAGACGCCGTTCAACATGGAGTTCTTCTGGGACCCGGCGACCGACAGGATCTGGCTGCTGGAGATCAACCCGCGCATCTCCAAGTCCCACTGCCCGATCCTGCAGATGGCCACCGGCGCCTCCCACCACGAGGTCGCCATCGACGTGGCCCTGGGCAGGCGTCCCGACTACCCGCGCCCGGAAGGCCGCTTTCCCATGGCGGCCAAGTTCATGCCCCGGGTCTACGGCGACGCCACGGTCACCCGGGTGCCCTCGGAGGCGGAGGTGGAAGCCATCCGCCGGCTGTACCCGGAGATGCTGTTCCACGGCGCCATCCACGAGGGCATGCAGCTCTCGGAGCTGCCCGCCCAGGACAGCTACAGCTACGAGATCGCCGATGTGTTCGTGGGCGGGCAGGACGCGGCGGAGCTGCACCAGAAATTCCACGACATCATGCGCATGCTGGACTTCCAGTTCTCCGAGGTGCTGCCCACCAACTACGGCTGAGGGGGAGGGGATGTCGGATGGCGCTGGCCGCGCTGGGCAGCCAGCCACTGAGCGTACTCCCGGTCCAGCAGCGACAGCACATGCATGGAGGTGTAGCGCTCGCCGTGGCGGGCGCACTCCCGGGCGAGGCCCTCCTCCACGAAGCCGAGGCGCCGGTAGAGGTTGTAGGCCCGCCGGTTGCCCTGGGCGACATACAGCCACAGCCTGTGAAAGCCCAGCACCTCGAAGCAGTAGCGCTCCAGCAGCAGCAGCGCCCCGCGGCCATGACCGCGGCCGCGGCTGGCAATCACGACACGGCGCAACAGGACGCTGCGGTCGGGGTCATCGACGCCTTCGAGGATGGCATAGCCGATGGGGACCGCCGAATGTTCGATGATCCAGTGCGCGGCGCCGTGACTGGCGATGCAGCGCCGATGGCGCGCCGCGCTCCACTGCTCCACGTAGCGCGCGGCATCGGGGTGGGACTCCGCCGCCAGCACAAAGTCGCAGTCCGCCGGCGCGGTGGGCCGCAGGGCGAGGGCTCCCAGTCCCAGGCGGGGCGCTGCCGCGGCCGGATCCGCGCCGGGGTCGGGCTGAGGGGGCTCGTTCATGGGGGGAGGTTAGCCGCCCGCACCGGGTCGGGGCCATGGGGCGGATGACCGACGACGGCCCTCACCCGGTGCGCCGGGACGACTACCGGCCGCCGCCCTGGCTGGTGGAGCGCGCGGAGCTCGCCTTCGAACTCGACCCGGCGCAGACGCTGGTGCGCGCGCAGCTGCACCTGCGGCGCAACCCGGCCGCCCCCGCCGCGCCCCTGCGCCTCGACGGCGAGGGGCTGGAACTGCGCCACATCGCTTTGGACGGAGACCCGCTCCCCGACGGGGTGTGGCGCGTGGATGACCGGGGCCTCACGGTCGAGCAGGCGCCGGAGCGCTGCCGGCTGGCCACCCGGGTGGCCATCCATCCGGCCGGCAACAGCGCGCTGATGGGCCTCTACCAGGCAGGCCCGCTGCTGTGCACCCAGTGCGAGCCGGAGGCCTTCCGGCGCATCACCTACTTCCCCGACCGGCCGGACGTGCTGGCCCGCTTCCGGGTGACCCTGCGCGCCGACCCCGGCCGCTACCCGGTGCTGCTCGCCAACGGCAATCCGGCGGGCTCGCGGCGCTTGGCCGACGGCCGTCTGGAGGCGGTCTGGGACGACCCTCACCCCAAGCCCAGCTACCTGTTCGCCCTGGTGGCCGGCGACCTGGCCTGCGTGGAGCGGCGCTTCGTCACCGCCTCCGGCCGGGGGGTGGCGGTGCGCATGTACGTGGAGGCGGCCGACAGCGGGCGCTGCGGCCACGCCCTGGACGCCATCCTGCGGGCCATGGCCTGGGACGAGGCCCGCTACGGCCGCGAGTACGACCTGGAGGTGTTCAACGCTGTGGCGGTGAGCCAGTACACCATGGGCGCCATGGAGAACAAGGGGCTCAACCTGTTCAACGACCGCTACGTGCTGGCCGACGCCGACACCGCCACCGACCGGGACCACCGCGACGTGGAGGCCCTGGTGGCCCACGAGTACCTGCACAACTGGAGCGGCAACCGGGTCACCTGCCGGGACTGGTTCCAGCTCGCCCTCAAGGAGGGCTTCACCGTGCTGCGCGAGCAGCAGTTCGTGGCCGACCAGGGCTGGGCCGGGGTGCGCCGCATCGAGGACACCCGGCTGATGCGCGACCGGCAGTTCGCCGAGGACGCCGGCCCGCTGGCCCACCCGGTGCGCCCCGACCAGTATGTGGAGATCGAGAACTTCTACACCGACACCGTCTACAGCAAGGGCGCCGAGGTGCTGCGCATGCTGCACACCCTGCTGGGCGAGGCGATCTTCCGCCGCGGCTGCGACCTCTACTTCGAGCGCCACGATGGCCAGGCGGTGACGGTGGAGGCGCTGCTGGACTGCCTGGCCGAGGCCTCCAGCCGGGATCTGACCGGTTTCCTGGAATGGTACCGCCAGCCGGGCACGCCGCGGCTGTCGGTGGAAGGCCGCTACGACCCCGAGGCGGGTACCTACGAACTGCGGGTCCACCAGGGCGCCGCGCCGGTGGCCGGCGAGGCGCCGCGGCCCCTGCCGCTGGCGGTGGGTCTGCTCGGCCCCGACGGTGCCGAGCTGCCGCTGGCGCTGGCCGGCGAGCCGCCGGACGCGGCGGTCACCGGCACCCGGGTGCTGGCGATCACCCGGCGCAGCCACAGCTTCCTGTTCACCGGCCTCGACCGGCGCCCGGTGCCGGCCCTGCTGCGGGGGTTCTCGGCACCGGTGGAGCTGCAGGCCGAGTACTCTGACGACGAACGGGCGCTGCTGGCGATCCACGACCCGGATCCGGTTGTGCGCTGGGACGCGGTCCAGGCCCTGGCCCTGGCGAGCCTCGCCGGCCACGACAACGGACCCTACCCCGCGGAGGAGCACCTGGAGGCGGTGTTCCGCCAGATCCTGGAGTCGCGCGGCGGCGACCCGGCGGTGGAAGCCGAGCTGCTCGCCCTGCCCTCGGAAGGCGCCATCGCCCTGCGGCTGCCAGCCCTGGACGTGGACACCGTGCATCGCGCCCGGCAGGGGCTGCGCGCCCATCTCGCCCGGCGGCTGGGCGGGGCGCTCGGCGCGTGCTACCGCGCGTGCCAGGACGACGCCCCCTACGCCGCGACACCAGCCCAGATCGGCCGCCGCGCCGTGAAAAACACCTGTCTCGGCTACCTGGCCCACCCCTGCGCCGCCGGCGGGATCGAGCTCTGCCTGGCTCAGTACCGGCAGGCCAGCAACCTCACCGACGCGGTCGCCGCCCTGGGCCTGCTGGCCGACAGCGACCACCCCTCGCGGGTCGAGGCGCTGGCCGACTTCCGCCGCCGCCACGGCGACCGCCCCCTGGTGCTGGACAAGTGGCTTGCCGTGCAGGCCCGCTCGGCACGCCCCGACGCCCTGGAGCAGGTGCAGGCGCTGACCCGGGACCGACTGTTCTCGCTGCACGAGCCCAACCGGGTGCGCAGCCTGGTGGAGGTGTTCGCCGGCGACAACCCGGCGGCCTTCCACCGCGCCGACGGCGCGGGCTACCGCTTCCTCGCCGACATGGTGGTGGCGCTGGATCCGGTGAACCCGTCGCTGGCGGCGGTGCTGCTGCGCCACCTGAGCGACTGGCGCCGCCTGGATGGCGGGCGTGCGGCGCGCATGCACGCCGAGCTGGAGCGCATCGCCCGCCAGCCGCGCCTGTCCCGGGGCGCGTGGGAACTGCTCCGGGCGAGCCTCGATGGCAGCCCCGGGGTTTGATCGGGAACGCGACCGCCGCCGACTATGATTGAAACGATGCCCATGCAGCCCGGGCCCGGTGCCCCCCAGCGCCGGGGCCCCAGGCCGCGGACGACAGCGGGAGAACCAATCCATGGCCCGAAGGACCTCCTTTCTCGACCCGGACCACATCCGCGAGCGGCTGGTGTCGCTGATCCGCATCCCCTCGGTCACCGGCCAGGAGGACGCCGCCATCGCCCAGGTCGCCAACTGGCTGCAGCAGCTCGACGCCGAGATCGACTACTGGAACGACGGTATCGCCGCCCTGCAGCGCGATCCCCGCTACCCGGGCCACGAGGTGGAGCGCGCCTGGGCACCGGTGGTGGTGGGGGTGCTGCGCGGCGAGCAGCCCGGGCCCACGGTGCTGCTCACCGGCCACATCGACGTGGTGCCGCCGGGGGACTACAGCCGCTGGAAGGACGAGCCGTTCTCCGGCGTGATGCGCGGCGACCGCATCTTCGGCTGCGGCGCCACCGACATGAAGTCCGGGCTGGTGGCGGCGATGGCCGCCTTCGAGGCGTTCGCCGAGAGCGGCCGCAACTTCCCCGGGCGCATCATCTTCGCCGCCGTGCCGGCGGAGGAGGACAGCGGCCTGGGCACCCTGGCGGCGATCCGCGGCGGCTGGGACGCCGATGTCGCGATCATTCCGGAACCGACCATGCACGCCGGCGTACCGGAAGTGATCATCGCCCACGCCGGCGCCATGTCGCTGAAGGTGCAGGTGCCCGGCAAGTCCGCCCATGCCAGCAAGCGCCTGCAGGGCGAGAGCGCCCTGGACCATTTCCTGACCGTCTACAAGGCCATGCGCGAGGACGAACGGCGGATCAACGAGCGCGAGACCCATCCGCTGATGAAGGTGCACGGGCTGCCCTACGCCACCAACGTCGGCACCATCCACGGCGGGTTGTGGTCGTCCAGCGTAATGGACTCCCTGGAGGCCCAGGTACGCGTCGGCGTGGCTCTCGACGAGACCATCGATCAGGCCGAGGAGCGCTTCCGCAGCACCATCATGGAGCACATCCGCGACGACCCCTGGCTGTCCGAGAATCCGCCCCGCATCAGCCGCCTGGCCTCCGGCTTCGGCTCGGCCCAGACGCGCCAGGACCACCCCCTGGTGAGGGCGCTGGCGGAGTGCGCCGAGGAGGAGTTCCGCAGGACGCCGAACATCGCCGCCGCGCCGTACGGCTGCGACATGTCGGGCTGGGTGCGGCTGTCCAACATCCCCACCGTGGTCTACGGACCCGGCGAGATCGACCTGGCCCACGCGCCCAACGAGTCGGTGTCGCTGGACGCCACCTACAAGGTCGCGCGAACGCTGGTGAAGACCACCGAAAGGCTACTGGAGACCCACGTCGACGAACTGCGTCTGCAGCCGGAAACCGCCCCGGCGGGCTAGGCCGGTGACGGCATGAAGGTGGTCGACTCCTTCCCGGAGGACGTCCGGGTCATCGAGAACGTCTGGATCCCGATGTCCGACGGCGTGGACCTGGCGGCCCGCGTCTGGCTGCCCGACAACGCCGAAGCCGAACCGGTGCCCGCGGTGCTGGAGTACATGCCCTACCGCAAGCGCGACTTCACGCGGCTGCGCGACGAGCCGCTGCATCACTATTTCGCCGGCCACGGCTACGCCTCGATCCGTCTCGACGTGCGCGGCACCGGCGACTCCGAGGGCATCCTGCGCGACGAGTACCTGGCCCAGGAGCAGGACGACGCCGTCGACGCCATCGACTGGATCACCCGCCAGAGCTGGTGCAACGGCGCCGTGGGCATGATCGGCCTGTCCTGGGGCGGCTTCAACTCGCTGCAGGTGGCGGCGCGGCGCCCGCCGGCGCTGAAGGCCATAATCACCATGTGCTCCACCGACAACCGCTACGCCGACGACGCCCACTACAAGGGCGGCTGTCTGCTGAACGAGAATCTCAGCTGGGGCTCGGCGTTCTTCTCGCTGAACGCCTACCCGCCGGACCCGGAGATCGCCGGCCCGGCCTGGCGCGAGCAGTGGCTTGAGCGGCTGCAGCGCAACCGGCTGTTCCCGGCGCTGTGGATGCAGCATCCCCACCGGGACGACTACTGGAAACACGGCTCGGTGTGCGAGGACTACGCCGCCATCGACTGCGCCGTCTACGCCGTGGGCGGCTGGGCCGACGGCTACGTCAACGCCATCCCGCGGCTGATGCAGGGGCTCAGCGCGCCGCGCAAGGGGCTGATCGGCCCCTGGCCCCATGCCTTCCCCCACGCCGCGGTGCCCGGCCCGCGCATCGGCTTCTTCCAGGAGGCGGTGCGCTGGTGGGATCACTGGCTGAAGGGCGAGGACAGCGGGATCATGGACGAGCCGCTGCTGCGGGTGTGGATGGAGGACTGGATCCGCCCGGCCCCCTACCACGAAGAGCGCCCGGGGCGCTGGGTGGCCGAGGAGACCTGGCCCTCGCCGCGCATCCGGCCCCGGCACTGGCACCTGAACGTGATGTCGCTGGGCGAGCGCCCCGACGCCGAGGACGCCATGCGGGTGCGCTCTCCCCAGACCACCGGCCTGAAGGGCGGTGACTTCTACGGCTTCGGCGCCGATGGCGATGCGCCCCTGGACCAGCGCGAGGACGACGGCCGCTCGCTGGTGTTCGACTCCGATCCGCTGGCCGAGCGCCTGGAGATCCTCGGGGCACCGCGGGTGACCCTGGAGCTGGCGGTGGACCGCCCGGTGGCCCACGTCGTCGTGCGGCTCAACGACGTCGCCCCGGACGGCACCTCGGCGCGGGTCAGCTACGGCGTTCTCAACCTCGCCCACCGGGACGGCCACGAGCACCCGCAACCGCTGGAGCCGGGGCGCCGCTACCGGGTTGCGGTGCGCCTGAACGACATCGGCTACGCCTTTCCCGCCGGCCACACCGTGCGCCTGGCGGTGTCCACCGCCTACTGGCCGATGATCTGGCCGGCGCCGGAGCCGGTGGAGCTGACGGTGTTCACCGGCGCCAGCCGCCTCGAACTGCCGGAGCGCCCGGCGCGGGCACAGGACGCCGAGCTGCCCGCCTTCGGTGCCCCGGAGCGGGGCCCGGCACCGGAGCACACGCCGCTCGAGATGGTCCACGTACAGCGCATCATCGAGCTCGATCTGACCACCGACGAGACCGTCTACACCACCTTTGGCGACGGCGGTGACTTCGGCGGCGCGGCGCTGGCCCGCATCGAGGACATTGACCTGACAGTGGGCTACACCATGCGCAAGGTGTTCCGCATCAACGAATGGAACCCGCTCTCGGCCCGCGCCGAGGTCGAGCAGAAGACCGCGTTCCGCCGCGGCGACTGGTCGGTGCGCATCGAGTGCCGCACGGCGCTCGCCTGCGACCGCGAGCACTTCTTCGTCACCGCCACCCTGGACGCCTTCGAGGGCCAGGAGCGAATCCTGCGCCGGGAGTGGGACGAGACCATCCCGCGGCGGCTGCTGTGAAACGGCGGGGGAAGAAAGGATCGCAAGCCGCTCAGCCCGCCGTAGACCCACGTTGCGAAGAAACGTGGGGGCACGTGTCAGCCACTGCCCTGACGTCGCGATGCCAAACCGCCGTGCCGGTGCCACCGCCCGATGGCACGTTTCTCCGCAAGGTGCCCTACGGCGGGCCTTGGCCGGGCGTCATACCTTCGCCTCCGCCAGGCTGCTAGATCCCGTAACGCCGGCGGGCGGCGTCGACGATCATGCCGAGCAGTTCGCCGTACTCGTAGCCGGCCCAGCCGGCCATCATCGCCAGCTTGCCGTCCCAGCTCCAGGTGGGGTTGAAGTTGGCGTCCAGCAGCCGGGGCACGCCGTCGGCGCCGGCGCGGAAGTCGATGCGGGCGTAGTCGCGAAAGCCCAGCCGCTCGAACAGGTAGGTCGCCGCCTCCACCATCTGCGCCCGGGCCTCGGCGGTGAGCTCCGCCCGGCGAAAGCGCAGCGCCTGCCAGTAGGGTGACTCCGGATCCACTTTCGAGCCATAGGAGAGAATCGGGGGCAGGCCGGGATCCAGCTGGCTGTAGTCGATCTCCAGCGCCGGCAGCACGGTGAAACCCGCCCCGGGGTTGCCAACCAGGCCCAGTGTGTACTCGGGGCCGGTCAGGAAGTCCTGGACCAGCACCTGCGGCTGCTCCAGCTCGCCGGCCAGCCGCCGCAGGCAGGCATCCGCCTCGGCCGCGTCCTGGACCACGCAGTCCGGCCCGATGCCGAAGCTGCCGGCGCCGGCGTTGGGCTTGATCATCGCCGGGTAGAGATCCGGCAGCGGCAGCGGGTCCAGCCTCAGATCCACCAGCTTCTCGCTGGGCACCGCGATGCCGTGGGCGGCGGCGAGGTGGCGCACCGCCGCCTTGTCGCCGCACAGGCCCATGCTGGCCGGCCCGGTGCCGGTATAGGGGATCTCCAGCAGCTCCAGCAGGGCCGGCACGTTGGGCTCCAGCGCCAGGCGATTGCGGAAGCCGGCGTCGCAGAAGTTCACCGCCAGGTCTGGCGGCTCCGACCGCAGCTCATCGATCAGGGCGTCGTGGTCGTCCAGCACCCGCGACCGCAACCCCAGCCGGGCCGCCAGCGCGTCCCGCGCCCGGGTCACCGCCGCCACCTCGTCGGGCCCGAAGCGCCCGTCCAGGCCGTAGTCGTAGGGCAGGCGCGGATCGCCGCTCAGCACGCACACATCCAGGACCGCCGAAGGCATGAGCAGGCCTCTTCGTTTGCCGTGCCTGCCTCCAAGGCTAGCCCCCATGTCTCGCTGAAAACCGGCCCGCCGGCGCGCTTTGTTGCGTGCAGGCGGCGATCACCGGCCAATACCGGGAGCGGGCGCCGCCGGCACCGATTGCGGAACGCGCTTTCAGTTGCCTGTGCGCCGGTTGCGACGAACCGTCCCTCGCCCGCCGTCAGTCCGCCGCAGGCAACCGCACCGGCCCCGGACCCCGCTCCCGCCACTGCCGGTAGCGCAGGCCCCGGAAACTCTCGCCCGGGAGCATGCGCAGGCGCACCTCCCCGGGATAGCGGGGATCCGTGGAGCGCATCACCAGGGTGAACTCGCCGTCGCCCAACTCCAGGCGCGCCTCCTCGGCCACCTCCACCTGAACGAAGTTCACGAAGTCCACCGCATCGGTGAAGCCGATGGTGACGCCCTCCGGGGTCACCACCGCCGGGGGATCCTCGCCGCTCGCCGAGGCGAGCCAGTTGGAAGGCAGCGGTCCACCGGTCAGCGCGGCCGTAAAATCCAGCCGCACGGGACCGGCGCCGGCGATGGGAATGTCGCCGCCCGGCGCGTTACCACAGTCCACCGGCCCGCCCGGCGGCGGGGGGGGCGGCACCGCCGGCATGCAGCCGGTGGCGGCGACGCCCAGGGGCGTGATCTGGACGCTGGCGGCGTTGGTGTTGCCGGTGAGGTTGTAGCTGAAGCTGCCGGCGGTGGCACCCATCCCCGTGGCCGCAAACGCCACATTGGTGACCCGGCAGCTGAACTGTCTGTTGACCATGCCCGCCGGAAAGATCACCGGGCTGTCGCAGTCGATGGCGATGATGACGCGCTTCTGGCCCTGGTCCCGCGGCAGGCGGATGACGTGGTCCTCCACCTCGCCGGCGGAGAACGTCCCCGAGCCGTCCCAGTCGCCGCCGGAGACCGACTCCCGGGACAGCAGCACCCGCATCCAGGCGCCGTCCGGCAGCCGGTTGCCGAAGCCGAACAGGAACGGCGGCAGGGTCACGGTGCGGGATTCTCCCCCGCCCAGGGTCACCGGGAAGTTGCGCACCACCCATTCGGGCACCCCGGGGCCGGCCAGTCCGCCCCACTCGCCGTCCAGGTTCATGTCGATGAGCACGTTGATCCAGAACGCGCCGCCGCCGCCGGGCGGAGCGCTGACGTTCACCGCCAGGCCCGCCGGAGGCGGAATGGAGACCAGCACCACGGCCAGATCCACCAGCCCGTCGTCGGCGTCGGTGTTGGAAGGGTTGAGGTTGGGCTGGCCGTCGGGATCGGCCGGGTCGTTGGCGTCGGCCTCGGCGCTGGCCGTGGGGCCGAGGGTGGCTGCGGCCACATCCGCCGTGACCGCGCCGTCGTTCGCGGCCAGGGTCGGAAACCGCCCGCTCTGGGCAAAACCGGCCGGATAGCCGGTGGAACCGCCGTCCGGGGCATCGCCATAGTCACCCGGCGTGGCGCAGGCGCCCAGCCCCACCGCGGCGGCCACCGCGGCGCCGCATCCAAACAGTCTGCTTGTGTTCATGACACACCCTCCTCCGATTCGCGGGAGGGCCGGGGCGCGGGCCTCGGCTCTCGCCATTGAGGCGGCGCGGACTAAAGCCCGCGACACCAGCTGCCTGGCGAATCAGAGTCCGGGAGGTCGGGCCGGCGCGACGGATCCCTCCGCCGGCGGGGTCGACCGGTCTTCGTGAGTATAGAGGGCAGTTCGGGCGGCGGGGCCGCCGGAGGCGGAGGACTGCGGCCCGGCGGCGACGGGCGCGCCCTGCCCCGGGCGCCGGCACCCGTGCGCCGCCGGTCCGGCAATCCTCTGCCATACTCGAACGGTCCCGGCCCCCGACCCGAGAGCCCATGATCCTCGACCATTTCCCCAGGGTCTCCCTGGCCCACCTGCCCACCCCGCTGGAGCCCATGGAGCGCCTGTCCGCCGCCCTCGGCGGGCCGCGGCTGCTGGTCAAGCGCGACGACTGCACCGGGCTCGCCACCGGCGGCAACAAGGCCCGCAAGCTGGAATACCTGATGGCCGATGCCCTGGCACGGGGCGCCGATACGGTGCTCACCGTGGGGGCGGTGCAATCCAACCACGCCCGCCAGAGCGCCGCCGCCGCCGCCCGGCTGGGGTTCGGATGCCATCTGCTGTTCGAGCAGCGGGTGACGGATGCGCCGGATGTGTACGCCAGCTCCGGCAACGTGTTCCTCGACCACCTGCTGGGGGCGAGCGTGGAAGTGCATCCGGCGGGCGCCGACATGGGGGCCGCAATGGACGCGGCGGCGGCACGCCTGCGCAGGCAGGGCCGGCGGCCCTACCTCATCCCCGGCGGCGGCTCCAACGCCCTGGGCGCCCTGGGCTATGTGCTGGCCGTCGAGGAGCTGCTGGCCCAGGCCCGGGTGCAGGGCGAGCGCATCGACCACATCCTGGTCGCCAGCGGCAGCTCCGGCACCCACGTGGGGCTGGTCACCGGCCTGGCCCGAGCCGGGGTGGACATTCCGGTACACGGCATCTGTGTGCGCTTCGACGCCCCCACCCAGGTGCGGCGGGTATACGGCCATGTGGAGGAGACCGCCGACCTGCTGGGGCTGCCCGCGCCGCCACGGCAGGCCGTGATCGCCGTCGACGACTACATCGGCAGC
Source organism: uncultured Ectothiorhodospiraceae bacterium (assembly GCA_964487155.1). Classification (GTDB taxonomy): domain Bacteria; phylum Pseudomonadota; class Gammaproteobacteria; order Nitrococcales; family Nitrococcaceae; genus CAZAQB01. Next base: position 17,266 of record CAZAQB010000047.1, read on the forward strand.
GGCTACGGCTACCCCACCCCGGGCATGGTGGAGGCGGTGCGCCTGGCCGCCCGCACCGAGGGCCTGCTGCTGGATCCGGTGTACACCGGCAAGGCCATGCACGGCCTGGTGGAGCTGGTCTCTGAGGGGCTGTTCGCCCGCAACGAAACCGTGCTGTTCCTGCACACCGGCGGCGCCGCCTCGCTGCCCGCCTACGAGTGGGCGTTTGCCGCCGACTGAGGTTCCTCCCCCCCAAGCAAGCCAGAGGAGTCCCCGGGAATGAAACGACTCGCAACCCTGTTGGCCGCCACCACCCTGGCCGCCCTCGCCTCGCCCCTGCAGGCCCAGCAACTCGGCCCGACACTCTCCGACATCGAGCAGACTGGCGTGGTCACCATCGGCCACCGGGAGTCATCGGTGCCGTTTTCCTACATCGGCAACGACGAGAAGCCGGTGGGCTACACCATCGACATCTGCCTGGAGGTGGTGGAAGCCATCAGCGCGGAGATCGGCGCCGAGGAGCTGCGCGTGCGCTGGGTGCCGGTGACCCCCCAGACCCGCATCCCGCTGATGGCCAACGGCACCCTGGACATGGAGTGCGGCTCCACCACCAACACCCTCACCCGCCAGCAGCAGGTGGACTACAGCTTCGTCACCTACATCACCGGCACCAAGCTGCTGGTGAAGAGGAACACCGGCATCGGCGACGTGCGCGACCTGCCCGGGCGCATCATCGCCCTGGCCCAGGGCACCACCAACGAGCGGGCGGTGAAGGCGGCCATCGAGGAGATGGGCCTCGATGACGTGCGCATCCTCAGCGTCAAGGACCACGCCGAGGGCTTCCTGGCCCTGGAGACCGGCCGGGCCGACGCCTACTCGACCGACGACATCCTGCTCTACGGGCTGATCGCCAAGGCCAAGAACCCCGACGACTACGCGGTGGTGGGGGATTTCCTGTCCTACGATCCCTACGCCATCATGCTGCCCCAGAACGACAGCCGCTTCCGGCTGGTGGTCAACCGCAAGCTGGCCGAGCTCTACCGCAGCAAGCGGATCATCTCCATCTACAACCGCTGGTTCGAGCCCATGGGCGTGCCGGCATCGGACATGCTGCGGGCCAACTTCCGCATCCACGCCCTGCCCGAGTAACGGGCCGGCCGGGGCCGCCGAGCCGGCGGCCCCGGCGCCTCCGGGAAAGCAACCGCCATGGACTACAACTGGAACTGGGGCATCCTGTTCCAGGAGCCTTACCTCGGCTGGCTGATCGCCGGGCTCCAGCTGACCCTGGGGCTCGCCGCCTGCGCCTGGGTGATCGCCTTCCTGCTGGGCAGCCTGCTGGGAATCCTCCGCACGACCCGGATCCGCGCCCTGCGGGGTCTCGCCACCTCCTACGTGGAACTGTTCCGCGGCGTACCCCTGCTGCTGCAGCTGTTCCTCTGGTATTTCGTGGTGCCGGAACTGCTGCCGGAGACCGCCGGCATGTGGATGAAGCGCGACATGCCCGAGCCGGAGTTCTGGACCGCGGTGATCTGCCTCGGCACCTACACCGCCGCCCGGGTCGCCGAGCAGGTGCGCTCGGGCATCGAGTCCATCGGCGGCGACCTGGAGAAGGCCGGGCTCGCCATCGGCCTGACACCGTTCCAGAACTACCTGCACGTGCGCCTGCCGCTCGCCTACCGGATCATCATCCCGCCGCTCACCTCGGAGTTCCTGACCATCTTCAAGAACTCCTCGCTGGCGCTGACCATCGGCGTGCTCGAGCTCACCGCCCAGAGCCGGCAGATCGAGAACTACACCTTCCAGGGCTTCGAGGCGTTCACCGCCGCCACCGTCCTCTACCTGGTCATCACCCTGGCGGTGGTGGCGCTGATGCGCCTGGTGGAAAGCCGCACCCGGGTGCGCGGCCTGTTCCACGAGGGGCGCTGAGTGCAGGACTTCGACTACCAGGTGATCGTCGACGCCCTGCCGTTCCTGGCGGATGGCCTGGGTCTGAGCTTCCTGCTCACCGGGCTCGCCATCGCCGCCGGGCTCGCCTGGGGCACGGTGCTGGCCGTGATGCGGGTCTGGGGACCGGCGCCGCTGCGCTGGGCCAGCGCCATCTACATCAACGCCTTCCGTTCCGTGCCGCTGATCCTGGTGATCTTCTGGTTCTACTTCCTGGTGCCGCTGATCACCGGCCAGGCAGTCGGCAGCTTCTACAGCGCCCTGATCGCTTTCTCGCTGTTCGAGGCCGCCTACTACGCGGAGATCATGCGCGCCGGTTTCAATTCCGTGTCCCGGGGGCAGATCCTGGCCGGCCAGGCCATCGGCCTGACCTATACCCAGAACCTGGGTTACGTGATCCTGCCCCAGGCAGTCCGCAACATGGTGCCGGTGCTGCTCACCCAGGCCATCATCCTGTTCCAGGACACCTCCCTGGTGTACGTGGTGGGGCTGCGGGACTTCATGACCTCCGCCAGCGTGGTGGCCAACCGGGAGGGCCGCCTGATCGAGCTCTACGTGTTCGCCGCGGCGGTGTATTTCGTGATCTGCTTCACCGGCAGCCTGCTGGTGCGGCACCTGCAAAAGCGCACCGTATGATCGACATCCAGCACGTGGACAAGTGGTTCGGCGACTTCCAGGCGCTCAAGGACTGCTCGCTGGTGGTGGAGCGCGGCCAGGTGGTGGTGGTGTGCGGGCCCTCAGGCTCCGGCAAGAGCACGCTGGCCCAGTGCGTCAACGGGTTGCAGCGCATCGACGCCGGGCGCATCGTCGTCGACGGCATCGAGGTCCACGCCCGCTCCACCAACCTGCCCCGGCTGCGGGCCCGGGTGGGCATGGTGTTCCAGCACTTCGAGCTGTTTCCCCACAAGAGCGTGCTGGACAACCTGCTGCTGGGCCAGATCAAGGTGCTCAAGCGCGACCGGGGCGAGGCCGAGGAAAAAGGCCGGAGTCTGCTGGAACGGGTCGGCCTGGCAGACCAGGCCCCCAAGTACCCCTCGGAGCTCTCCGGCGGCCAGCAGCAGCGGGTGGCCATCGCCCGGGCGCTCGCCATGGATCCGGTGGCCATGCTGTTCGACGAACCCACCTCGGCCCTGGACCCGGAGATGATCAGCGAGGTGCTGGATGTGATGGTGGACCTGGCCCAGGAGGGCATGACCATGCTGGTGGTGACCCACGAGATGGGCTTCGCCCGCAAGGTGGCCGAGCGGGTAGTGTTCATGGACGAGGGCCGCATCGTCGAAGAAGCCCCCACCAGCCGCTTCTTCGACCACCCGGAGAGCGACCGGGCGCGGGCCTTCCTGGACAGGATCCTGCG
>CAZAQB010000047.1:20642-22669 GCA_964487155.1 uncultured Ectothiorhodospiraceae bacterium
TTCACCCGGGAGCAGCGCGAGGTCTGGCGCCGCGCCGACCACGAACCGCTGATGGCGGTGCTGCTGGGCTTTGCCAAGAACCTGCTGGGCGGCGTTCTCGTCGTGCTGGGCCTGGTGATGCTGCTGACCCCCGGCCAGGGCCTGCTGACCCTGCTCATCGGCCTGATGCTGATGAACTTTCCCGGCAAGTACCGCCTGGAGCGCTGGCTCGTGACACGCCCCGGCGTGCTGCGGGCGCTGAACTGGCTGCGGGCCCGCCAGGGCCACCAGCCCCTGGAGGCCCCGCCGGGGGCGGAACCATAGGCGCACCGGTGCAGGGTGGGCAGAGCGCAGCGAAGCCCACCGTCTTCGCGTTTCCTATGCCTCGGCGACCTCCCACGCAGCCGCGCCGTGGTGGGCGGCAGACACCGGACGGATGCGCTGGCAAAGGGGGAACCAGCCATGTACGGACCGTCAGACAATCGTGGTCTCTCCCCAACTCCGAGCGCGGGACTGGAGAGTGGGTGGTAAGAAGACTGATAAAGGACTATATTCGGTCCTGTCTCATCCCAGGAGCACGATCATGCGCTACTCCTCCCAGGTCAAGCCCATCAGCTACCTCAAGGCGAATGCCGCCGAGGTACTGACCCACCTTGCCGAACAGCGCGAGCCCCTGGTCATCACACAGAACGGCGAGGCCAAGGCCGTGCTTCAGGACGTTGCCTCTTTCGAGGAAACCCAGCAGACCCTGGCCCTGCTGAAGATCCTGGCGCTCGGCCAGCAGGACGTCGAGGCGGCCCGGGTCAAGCCGGTCGCCGATGTGGTGGCGCGCCTGCGCGCGAAGCGCGCCATGAGCTGATGGTCGGCAGACCGAGCGGTTACGAGGTTCTGCTCACCCAAGGCGCAGAACAGGACCTGGAGTCCATCCACGAGCACATCTGCGAGTTCGACAGCGCGGCCAACGCCAACCACGTTCTCGACCGGTTGGTGGAGGTCGTGGAGGGGCTCGCCCAGTTTCCTGAGCGTGGCAGCTACCCCAGGGAGCTCCTGGCGCTGGGCATCAAGGAGTACCGCCAGACGTCGTTCAAACCCTATCGGGTGATCTATCGCGTCCTGGACAGCCAGGTCGTCATTTACCTCATCGTCGATGGCCGCCGGGATATGCAGTCCGTGCTGGCGCGGCGGCTGCTGGGCGCTTGACCCGCAGCAATCCACGCCAGTGCTCGCACGAAGCCAGCGAGTGGGCCACCGTGAAGTGCCCATCCGATGCCACAGTGGCCGCCGAGTCGTGCAACTCAAACCCGAAGATCCTGGCTGCAAAAGAGCCATCCTCAAGACTTCTCGAGGCGCCCGGTCAGCTCCAACATTCCAACACCCGGGCGGCCTGACCGGCCGCTCCGGGTCGAACTCACCAGCTGGCGCTTGGCCCGCGACTGTCCGGAGAGGGTCGATAGTACCCGGTCGCCGGTCCCGTGGCGACGGTCCGCAATAGGTCGAACTTACCAGTGCACCGGTCCGATCACGACTATGCCCAAAGGGCTGATACCATCCATACAACCAGCCACCGGCGGACGCCCCGTCTGCCGGCCCGGCGCTGCCCCCTCATCGCGGCCGACGGTCGGTCCGCGAGGCTCGCATGATGGACGGATCTCAAGCCCCCTTCGGCAATTCATAGTTCTCCCTCGCGTAGCACTCCCTGAACCCCATCTGCACGATGTTCCTGTAGGAATGCTGGGGATCGCCGGGCACCTCCTCGCCGGTGGCGCTGACCAGGGTGTGGCAGCCGATGTCCAGGGCGGCGCGAATGCGATGGCGCAGCAGGGCGGCCTGGCTGCCCCGCTGGCGATAATCGGGGTCGGTGGCGCCCCAATGGAGCCAGCCGACGCCGTCCTTGACGAACAGGGCGCCGCCCACCTCCTCGCAGGCCAGGCCGAGGCTCCGGCGGAGGTCGGCGGGCGCAGCCTGGTGTGCAGTTCAGTGATGGCGGCGCGTTCGATGCTCCCGAGGTCGGGGGCGGTCATGGCGGAATCCCTCGCCGGCGGCGTGCA
>CAZAQB010000048.1:0-22322 GCA_964487155.1 uncultured Ectothiorhodospiraceae bacterium
GCCGCTCCTTCGAAAAGTCCCCTGTGAAACCAATATCCTACGCGATATCAGCACAGATTCTATGACATCTCCGGGCTAGGGCGTGGCCCGGTCGGGCTGCGTGGCTGGCCCGCCACCCGGTGTGGGCACTTCCGGTTCGGGGTCGGTCCGCGGGCACTCTCCGCGCCGGTAGCCGTGCACCCGGCTGTCCGCGCAGGCCATGCAGGGGTTGGGGTAGCCGTTGCGCCCCGCCACGTTGTAGCCGCACACCGGTTCCATGTGGCGGGGGCAGTCCTGTGGACGCGGCGTCTCGCACTCGACGTAGTAGCGGCCGTCCACATAAGGCGCGGACGGCGCCGAGCGCTCGGCGGGCGCCGCACAGGCGCCCAGCAGCAGGGCGCTGGCCGGGATCAGTAACATCCGGATGCGGGCCTGCGGGCTCATAGCCAGCGTTGATTGATGGTCATGGTGCCCAGTATCCACACCAGCACCGCCCCTGGCACCAGCAGCAGTTGCAGGGCGTGGGTCCAGCCGTTGCCGTTGAACCGTGCGAGGCAGTATCCCTCCGCCACCACGAACAGGGCCAGCAGGAACCAGAACGGCCCGATCCGGTCGCCGGCGCCCAGATCTCCCGCCCGCGGCGCCACCCCCAGCGCGTAGGCGTAGGCGAGCAGCAGCAGCAGCGGCGGACTGGCAGCCAAGCTCCGCCGCAACCGATCACCCCGCCGGCCGGCAACGTAGTACAGCACTGCCACTGGCGGCAGCATGACCAGCACCGGCCAGACCTGCCGCAGGGCAAACCACTGGTAGTCGGTGAGCATGGCCTTCAGTCACGGTCGCGGGCAGCGACGCAGGAACAGCGCCCCTGCCTCCCTCCCCAGTTTCCGCAGCGAGAGCCACCGTGTCCAACGGCTCGGACTGCCGGGATCGGCAATACCCTGGATAACGGCCTTGAATGAGTATCGGAAAGAGATGCGGCCCCGCCCTTGGGGGAGGGCGGGGCCGCGAGTCCAAGCTTTCGCACGCCTGGACGGGGGTGACGCCGGGATAGCCAATCACCGACGTCTGCGCGTGTAGGCCAAGTCCGGATCGCCTCACTGCGCAAGCGCATGCTAGTTGGCAGGCGAATCATCCATCTGTGCGCCATGCCACAGAAAGCCCTGCAGTCGGCACAGAAGAGGCACTCTGTCACATTTGGAGTCGGATCCAGGGGGGCAGTGTTCTACGGTGGTCAAGGCAATATTCACCCCTCCGCCGTGATCGCCGCCAAGGAATCCCCCGCCGGTCTCCGCAACCCTGATCCCATACTCGCTGGTGTATTCGTGATCAGCGCGTCGACAGACACCACACGACGCGAGCCGCCCCGCGAAAACCGCCCACCAAGGCCAACGCAGAAGCGGCCGCAGAAAGCGAAACAAAAATGCACCGCCAGCCGTCACTGCAGCCATTCCTGAACCTGACGGCCGGCCCGGACGGGGTCCACATCGTCGTCGGCTGGATGGGCGTGGATGGCGCCGGAACACCGTCCCGCTGGATCAGCCGAGTCGCCCTGCCGCCCAATCCGTCCCCGGAAACGGTCCATGCCACCATTGCCGAGGCCCTCTGCCGGCAGCACGAGGCGGCCCTGGCATCCGGGGGAACTGAAACCTGAGCTGTTAACCCAAGCGCGGCACACCGTTCTGGGGCTGCTGCCACGGGCCGCTCGCCGGCTGCGGCAAGTCAGCCGAGCCGGGTCAGCAACCGGTCAAGCTGGTCGGCGAAGGCCTTGCGGTCCGCCTGGGACAGGGCCGGCGGCCCGCCGGTCTGGACGCCGCTGGCCCGCAGGGTATCCATGAAATCGCGCATGGTGAGCTTTGCCCGGATGGTGTCCGTCGAGTAGAGCTCACCCCGGGGATTGAGGGCATGCCCGCCCTTGGCCAGCACCTCGGCCGCCAGCGGGATGTCCGCCGTGACGGCGAGATCCCCGGGTTGCACCCGCTGCACGATTTCGTTGTCCGCCACGTCGAAGCCAGCGGCCACCTGCACGGCCCGCACGTAGCGGGATTTCGGCACCCGCACCGGCTGGTTGGCGACCAGGATGGTCTCCAGGCACCGGCGTTCCGCGACCCGGAACAGGATCGCCTTGATGACTGCGGGACAGGCGTCAGCGTCGACCCAGATCTTCATAGCCCGAAAATTTTATGAATTTGTGCTGATATCGCGGAGGATATTGGTTTCACAAGAGACTTTTCGAAGGAGCGGCGTATCGGTGAGTACGGCCGACTGAGAGAAGATTCCTTGTGGGGCCAAGAGACAAGCGAGATCGGTGCAAATTTGTGAAATCTTCGGGATAGAGCGACTCGCATTCAGCGGGTGCCGGTACGGCGCAGGGGCGCCGGCGCTTCGGGGGCCGCCTCGGCCGGCCTCTGGGCGGGCGCCGCCGCCCGCCGCCCGCCCCACTCCAGCACCATGACCGTCAGCGCCGGCAGAAAGGTCAGCGACACCACTGCGGTGCCCAGCAACCCGAACAGCACGATGGCGCCCACGCCGCGGTAGAGCTCCGCCCCCTCCCCCGGCAGGAACACCAGGGGCGCCAGACCGCACACGGTGGTCAGGGTGGACATGGCGATGGGCCGCAGCCGGGTGTCCACGGCGTCGCTCACCGCCTCACGGGCCGCCATGCCAGCCTGGCGCACGTTAGTCATGGCCTGGTGGACGATCAGGATGGGATTGTTGACCACCGTGCCCATGAGAATGAGAAATCCCAGCATGGCGATCATATCGAAGGGCTGGGACAGGGGCTGCAGCCCCACCAGGGGCAGCAGCGCGCCCACCTGGTTCATCAGCCACAGACCGACGATGCCCCCGGCCACGCCCAGGGGGATGGTGGTCATGATCAGCAGCGGGTAGCCCCAGTGGGTGAAGATGGCCACCAGCAGCAGGTAGATGATCACCACCGCCACCACGTAGTTGCTGCCGAGCGCCTCCCGGGTCGCCTGGAGCTGGTCGCTGGCCCCGGAGATGTCCATGCCCACGCTGGCGGGCACCGCGCCGGTGGCGCGCAGCTGCTCCACCACCTGCTCGCGGACGATGCCCACCGCGGTCTCCAGGGCGACCGACTCCGGCGGGATGATGCTCAGGGTGACCATGCGCCGGCCGTCCACCCGGCGGATGGTGCTGGTGTCCACGGTCTCCTCGATGCGGGCCAGGGTGGACAGGGGCACCACGGCTCCGCCGGGCGTGTACACCGCCAGCTGGTCCAGGTGGTCCAGGGTCGCGCCGGTGCCGGCGCCGCTGTAGAGATAGATGTCGATCTTGTCATCGGCGAGCAGGAACTCGTCCACGAAGGCGCCATCAGTCAAGGCGGCCACGGTGAACCCCAGATCGCCGGCGTTCATGCCCAGCTCCGCCGCCCGGGACCAGTCCGGGCGCACCTCCACCAGCGGCTGGGAAAGCGACAGGGTGGGCGGATCGGCCTGAATGCGGGGGTTGTCGAAGACCTCCTGGACCCGGCGATAGGCGGTCAGCGCCGCGTCATAGATGGTGGCCAGCTCGGCGCCGGAGATGTCGAGGTTGACGCTGCGGGTGCCGCCGTCATTGCTGGTGATGATCGAGCCCCGGGAGACGAAGGCGCGCATGCCGGGATAGCTCCGGAACTCGCGCTCCATTGCCTGCATCAGGGCCTTGATGTGGTCCGGGTCCTTGGGCTCTGCCACGGCGAACAGGCCGCCGGCGCTGATGCGCAGGAACAGGTACTTGAGCGCCGGCACGTCGCTATCGCCCCTGGCGTAGCGCGCGGGCTCGTGCTCGAGATACGGCAGGAAGTGGGCCTCCACGCTGCGGCCGATGCGGCCCATGGTCTCCAGATTGTACCCGGGCGGCGCGTTCATGCGCGCGAAGGCCTTGGGTTCCTCGCCCTCGGGCAGGTACTCGGCCGGGGGCGTCAGCCACACGAAGGCTGCCAGGCTGGTGCCGGCGGTGACGGTGAGGGTGGCGATCCGACGCAACCGCCCGCCGGTCAGCCAGCCGATGCCCGCCAGCACCGCGCCGCGCACCCCCCGGTTCGCGGCGGCCTGCCCCTGGTCTTCGCCGCGGAAGCGCATGCGGGCGGCGGCGGTGGGCAGCACGGTGATGGCCACCAGCATGGACGCCATGATGGACGCGGACACGGCAATGGCGATGTCCGAGTACAGCTGGCCGGCCTCCTGCTGGATGAACACGATGGGCACGAACACCAGCACCGTGGTCAGGGTCGAGGCCAGTACCGCCGGCCAGACCCGGCGCACCCCCTCCACCGCTGAGCGGAAGCGGTCCAGGCCCTGGCGCCGGGCCAGCTCAATGCTCTCCAGCACCACAATGCTGTTGTCCAGGGTCATGCCGATGGCGAAGGCCACCCCCGCCAGGGAGATGACGTTGATGGTGCGCCCGGCCGCCAGCAGACCCAGAAAGGCCGCAATGGTGCAGATGGGAATGCCCATCACGCCTACCAGGGTCGCACGGGATGAGCGCAGGAACAGGTACATCACAAGGCTGGCGAACACCGCGCCGATGGCCAGGTTCGTCCAGACATTGACCAGGGACGCCCGCACGTAGCCGACGTCGTCGGCGGTCAGCCGCAGCACCATGCCGGCCGGGTTCAGCACATCCCGGTTGATGGCCTCCATCTCCGCCAGCATGGCCTGCTTGATCTCTATGACATTGGAGCCCGCCTCCCGGCGCACCGAGAGGCTGACCACCGGGTCGCCGTTGGAGAACGACTCCCCGCTCAGCTCGAAGTGGTCCTGGCGCACCAGGGCCACGTCCGCCAGGCGTATCAGCGAGTCGCCGCGCCGCGCCAGGATCAGCGCCCGAAGGTCGTCCAGATCCTGGAAGCGGCCGATGGTGCGCAGCAGATAGCGGCGCTTTCCGGACTCGATCTCGCCGCCGGAGACGTCGCGGTTGCGCTCAGTGATGGCCCGGCGCACGTCCCCGACGGTGAGGTTGCGCTCGGCCAGGCGCGCCGGGTCCACCAGGATCTGGATCTGACGCTCGGCGCCGCCCCAGACGTTCACCTGGGAGACCCCGGGAATGCGCTCCATGCGGGTGCGCACGCTGTCCTCGATGAAGTCCTTCATGAGGTCCATGTTCAGCTCCCGGGGGTTCCCGGCCAGGGGCGCGATGCGGAAATACATGAACGAGTTGCTGGAGAACGACGTGGCGAAGATGCGCGGTTCGTCCACGTTGTTCGGGTAGGAGGGCACCTGGCTCAAGGCGTTGTTCACCCGGATCAGGGTCTCGTTGATGTCGACGCCGTAGGGGAACTCCAGCTCGATGCTGGCCTGGCCGAAGGAGGCCTCGGCGACCAGCCGCTTGAGGCTGGGAATGGTGCGCAGGAACTCCTCCTGCTCGATGAGGATCTCCTTCTCCACGTCCTGGGGGGTGGCGCCGGGCCAGGACGTGCGCACAGTCACGGTGCGTACGTCAAGATCCGGAATCATCTGCACCGGGATGCGCAGCGCGGCCACCACGCCCAGCACGCAGACGATCAGCACCGCCACGGTGGTCAGGGTGCCTCGCTGGATGAGCCGCTCGAACACCTCAGCGCTCCTCTTGGACAGCCACCCGCTGCCCCTGCTGCAGGGCCTCGTTGCCCTCTACCACGACGCGCTCACCGGCCTCCAGGCCGTCGGTCACCGCCACCAGCCCGTCGAAAGCGAGCCCGGTGTCCACCTGGCGCTCGGCCACGGTGGGCTGCGGACCGTCACCCTGCACCACCCACACCGTGAGCCGGCCGTCCGGGTGGCGGATCAAGGCATCCCGGGACACCACCACCCGGCGCTCGCCGGTGCCAAGCCGCAGGGTGCCGCCGGCGGACATGCCCGGCGTCATGGGCAGGTCGTCAGCCTCGGGGTACACCCGCACCAGGAAGGTGCGGGCGCTGGGGTCGCTCACCGGAACGATCTCGCCGATGCGCCCGGGCAGGCTGCGCCCCGGCAGCGCATCCAGGCGCAGCTCCACGGGCGTAGTCTGGTCGATGCGCGGGAAGTAGCCCTGGGACACCCGGAAATCCACCCGCAGCCCCTGATCGGCCAGCAGCTCCAGCACCGGGTCGCCGGGTGTGACCCACTCGCCCGCCTCGGTGAGCTTGCGGCTGATGATCCCCTCGAAAGGCGCCTGCAGCTCGTGGCGCCGCAACCGTTCAGCCGCCGTGCGCTGCTCCGCCTGCCGCAGCTGCAGGGCTGCGGTGTCGCTTCGCACCTCGGTCTGGCGGGCCCGCACCTCGGTCTGCGCAATGCCCCGGGCGCGGGCCAGGCGCTCGGCATCCGCCAGCCGGCGCCGGGCGTCGGCCAGTTCCGCCCGGGCCTGCTCGGTAGCCGCCTGCGCCGCCTCCAATGCAAGCTGCGCCAGGGCGCCGTCCAGGCGCAGCAGGGGGGCACCGACATCCACGTGGTCCCCGGCCTCCACCAGAACCTGCTCCACCCGCCCGGCGACTTCCGTCGACAGCCGCGCCACCCGCGGCGAGCTGACCGTGCCGGACACCGGCACCGACTCGATCACCTCCCGGACCTCGGAGCTGACCACCACCACCGGCGGCGCTTCCCGCTGGGCGGCGGCGGGGGCGGCGCCCAGCCCAGCCGCCAGGCAGGCGGTGAGCGCCAGGCGATGAAGGCGGCGGTGTGCGGGCATGCAACTCTCCATGACTGGCTCGACCCGTCCGGGCGGCGGACTGGGACGCATCTCCAAAGGAGATCTGACCGCACTTGCCGGCCACTGTTCAGCGGGCCGCCCGGCGGCCGACTCGCGGAGCCCGCTAATCGAGCTTGGAAGCCCAGATGGCGATCTTGTGGCGCATGGCCTTCTGGGATACCTGGTCCTCCGGCAGCGGCTGGATCAGCTGGTCATGCACCAGCAGGCGGTAGATGTACTCGATCTTCTCGGCCGCCGAGTCCGTGGCCTCGAACTCCACCGCGCCTCGCGCCTCGCCGTACTTGACGCCTTCGGCGATGGCCTTCTTGACCAGTTCGGCCTCGTTCTTGAGCTTCTTCATCGGGGGTCTCCTGGGCACGGCGGCAGCCCGGCGCGCCTTCGCATTCTCGCACATGCCGCCGGCGGCCGGCCGCGGCCCGGCAACCGCCGCGCCGGCGTGTTACCGTTTGTCTGGAGGTGTGGAGGGAGGCGTGCGTGTTCCACGATACCCTGGAGCTGCGCTGGTTCGCTCCGGGCGCGGTACCCGCGCCTGTCCAGCATTGGTTCGATACCCTGCCTGGCTCGGTGGAGGAACACCGGGGCCGCATCGACTGCTACCTGGAGGCGGAGACCACCCCCAGCCTGGCCGTGAAGCTGCAGGACGGCGCACTGGAAATCCGCCAGCGCCTGGACCGGGCCGGTACCACCATCATCGCCGCCCACTGCGCCGGCCGGCCCGAGACCTGGCGCAGCTGGCAATTCCCGCTGGCGCGCCCGCCGGCGTCCACGGCCGGTGACGCCGGGTGGATCGACCTGGCGGAGGATCGCAGCCTGAGGCAGTTCCTGCTGCGCGATGGCCATCCGGAGCCGGCCGCTGAACCGGATCCCGGACTCACCTGCCTCACCGAACTGACTCACATCGAGCTCGCCGGCGAGCCCTGGTGGACACTGGCCTTCGAGGCGCCGGCCACCGCCGGGCCCGCCGAGAGCCTGCTGCTGCCGGTCGCCCACGGCCTGCTGACCCGGGATGCCGCGCCCGAGCTCTCTGCCCAGACCTGCTGCAGTTATCCACAGTGGCTCGCCCGCCTGCGGCGCTGACCGGCGGCACCGGCCGCCACGCGCTCCGGGGAGTTCCGCTCAATACGCCTTGAATCATGGGCTTGCGCCACGCCGGGCAGCGCCTTAGACTCCGCGCCACCAATCATCCGGCGTACCCGCCCCCGAAGGATAACAACCATGTCGGCCCAGGCTCCGAAGTTTTCCATCCGCAACCTGGCACAGGCCGCCAGCGGCGGTAACACCACCACTCCCAGCCGTCTCAACGGCCTCTTCCTGCAGCGGGTTTCAGCCGCTTCGGGGCGCCGCTTGCAGAGCCACCAGGCGCGCAGCCGCAAGGGCTGATCCCCGGTGCCTACGGGGACGCTCGCTCTCTGCTAGCTTTCCGGCATGGACGAGTCCAGCAACCGCAACACCATGCCCACCCGCATCAACGCCGACCTGGGCGTCCCCGCCCGGGAGCTCAGCGCTGAGCTGCCGTGGCGGCCATCGCCGGCGCCGGGCGTCGAGCGACGCATGCTGGAGCGCCGCGGCGCCGAGCGCGCCCGGGTCACCAGCCTGGTGCGCTACGCGCCCGACAGCCGCTTCCCCAGCCACACCCACGGCGGCGGCGAGGAGTTTCTGGTGCTCGACGGCACCTTCCACGACGAGCACGGCAGCTACCCGGCCGGCTGGTACGTCCGCAACCCGGTGGGTTCCGGCCACACTCCGCACACCACCGAGGGCTGCACCATCCTGGTGAAGCTGTGGTGGATGCACCCGGACGACCAGGAATACGTGCGCTTCGACACCGCCGAGCGCCAGCGCTGGCGGCAGCGGCCGGAGTCCGGCCTGCGCACCTGCCCGCTGCACGCCACCGACCGGGAAGAGAACCTGCTGCTGGAACTGGCGCCCGGCGCCACCCTGCCCGAGCGCGGCGTGCCGGGCGGCGAGGAGTTGTTCCTGCTGCGCGGCGCCGCCGAGGATGCCGACGGCAGCCATCCCCAGGGCACCTGGCTGCGCCGGCCGGGGCCCAGCACACCCGCACTGACCACCACCGACGGCTGCCTGCTGTACTGCAAGCGCGGCCACCTGCGAGAGCCACCGCCGCTTCCCCCGGAAGAGGCCTGAGCGGCCGCTGCCGCGGGCGTGAACACCCCGGCCCAGCTGCTGATCAAGCGTGCCGTCCTGGCTGGCTGTTCGCCTGCCGGGCGCGGGGTGGCTGAGGAACGCCTCCCGCCGCCCGTGGACTTCTCCGCCCTGGCGCGCTACGCGGCGGCGGCGGCCCGCGCCGCGCTCCGCGCTCGCCACCGGCTGACCCTGCTGGTCAGCGGCGCCGAGGCCTGGGGACGCGTGGCTGCGCCGGCCCTGCTCGCCGGTCTGGACACCGGCGACGTTCTCTGGGTGGGCCACGCCCCTGAGGGCTGCCCGGCCACCGGGGTGGCGCCGGAGCGGGCACTGACCGTGCTCGGCCGGGAATGGGACGCCGTCCTGGTGGATGGCTGGCTGGGCCTGGACCCGGATACGCTGGCGGCCACCGCCGGCAGCCTGCGCGGCGGCGGCCTGTTTCTGCTGCTGGCGCCGCCCCTGGAGACCTGGGCCCGCCGCGGCGACCCTGCGGCCCGCCGCATCACACCCTACCCATGGACGGTGGATCAGCTGAGCGGCCGATTCCCCGCCCGGCTCGCCCGCTGCCTGGCCGCCGCCCCCGGCGTGCTGCACCTGGCGCCCCACCGGCACCTGCCGGCCATCTCCGCCGGCCCGCCGGCGCCGTCCGCACCCGGCGGTGGCCCCACCGCGGAGCAGCGGCGCATCCAGCAAGACCTGGCCGCTCTTGCGCTGGAGCGCCCGCCACGGCCCCTGGTGCTCACCGCCGACCGGGGCCGGGGCAAGTCCGCCGCCCTGGGCATGGCCGCCGCCGCCCTGCTGGCGCACGAGGCCTGCCGGATCCGGGTCACCGCACCGCGCCCCGCGGCCGCGGCGGTCCTGTTCCGCCACTGCGCGGCGGCGCTGGGGCTTGCGTCCGGCGCGCTGCCGGAACTGCTCGCGGCCTCCGGCGGGCGGCTCACCTTCAACGCGCCCGACCAGTTGCTGAGGGAGACGCCTGCCGCGGACCTGCTGCTGGTGGACGAGGCCGCCGCGCTGCCGGCCCCCCTGCTCCAGCAACTGCTGCGACGCTATCCCCGCGCTGCTTTCGCCACCACGGTGCATGGCTACGAAGGCTCCGGCCGGGGGTTCGCGGTGCGCTTCCGCGGCCACCTGGAGCGCCACGCCCCCGGCTGGCGGGAGCGCAGTCTGCAGGCCCCGGTGCGCTGGGCACCGGGGGATCCGCTGGAGGCGTGGACCAATCGTGCACTGCTGCTGGACGCCTCGGGCCGGCCCAGCGCCCCCCGCGGGACGGGTGAGCCCTGCATCCTGCGCCTGGACCGCGACGCGCTGGCCGGCAACGAGCCGCTGTTGCGGGAGATCTTCGGCCTGCTGGTGGACGCCCATTACCAGACCCGGCCGCTGGATCTGCGCAACCTGCTGGACGGCCCCACGGTGGAGGTGTGGGTGGCCCGCCAGGGCCCGCGGGTGCTGGGCGCCTGCCTGGCCGCCCGGGAAGGCGCCCTGCCCCGGTGGCTGTCCCGCGCGGTGTGGCTGGGCCGGCGCCGGGTCCACGGCCACCTCATGCCCCAGACGCTGGCCGCCCACGCCGGCCACCCGGAGGCCGCCCGGCTGCGCCACCTCCGGGTGCTGCGCATCGCCGTTGCGCCCGGCCAGCGCCGCCGGGGCATCGGCAGCCGCCTGGTGCGCGCCGCCATCGAGCGGGCCCGGCGCGACCGACTGGACCTGGCGGGCTCCAGCTTCGCCGCCGAGGCCGGGGTGCTGGCCTTCTGGCAGCAGCTGGGCCTGATGCCGGTGCGCCTGGGGGTGCGCCGGGACGCCGCCACGGGCCTGCCCTCGGTGCTCGTGGCGACCGGGCTGAGCGGGGCCGGCGTTGCCCTGGCGGATACCCTGGCCGGGCGCTTTGGCCACAGCCTGCCGGTGCTGCGGCGCCACGGCCTTGCCGAGCCCGAACTGGCGGCGCAACTGGCAACGCCCCCCGATCCGGGCCCCGACCGCCGGGCGGAGCGCCGCGACCTGCTCAGCTTCGCCTTCGGCGAGCGCCGCCTGGAACACTGCCTGCCCGCCCTGGAGCGGCTGCTGGCCGCCACGCCGCCGGGCGATCCCGCGCTGCGGCCCCTGGTTGCGCGGGTGCTGCATGGCCGCTCGTGGGCGGAGGTGGCCGCCGACTCCGGCCTCAAAGGACGCCGCGAGGCGCTGGCCATCTGCCGCCAGCTGGTCGCCGGCCTGCTGGCCGATCCCTCCCTCCGCCGCTTGGCGAATGCCCCCGGGGCTATGGACAACCCCCCGGCGCTAAACTACTACTCCCTGCAGAGCCGACGGGGAGCGCGGCCACCGGGCCCCATACGGCCAATACGAAAAGCGCCTGAAGGCGACTGAGGGAGGCGGACCGCTCGTCGGCACCCCGATGCACTTACCCGCGCCGGCCAGGACGGCCAGTGCGGCCCCTGCGACGACGACAACATAAAGATTCAGCTGATTATGTTCCTGGCTCAGCCGGATGGAGAATCGCGGCGCGGGCGCCGCTACCACACGAGTCGCTCCTGCACGCCCGCCAGAGCCCCCCTGTGGGAGGCCCGCCCTCCTGCCGATTGGGCGCCGGGCAGTGCCGGCGAGCTGCGCCAGGGGCATGATCAAGGGGACTCGAAGCGACTGATGAACCTGCGTGCTGCTGTAGTGGCGGGGCTGGGTCTGCTGCTGGTGGGCTGCGCCACCGCGCCGGCTCTGGACAGTCCGCCGAGCGAAGATCCGGAGGCCGGCGCCGCCGCTCGCTCGGTACCCACCTACCACGCCTACGACTGCGAGAACGGCCGCCGGCTGATCTCCACCATGCAGGGAAACACCATGGAGCTGTTCCTGGTCACCGAGCGGGCACAGCTGCAGCGCGAGCCCTCGGCAGAGGGGATGGTCTACTCCAGCGGTGACCTGCGCTTCACAGTCCAGGGGGACGCGGCGGTTCTTCGCGGACGCGACGACGGCCCGTTGCGCTGTCAGGAGAACTTCCGCCGCTCCGCCATCGAGACCGCCATCCGCGGCGGCGCCGACTTCTGGGGCAGCGGCCACAATCCGGGCTGGTCGGTGCAGGCCGGCCCGGCCGGCGTGCTGTTCGTCACCGACGACGGCGCCCGCCGCTATCGCCTGCCGCCGGCCCGGCCCGACGTCTACCGTGCCGAGGGCACGACCATCTATCACAGCAGCGAGAACGGCCATGTCCTCGACGTGACCTTCCGCCGCGAGACCTGCGTCGACCCGGTGACCGAAGAGCGCTTCCGGGTCGCGGTCGAGGTGGAGTTCGAAGGCCAGCGCTACGAGGGCTGCGGCCTGGCCCTTCAGTAGGCCCGGCCCGCCCACTCCCGCGCGAGCAGCGCCATCACCACCAGGGATTCGTAGCCGTCGGGGCCCAGCAGACACTCCCGCAGCGTGCCCTCCACCCGGAAACCTTCGCTCAGATAGAGGCTGCGGGCGGGCTGGTTGTGGGCCTTCACGTCCAGCCACAGCCGGTGGGCCCGGTGAGTGGCGAAGGCCCGCTGGACCAGCGCCACCAGTGCCCGGCGCCCGTGCCCCCGCCCCTTGACCGTCACTACCAGCCGGCGCAGCTCCACGCTGCCGTGGGGCGAGACCAGGCCCGCCAGCATGGCGTAGCCCACCGGGCCCGCCTCGCCGGCGTGGAGCATCAGGTATTCCTGGTCCGGGTCCGCCAGGGCCTTGCGGTGGCGGGCCTCGGGCCAGGGAATGACCCAGCGGGCGTTGTCCGGGTCGGCCTCCGCCCCGACCACAAAGGCCAGATCGGCCGGGGTCGCGGGCAGCAGTTGCAGGGCGTCGCTCACCGGCGGATTCCGCGTCTCAGGGAGTGTCTACCCGAGAGTTTACAGATTGCATCGGTCTGCACGCCTGGCCGAATCCGAGGCACCCGGGCCCGGGGGCATTGATGTTGACTATGGATAAAGCCGCAACAATTGATTGGTTATGGCGGATGCGAATCAGTACCATTTGTTCCGTACCAGGAGACTCACGCCATGACCAAGACCGTAACGTTCGCCATCATGCACTTCAGCGTCGCCTTCGCCGTGGTCTACCTGCTCACCGGCAGCCTGGCGGTGGGCGGCGCCGTGGCGCTGGTGGAGCCGCTGGTAAATACCGTGGGCTATCACATCCACGAGCGGATCTGGGCCCGCGCCGGCCGCCGCACCCGAGGACCCGTCGCGGCCCCGCTCGCAGCCAGCGGCACCTGACTCCGGTCCAGCGCAAGCCTATCAGGGTCAGCACGTCATCCTGCGAGTTCCTACGGCGCAGAGCGGGCTCAGCGGCCCTGGGCCAGATCGGCGGAGAACCGCTCCGCGTATTCGCCATAGCCTTCGCTTGCCAGTTCCTCCGCGGGAATGAAACGCAGCGCCGCCGAGTTCATGCAGTAGCGCAGGCCGGTGGGCTCCGGGCCGTCGTCGAAAACATGGCCCAGGTGCGAGTCCCCGAAGCGGCTGCGCACCTCGGTCCGGGTAACGAACAGGGAATTGTCCGGGCGCTCCACCACCGCCTCCGGGTCGACCGGCCGGGTAAAGCTCGGCCAGCCGGTGCCGGAGGTGAACTTGTCCTCGGATGAGAACAGCGGCTCGCCGGTCACCACGTCGACGTAGAGTCCCGGGCGCGTCTCGTCCCAGTAGGCGTTGTCGAAGGGCGGCTCGGTGGCATCCTCCTGGGTCACCTGGTACTGCAGCCGGGTGAGCCGCGCCCGCAGCTCGTCAGGGTCAGGCCGGGCATAACGCGCGCCCTCCGGGCGGTACTGGCTGTAGTCCACCTCGAATTCATCGCCCCACACCCGTTCCTGGAACTGGAAGCGCCCGGAGTTGAAGGTGTAGACCCGGTAGCGCACCGGGTTCTTGCGGTAGTAGTCCTGGTGGTAGTCCTCGGCCCGGTAGAAGCGCTCGAAGGGCACGATCTCGATGGTCACCGGCCGCTCGTAGCGCCGGGAGGCGGCCAGCGCGTCACGGCTGCGGATCGCGGCGGCCCGCTGCGCCTCGTCGTGGTAGAAGATCGCCGGCCGGTACTGGCGGCCCCGGTCCACGAACTGGCCCCCGGCGTCCGTGGGATCGGCCAGCCGCCAGAGCCCCTGCAGCAGGCCCTCGTAGGTGATCACCTTGGGATCGTAGTAGACCTGCACGGCCTCGGTATGACCGGTGCCGCCGCCGGCCACCTGCTGGTAGCTGGGGTTCTCCAGATCCCCACCGCTGTAGCCGGACACCGCTTCTCTCACGCCGGGCAGCTTCTCGAAGCCGGCCTCGACGCACCAGAAGCAGCCGCCGGCGAAGGTGGCCACCGCCAGGCTGTCGGTCTCTGTGGGTTGATCGCTGGGCGCGGCGCCGCCGGCCGTGAGGGCTCCGAAGGTCACGGCCGCCAGCAGCGCGGCGGCGCCGGAGAGGATGATTGACTGTCGCATGGTTGTCCCCTGTCGGTAGTGGGTGGGTTGACAGGGGCAGTGTCGGTGGGCGGACTCACGCCGCCGTCACCCAGATCTCACGATTCTGTCACGCTGGGTGCGGGGTGCCACTCTCCCGTCTCAGCGGTCCTCCGGCGGCCGGCGCAGGGCCTTGGTGCGGCCACGCTGGACCTTGCCCTCCACGCGCCGTCGCTGGCTGGCCCGGGTGGGCCTGGTGGGGCGCCGGGGCGCCGCCGTCACGGCGGCGGATCGCACCAGGGCCGCGAGCCGCTCCAGGGCGTCCTCCCGGTTCTGCTCCTGGGAGCGGAAGCGCTGAGCCTTGATGACGATCACGCCGTCCCGGGTGATGCGCCGGTCGGAGCGGGCCAGTAGCCGCTGCTTGTAGAACTCCGGCAGGGAAGAGCCGCGCACGTCGAAGCGCAGCTGCACGGCCGAGGCCAGCTTGTTGACGTTCTGCCCGCCCGGGCCCTGGGCACGGGTGGCGGAGAGTTCGATCTCTTCCAGGGGGATGGCGACATTGCGGGAGATCTGCAGCATGGTGGGCGTACGCGCTGGACATCCGTTGACGGCCTGCCATGGTAGCGGATGCCCGTGACCGGTTTCTTCCGGAGTCCCCCCCGGCCATGACAAGAGTTCTCGCGCTCCTGCTGACTGCCCTCGCCTGCCCGGCCCTCCTGGCCCAGGACCCGGTAGCCGTCAGCCGCTTCGCCAGCGACGCCCTCGCCGGTTGGGAGCAGGAATCCTTCAGCGGCGAGACCCGCTACACGGTGGTGCCCGACGACGGCCAGGCGGTGCTCAGAGCCCGCAGCGATGCCAGCGCCTCGGGGCTGTACCGGGAGGTGGAGGTGGATCTCCGGCGCACGCCATGGCTCAACTGGCGCTGGAAGGTGGACCATCCCCTGGACGTCGCCGATGAGCGGACCAAGGCGGGAGACGACTTCGCCGCCCGCGTCTACGTGGTGGTGCGCTACGGCTGGGCCTTCTGGCAGACCCGGGCGCTGAACTACGTCTGGGCTTCCCGGCTTGAGGTGGGCACCACCTGGCCGAACCCCTACACCGGCAAGGCCCACATGGTGGCGGTGCAAAGCGGCGGCGAGCGGGCCGGCCAGTGGGTGGCCGAGAGCCACAACGTGCTGGAGGACTACACCCGGGCGTTCGGCGAACCGCCGGAGGGAGACGTCGCGGTGGCGGTGATGACCGACACCGACCAGACCGGCCAGAGCGCCACCGCCTGGTACGCGGACATCCGGTTCACCGCGCAGCCGCCAGACTGAGTGACGGCAAAGGTGGTGGATGGAGAGACGCCGGATGCGGCGCTGCGCGCCTTATCCGGCCTACGCGGGCCTCGGCCGCACCCCGGGGCCGGATAAGCGAAGCGCATCCGGCGTGGCGGGTTGGCCCGGGGCCGGCCCGGTCGCAGCCGCCGGAGGCTGGCTTGAGCATGCCAGACCGCCCGGAAGTGGCCCCACGTTGCGAAGCCCACCTTTTTATTCCAGACAATCCCTTAGGGCTTCTTCTTCAGAAGGTCTGCCAGCCCTTCGAACGGCTTCTGGGTGGCGTGTCCACCCTTTCCGGTGGGCTTCGGCGCCCCGGCCCGGTGGGCGGCCTCCAGCTGCAGCTGGTGCTCCTGGTCGTGGCAGTAGATGCAGAGCAGCTCCCAGTTGCTGCCGTCCGGCGGGTTGTGGTCGTGGTCGTGATCCCGGTGATGGACGGTGAGCTCGCGGACGTTGCTGCGGTCGAACTCCCGGGCGCAGCGCCCGCAGACCCAGGGGTACATCTCCAGGGCCCGGGCCCGGTACCCCTGGGAGCGCCGCAGGCGCTCGCGCTGGGTCTCCGCCGCCAGCTTCTCGAAGTCGCCGGACCCCTTGTCGCCGGACCGGGCGCTCATGGCTTGCGCTCCATGCCGTCCTGCGGCGCCTGCCCGGGGCAGGCGCCGGGACGGTAGCCCACCACCGACACCTCGGCGCAGGCCTGGCAGGCGTTGCCGTAGGTGTGCCGGCTGCCGTCGCCGCGCTCGCCGCAGACCGGATCGTAGTGCATGGGGCAGACCTCCGGCCGCGGTGCCTGGCAGGCCACATAGCCCGCCTCGTCCTCCGGCGGCTGCCCGGTGACGCACCCGGCCGCCAGCAGGACAGCCAGCCCCAGCAGCGGTCTCCCAACTCGCCTGATCATCCCTTCTTCTCCTCCTCGCCGGCCCCGCCACTGCGGGCGCGCTGGCCGAACAGCACGCGCCGGGCGCTCTCGTCCGGCGCTCCCAGACGTCGGTACTCCCTGCCCAGGTCCACTGCTGCGCGCACCGCCGGGCGCTGCTTCATTCTTTCTCTCCAGCCAGTTACCTTCGGAAACTCATCCAGAGCCTGTCCCAGCTTGGGCGCGCCGAGCACCCAGCACCAGGCCGCCATGTCGGCGATGGAGTACTCCCCAACCAGGTAGTCTCGGCCCGCCAGCCGGCTTTCCAGCACCCCCAGACAGCGATGGTACTCGTCGGCATAGCGTCCCCGGGCGTAGGGATGCTCACCCTCGGCGTAGTTGACGAAATGGCTGAGCTGGCCGCCCATGGGCCCCAGGTTGGCCATCTGCCAGAACAGCCACTCCAGGGTCTCCTTGCGGGCCCGGGCCCCGGCGGGCAGGAAGCGCCCGGTCTTCTCGGCGAGATACAGCAGGATGGCCCCGGACTCGAACACCGGCAGCGGCTGCGGGCCGTACTCGGCCGGCGGGTCGTGATCGACGATGGCGGGCATGCGGTTGTTGGGGCTGATGGCCAGGAACTCCGGGCGGAACTGCTCGCCCCGGTCAAGGTTCACCGGGCGGACCCGGTACTCCAGGCCGCACTCCTCCAGCATGATGGCCACCTTCCAGCCGTTGGGCGTGGGCCAGTAATGGAAATCGATCACGACTGTCCCTGCGTGCCGAAGGCGCCCGCCCGGCGCAACCGGGTGATGTGTTCCGCCGTGAGGCCCGCCTCGGCGAGCACCGCCTCGGTGTCGGCCCCCAGGGCCGGGGCGGCGTGGCGCAGCTCCCACAGTGCACGGCTGAAGGTAGCCGCCGGCCGCGCCTGGCGCAGGCGGCCGGCCGCCGGGTGGTCAGTCTCCAGCACCAGGGCATTGGCCTGCACCTGGGGGTGGTTCATGAGCTGGCTGCGGGTCAGCACCGGCGCGCAGGGCACGCCCTCGGCCTCGAACAGCTCCAGCCAGTGGCCGGCCGGGGCCTGCCGCAGCACCTCCTGGGTCAGGGCCAGGCGCTCGTCGATGTGCTCCTGGCGCAGGGCCGGGGTGCGAAAGCGGGGGTCCTCCAGCCATTGGGGGCGCTGCAGGGCCCGGCACAGGGCGGTCCACTCCCGGTCGGTCTGCACCGCCACGCTGAGGTAGCCCTCGGCGGTCTCGTAGATCAGGTCGATGAAGCTCGCCGCCTGCTCCTGGGGCAGCTCGCCGCCGACGAAGGTCTGGCTGTTCATGTCCGAGTGCCAGAGGAACGCCACCACGGCGTCCAGCATGGATACCCGCACGTGCTCGCCGCCGGCGCCCCGCTCCCGCGCGAGCAGCGCGGCGGTGATGGCCTGGGCCGCCACGTGGCCGGTGAGCTTGTCCGGCAGGATGGTGCGCATCAGCCGCGGCCGGGCGCCGTCGGAGCCGGCCTGCACGCTGGCCAGGCCGGACAGCGCCTGGACCAGCGGGTCGTAGACCGGCCGCGCGGCATAGGGACCGCGCTCGCCGAAACCGCTGATGGAGGCGTAGATGATGTCCGGCGCCAGGCGCCGCACCTGCGCCTCCCCCAGCCCCATGCGCTGGATCACCCCGGGGCGGAAGTTCTGCACGAACACGTCGGCGCCCCGCAGCAGGCATTCCAGGGCCTCCCGCCCGGCATCGCTCTTGAGGTCCAGCACCACCGAGCGCTTGTTGCGGTTGTTGTTGAGGAAGGACGCGGAGAAGCCGCCGCGGCGATTGGCGGCGGCGCGAGTGTAGTCGCCGCCACCGGGCAGCTCCACCTTGACGACCTCGGCGCCCTGGTCGGCCAGCACCATGGTGGCCAGCGGCCCGGAGACCATGGCGGTAAGGTCGATGACGCGAATGCCGTGCAGAGGCCCTGTCATGGGCGTCAGCCTACGCCTGTCTCAGTTGTCCGGGGCCGAGATCCGCACCCAGACCGGGCAGTGGTCGGAGGGCGCCCGGCGGCCGGCCTCCCGGTACACCAGGGCCTGGAACTCGCCGCGCACCCGGGCCCGGGCCGCGGGGTTGACCAGGATGTGGTCGATGTAGGGGCGCCCCTCGTAGGGCCCCCGGCAGCGCTGGCGGTGGCCCTCGGCCAGCGACTCCAGGGGTGCCGGGCGGCCATCGGCCAGATCCTGCCAGAGGCGGTCGCCGGGCACGGTGAGCCGGCGGTTGAAATCCCCCAGCACCGCCGCCGGCCTGCCATCCTCGCTGTGGCCATCGATCCACCGCTCCACTGCGCCGGCCTGGGCATCCAGGGCGTCGCAGGCCTCCCCGCCGCGGCGCTCCCGGGCGTTGGAGAAGCAGCCCGAGCGCAGGTGCACCGCCAGCACCCTGAGCGGCGCCCTCTCGGGGAACAGGGTGATGTCGGGGCTGGTCTTGCCGCCGTCGGGCAGTTCCAGGTCGGCGTAGCGGCGGTAAGGGACGCCCTTGCGGATGGCGAAGGCCACCCGGTGGGCGGTGAGCAGGCCATGGGCCTGGTCCCGGCACAGGCGCGGCTCCCAGACCTCAGCCGCCCCGCCCACCTCGATGCGGTAGTGCTCCGCCGGGAACAGCCGCCGCACGGCGGCCGCATTCTCCACCTCCTGGAGGGCCACCACGTCGGCGTCCAGGACCCGGGCGTAGCCCCGCAGCCGGGCGTAGTCGCCGGGCTGGCGGGGCTTGCAGCCGGCTCCGTCGCGCTCCGCCAGGTGCTCCACATTCCAGCTGGCGATGCGCAGCGCTTGCGCAGCTGCCGGCGCCGCGGCCAGCGCCAGCGCGGCTGCGAATACCGCCGAGAGTCTCCACTGCATGGCATTCTCCGCCGGCCTCGCGGCTGGAACCGGGGCTCCGGATCCGGCTGCGGGATGGTCTTGTCAGAGCTGCTGAGACAGCAGGCGAGTCACTTCCGGGCTGGTGGCCCCGCCTTCCGCCAGCCGCTGCGCGAACTCCACCGCATCCTGGCCTGCGGCCGGCCCGCCGGCGCAGGCGCGGGTGTCGGGGTCGGCACCCGCCGACAGTAGTCCCGCCACCAGATCGGGACGGTCGGCCATGACGGCCAGGTGCAACGGCGTCATGCCCTGCAGAGCACCCTCCTCGGCCAGGCAGCCGTTCAGGCCGCCGGCGCCCTCGGGCAAGGTGTTTAGCAGGGCCAGCAGGGCCTGGGACTCCTGGGCGTAGGCGGCGTCACCGGGGCGGCAATCCGCCAGCAGCACCACGGCGTGGTAGGCAGAGGTGCGGGCACCGAAGTGCTCCTGCCAGAGGCCCGGGCGCCAGGCAATCCAGTTGCGGGCCAGCCAGCCGGCCCGCTCGGTGATCCCGGTAGGCGGCGTCGCGCACTCCGGCGGCGCCCCCGGCCAGCTGGCCACCATGAAGGTGCCGCGCGTCCCGCCGGCGAAGGCGGCCAGCGCCACCGGATACAGGTACATGAGCCCCATCACCAGGCCGACCACGGCCAGGGTCAGGAACAGGTGTCGAATGGGCACTGCCGCGGCGCTCCGTGGTTCAGGCAAGGGGGCAGTATCGCCCGCGGGCCGCGCCCCGGCCAGCCCGGGCCCTCAGCCGGCGGCGCCGAACACCGCCGAGGCGTCCACGTAGATCAGGTAGCGGCAGATCAGCCCGTCGCGCAGGTAGAGCACGTTGGCGAAGGGCACGGTCACCGTGCGGCCGTCGCGCAGCCGGTAGCTGACCTCGCCCCGGCAGATCACCGCGCCGGGCACCTCCCAGACCTCTGCCAGATCGTGGGTCAAGGAGGCGACGTCGGCGGACATGCCCCCCCAGGCCGCGGCGAACGCCTCCCGGCCGCTGCCCTCCGGGTAGCTGGCGAAGCGGAAACGCACGTCCTCGGTGAGATACGGAAACAACCCGGGCACGCCGTTGGCGTCCAGGGCATGAAACATTCCTTCGATCCAGTGCTGCTCGCTCATCCGCCCCCCTGTCGCTGCCGTTGCGGACCCTGCGCCGGGCCCGCCGCCTTCGTTAACATGACACAGGCCCCGCACCGGAGCCTCCCAGAGCCCGTGCACCGCAAGATCATCCACATCGACATGGACGCCTTCTACGCCTCGGTCGAGATCCGCGACCAGCCGCAGCTCCGGAATCTGCCGGTGGTGGTCGGCGGCTCGCCGGACGGCCGCGGCGTGGTGGCCGCGGCCAGTTACGAGGCCCGGCGCTTCGGCATCCACTCCGCCCTGCCCGCCGCCCGGGCGAGGCGGCTGTGCCCCGAGGCGGTGTTCCTGAGGCCCCGCTTCGAGCGCTACCGGGAGGAGTCGCGCCGCATCCAGGCCATCTTCCGCCGCCACACGCCCCTGGTGGAGCCCCTGTCGCTGGACGAGGCCTACCTCGACGTCACCGACTGCGCCGAGGAAGGCGGCTCAGCCACCCTCATCGCCCGGCGCCTGAAGCGGGAAATTGTAGAAGAGACCGGCCTGGTGGCCTCGGCCGGGGTCTCCTACAACAAGTTCCTGGCCAAGCAGGCCTCGGACCTGGACAAGCCCGACGGCCTGCACGTGATCACCCCCGAGCAGGGCGCGGCCTTCGTGGCCGCCCTGCCGGTGGCCCGCTTCCACGGCGTGGGGCCGGCCACCGCCGCGCGCATGGAACGCCTGGGCATCCACACCGGCGCGGACCTCGCGACCTGGAGCCTGGAGGCCCTGCAGCAGCATTTCGGCAAGCGCGGCCCCTTCTACCACGCCATCGCCCGGGGCATCGACGAGCGACCGGTGCAGCCGGTACGCCCGCGCAAGTCGGTGGGCAGCGAGACCACCTTTGCCCGGGATCTGCGCGAGACCGCCGCCATGCTGGAGGCCCTGCGGCCCCTGGCCGAGGAAGTCCTGGAGAACCTGGGCAAGCGCCGCCTGGCGGCCGACACCCTGACCCTGAAGGTGAAATACGCCGATTTCCGCCTGGTGACCCGCTCCACGACGCGGACCGGCATCTGCGCCGAGATCGGTGCCGTCATGGACACGCTGGCCGCGCTGCTGGAGCGCACCGAAGCGGACCGGCGCCCGGTGCGACTGCTGGGGGTCACGGCGTCGGGGCTGCGGCCCCAGACGGGCGCGCGCGAGCAGCTGGGGCTCCCATGGTAGGACGCGCGGCCAAACGCGATATCAAGGGAATCCCGGCATGATCCGCCGGCACCTGGGCCTGTTGCTGCGGCGGGCGGTGTGGCTCGTTACAGGGTTGCTCACGGCTGCCCTGGTCGCGCTGATCGCCCTCCAGGCCTGGTACCTGGTGCAGGTGTGGCGGCTTGCCGACGTGAACCCCGAGACCAGCGCCTTCATGGAGCGCCGGCTCGCGGCGCTGCGGGCGGGCGACCCCGATGCCGGCCTGCGCCACCGCTGGGTGCCCTACCAGCGCATCTCCCCCTGGCTGGCCCGGGCCGTGGTCGCCGCCGAGGACGCCCGCTTCATGGAGCACAACGGTTTCGACTGGGAGGCGCTGGGGAAAGTCCTGGAACAGAACGTCGAGGCCGGCGGCATCGTGCGAGGCGGCTCCACCATCAGCCAGCAGCTCGCCAAGAACCTGTACCTCTCCCCCACCCGCAGCTACCTGCGCAAGGCCCAGGAGGCCGCCATCACGGTGATGCTGGAGACCCTGCTCGACAAGCGCCGCATCCTGGAGCTGTACCTCAACCTCATCGAGTGGGGTGATCGCAGCTTCGGCGCCGAGGCCGCCGCCCGGCTCTACTACGGCGAGTCCGCCGCCGCCCTGGGCCGCTGGCAGGCCGCCCTGCTGGCCGCCCGCATCCCCCGGCCCCGCTACTACGACGGCCGCGGCATTACCGATTACCTGTACCGGCGGGCGTCGAACATCCACAGGTGGGCGGACCATGTGCGGGTGCCGTGAAGCCGCGCTGGGCGGCCGGGACTGTGTGAAGACGGTGGGCTTCGCTTCGCTCTGCCCACCCTACACGGCCAGCGCGACGCCGCCCCGTGGGT
>CAZAQB010000049.1:0-22205 GCA_964487155.1 uncultured Ectothiorhodospiraceae bacterium
GGACTGAGGACTGAGGACTGAGGACTGAGGAGAACGTGACCCCGCCGAGGCCCACTCAAGCCCCCCTCTTCCACTCAGTCCTCAGTCCTTTTCACGCAGTCCTGGTCCCATAGAGCCAGCCGCCAGTACCCTACCAGGGCAGGCGCCGGCGACAGGGCGATGGCCATCCCCAGCGGCGCGCCGTCTGGCAGACGTCAGGGATCGGCGGTAGTGAGGGCGACGTTGCCGGCCACGTCGAAGGGCAGCGACGGTGCCAGCGTGCCCACGTCCACGGCGCCGCTGAGGCGGTAGCCGAGGTCATCGGGCGGATTCTGCTGCCAGCGCCGGATCTGCGTCAGCGTGCTGCCCAGATCGCTCACCACCGTGAGCCGGAGCACCTCCTCGCCATAGGCGGGCAGGGTCACGGACTCGCCGCTGGCCCCCTTGGCGAAGGAGGCGCCGTTGAGCTCCATCTGGTAGCGCAGCCCCTGGATGGGGAGCGCGAACCCGTTGGGGTTGCGCATGCGCAGGGCGACCTCGAAGCGTTGCTCGAAGAGCGACATGTCGAGCATGCGCAGGCCCGCCAGGGTGACGTAGGGCGGCTCCGGACGCAGCCGCTCCAGGCCGGCACATCCCGCCGCGATCATCGCCAGCAGCGCCAGCGCCATGCCACCGGCGAGCGTCCGCCCAGCCGTCCGAGTCATCGCGCCCATGGCACGCCTCCATTGATGCCCGCAGGGTGAGGTCACCAGCATATCGCGCCGCCAGGCCGGCGTCTCACCAGGGAATCGGCTGCCCGTCCCAGGCGAAGAACCCGCCGCTGTCCTCCGGCCCCAGGCCGTCGATGACCGCCAGCATCCGTGCCGCCGCATAGTCGGGGCTGAACAGCCGATCCTGGGGCACCCGGGACTGGAACGGGCGCGACAGCCCGGTGTCCGTGGTACCGGGGTGCAGCGCCACGCAGATCACCCGAGGGGCCCGGCGCCCCAACTCGATGGCCAGGGTGCGCGTGAACTGGTTCTGCGCCGCCTTCGACGCCCGGTAGGCATACCAGCCGCCCAGGCGGTTGTCGCCGATGCTGCCCACCCGGGCCGACACGTTGGCCAGCACGGCCCGGGGCGCCCGGGCCAGCAGCGGCCACAGTTCGCGGGCCACCAGCAGCGGCCCCACCGCATTCACCGCGAAGCTGCGCGCCAGGGCAGAGGCCTGCACATCCTCGAGCCGCTTCTCCGGCCACTGGCCGTCGCCGTGCAGCAGGCCGCTGACGTTGAGCACCAGTCCCAACGGCGCCGGGGAATCCCGCAGCCGTGTGCCGAGACCGGCCACGGATTGCTCATCGGCGAGCTCAAGAGCCTCGGTGCGCAGACGCGCGCCCCACTGCTCCTGCAGCTCGCGCAGGCCCCGGCTGGCTGCGGGATCCCGGCTGGTGGCAACCACCTGGCGGAACCGCCCGCTCTCCAGCAGGCGGCGGGTGAGAGCGAGGCCGAGGCCACGACCGGCCCCCTGCACCAGGGCCGCCTCGTCTTCCCGTTGATCTGCCTGTTCCTCCATTGACACTCCGCGCCGGCGCCGCCCAGGACGCTCCCAGCATACTCGGGGAGACTGGGAGTCTGCGCCGGCGGAATGCGCTACCATGGCGCTCCTGCCGGGCACGCGCGGCGACCCGGCGCCGGCGCCTTCGCTGAGACCCCATCGAACCGATCCATGTCGCCTGACCGGATTCTGATCCACTACGCCGAAGTGGCCCTGAAGGGACGCAACCGCCGGGACTTCGAACTCATCCTGCGGGACAACATCCGCCTGCGGCTGCGGCGGGCGGGGCTGGCGTGGCGGGTCGAGCGGAGCCATTCCCGCATCACCGTGGCCGTGCCCCCGGGCCAGGACGGCCAGCTGGATATCGCCCTGGAGCTGCTGGGTCAGGTGGCGGGCATCGCCACCTACGCACCGGCCTGCTTCCTGGAGCCCGATGCCGTGCGTCGTGCCGCCACCGACCCGGACCTGGAACCCATTCGCGGCACGCTGCTGTCCCAGGTGCGGTTACCCCCCAGCCCGGATGCCGCCTTCGCGCTACGCATCAATCGGGCCGACAAGCGCTTCCCCATCGCCTCCGACGATGTCGCGCGGCGCCTGGGCGACGCCGTGCGTGCCGCCACACCGTGGCAGGCCGTGGACCTCAACCGCCCCACCCAGGCCTTCCACGTCGACATCTACCCGGAAGGCGCCTACGTCTATGCCTCGCGGCTGCGGGGGCCGGGAGGCCTGCCGGTGTTCTCCGGCGGCCACGTGCTGGCGCTGCTGTCCGGGGGCATCGATTCGCCGGTCGCGGCCTACCTGCTGGCGCGGCGCGGCTGCCGCGTGGATCTGCTGCACATCACCGCCAGCCACGTGCGCCGGGACCAGGCCGAAGACCTGCTGGTGAGCCGCATTGCCCGCAGCCTGAGCCGCTTCACGCTCCGCTGCCGGCTGTTCCTGGTGCCCTACACCCACTTCGACCTGGCGCTGCAGCCGGGACTGGCGAGCGCCCAGGGCTTCGAGATGATCCTGTTCCGGCGCTTCGCCGCCCGGGTGGGCGCCGCCGTGGCGGGCCGCGTCGGCGCCGGCGCCCTGGTGGCCGGCGACAGCCTGGGCCAGGTGGCCTCCCAGACCCTGGAGAACATGGTGACCTGCTCCGCGGCGACGCCGGTTCCCATATTTCGACCCCTGGTCGGCTGGGACAAGCAGGAGATCATCGACCTGGCGCGGCGCATCGGCACCTTCGAACTGTCGCTGGAACCCTACAAGGACTGCTGCGCCCTGCTGGGCCAGCAGCCGCGCACCCGCACCACAGCGGAGCAGCTGTCCGCGCTGGAGCAGCGCCTGCTGCCGGAATACGACGCTCTGCTGGCGCGGTCCGTCGAGGACGGCCTGTGCCTGGAATATGAAGCCGGCGAGCAACGGCGCCGCCGGCGGGCCCGGAGCACTCCGGATCATGCCCTGGTCTGAGCCACGCCAAGGCCCTCGCGGAGCCGGGAGGGAACAATGACCGGCGCCTTGCAGAAGTACCTGCTGGCCGGGGTGCTGACGGTGATCCCGATCTGGGTCACCTGGTTCGTGTTTGAGTTGATCGTGAGCCAGCTCTCCGGATTCGGCCGGCCGTGGGTGGTGGCCCTCTCCGGCCTGGTGCGGCGCTACCAGCCGGCGCTCGCCGACGCCCTGTTGCAGCCCTGGTTCCAGAACGCAGCGGCGCTGGTGCTGACGCTGCTGGGGCTGGTGCTGCTGGGCTGGGTCGCCACCCGGGTGGTGGGCCGCAAGCTGCTGGCGGCCCTGGATCGCCTGATCCGGCGCATCCCGCTGGTGGAGAAGATCTACGGCGCAAGCAAGACGTTGATCTCGGCACTGCAGCAGCAGCCGGGCCACCAGGTGCAGCGGGTAGTGCTGATCCCGTTTCCCAACCCGCAGATGAAGACCGTGGGCTTCATCACCCGGGTACTCACCGACCAGGACACCGGCGAGACCCTGGCGGCGGTGTACGTGCCGACCACCCCCAACCCCACCTCCGGCTACCTGGAGATCGTGCCCCTGGATCAGGTGGTTCCGACCGACTGGACCCTGGACCAGGCCATGAGCTTCGTGATCTCCGGCGGCACCGTAGCCCCCGAGCAGATCCATTACCGGCGCGGCAGGGGCGAGCCTGCCGAGGGCCTGGAGCGCCCGGTACCGCCCCCCCCGGCGGACTGATCGCAGCGCCGTGGACGGCCTCAGCATCGGACCCCTGTTCCTGCCCTGGCCGCGCCTGTTCGGCGTGCTGGCCCTGCTCGCGGTGCCGGCCATGGCCTCCGCTCTGGGCCGCGGCCGGGGCTGGCGGCTGCGCGGCTGGGGTTGGCCGGCGGTGCTGGCCATGGTCGTGGGGGGGCGGGTGGTCCACGTGCTCCAGAACCTGGACAGCTTCGCCGGCGAGCCCTGGACCGCCTTCTACCTGTGGCAGGGAGGCATGAACCCCCTGGGTGCGCTGGCCGCCGGTATCGGCTGGGCCTTCGTGGCGTTCGGCACCCGGCCGGGCCTGCTGCTGCGGGGCCTGGCCTGCCTGGCGGCAGCCGCCGCGCTCTGGCTGGGGGGACGGGCGCTGGTGGGACCGGTGCCGGCCATGCCGCTGCCCCAGGTGAGCGTCTACCGGCTCTCGGGCGAGCCGCTCGAAATCACCGAGTTGCTGGGGCAGCCCCTGGTCGTCAACCTGTGGGCCACCTGGTGCCCTCCCTGCCGACGGGAACTGCCGCTGCTGGTGGAGACCGCCCGCAGCCACCCAGAGGCCCGGTTCGCGCTGGTCAGCCAGGGGGAGCCGGTCGAAGCCGTAACCGACTACCTGGAACGCGAGCAACTGCCGTCCCGGTGGGTGCTGCTGGACCCCGGCAGCCGGCTGGGCGACCTCCTCCAGGCCCCTGCCCTGCCCACCACCCTGTGGTTCGACGCCCGGGGCGTGCTGCAGGACCGCCATGCCGGGGAGGTGTCCCGGGCACGCCTGGCCGAGGGCCTGCGCCGGATCGGCGCCACTGCGGGCGGGGGCTGAGTGGGGCGCCCGCCCTCCGGCAAGTCAGGCCGGGTCCGCCGCCTCCTGGCGAGTCTCGGGCCGCCAGTAATCATAGATGCGTTGCACCACGTGGGGCAGCACTTCAGCCACCGCGGCCGGGTCCGGGCGGCCTGAGCGGCTTTGCCCCGGACCGGGGGCGTCCAGCAGCAGGATCGGGAACAGCAGCCGGAACAGCCGGTCGTCGGCCGCCCGCCAGCGTCGTGGACGGAAGCCGGTGCCCATGGCATAGCCCCGGCACCAGCCCTGGGGCTGCTCCGGCGCGTCCGGGCGCTCTCGATGCAGCAACGGCCGGAAGCTGCCCCGCTGGGCCAGCCGGGTGCTGATATCGTTGTGCAGGCGCATGACCAGGTCGAGGATCTCGTCGGCCTCCTCGCCGGTGTCGGCGCCGGCCTCCCGCCAGACGAGGGGCAGCCACTCCGCTGGCGGCACCGGTTCCGGGCCCGAGATCAGCGCGGTGAGCAGCCCGTGGAGCTCGTCCAGGCGCAGGTGGCCCGGGCCCGGAGGCCTGGAGTCGAGAAACTGCCCCAACCGCCCCAGCTCCGCATCGGAGAGGGGCGGATCCAGTGTGTGATCCGCGACCATGGATGAAATCGGCTCGGGTGCCTTGCTTGGAATAACGGGTAAGTGTGGTCGCATCCCTGTCTAATTCCAGTCGGCCGGCGCTCCGCCCGTCAGGGACCGCGCCAGAATACCCAGGCCGCGAGAGCCCAGGCGGCCAGCCAGAGGCTGCCCCCCACCGGCGTCACCGCCCCGAGCCAACGCTCGCCGAGCAGGCACAGCAGGTAGAGGCTGCCGGAGAACAGAACCAGGCCTGCCAGCATCAGGCCGGCTACCCAGCGCAATGCCTCCCAGTCCGGGCGCAGCAGCGTGATCGTCCCCAGAACCAGCAGCGCCAGTGCATGCCACTGGTGGTACTGGACCGCGGTCTGCCACACCTGCAGCTCGGCAGGGCTGAACCGGCCGCGCAGGGCGTGCGCCCCGAACGCCCCCAGGGCCACCCCCAGCAGGCCGGACACCGCCCCGGCCACGAGTATCCAGCGCACGTCCGCCCTCCTTCGTGGGATCCACAGGCCCACAACTGCCCTCAATGGCCGGTGGCTGCCGGCGCTGCCGTGATTTGACAGCGCCCTGTCATGGGCCAGCATAGAAAGTGTTGGCAGGAGTTGCCTGCTGCGACCTCCGGACGAGGATCCCCCCCGTGCGAACCAATCCCGGCGGCGGCCACTCTCCGGCCGTAGCACTCAATCTGAACGTCCGCGGCCTCGGCCCGTCAGCGACGCTGGCCATCAACGAGCGCTGCGCGGCGCTGCGGGCCGCCGGCCGGGAGGTGTTCCGGCTGGGGCTGGGCCAGTCACCGTTTCCGGTGCCGGCGTTCGTGGTGGAGGCGCTGCAGGCCCACGCCCACTGCAAGGACTACCTGGCGGTCCAGGGGCTGGCGGCGCTGCGCCAGGCCTACTGCGACTTTTTGGAGCGCACCGAGGGCCTGCGCTACGACCCCGAGAACGTGCTGGTGGGGCCCGGCACCAAGGAGCTGATGTTCCTGGTGCAGCTGGTCTACTACGGCGAGCTGGTGGTTCCCACGCCCAGCTGGGTGTCCTATGCGCCCCAGGCGCGCATCGTCGGCCGGCCGGTGCGCTGGCTTCCGACCCGCCCGGAGAACGCCCTGGGGGTCACTGCTGAGGCGCTCGACACCCTCTGCGGGGAGGACCCCGACCGCCCCCGGCTGCTGATCATCAACTATCCCGGCAATCCCACCGGCGTCGCATACTCCGCCGCGGCCCTGGAGGCCATCGCCCAGGTGGCCCGGCGCTACCGGGTGCTGGTGCTCTCCGACGAGATCTACAGCGGCACCCGCTTCGAGGGGGAGCACGTCTCCCTCGCCCGCTACTACCCGGAGGGCACCATCATCAGCAACGGGCTCTCCAAGTGGTGCGGCGCGGGGGGCTGGCGCCTGGGCGCCTTCGCCTTCCCCAGCCAGCTGCGCTGGCTGCTGGAGGCAATGGCGGCGGTGGCGAGCGAGACCTACACCTCGGTGAGCAACCCGATACAGCAGGCAGCGGTGACCGCCTTCCAGGGGGGAGCGCAACTCGACGACTACCTGGCCCGCAGCCAGCAGGTGCTGGGGGCCCTGGCGGACTTCGTGGTGGAGCGCCTGGAGCATGCCGGCGCCACCCTGCCGCGGCCCCAGGGAGGCTTCTACGCCTTCCCCAGCTTCGAGGCCCTGCGCCCGGGGCTGGCGGCGCGGGACATCCACGATGGGGCGAGCCTGTGCGAGCGGCTGCTGGAGGAGACCGGCGTGGCCACACTGCCGGGGGAGGCCTTCGGCCGCCCGCCCCGGGAACTGTCCCTGCGTCTGGCCTACGTGGATTTCGACGGCGCTGCCGCCCTGGAGGCCCTGGCCGACGGCCGGCCCGCGGACCGGGACTTTCTCGCCCATTACTGCGCCCCGGTGGTCACCGCCATCGACCGGCTGTGCACCTTCGTCAGGCCGGCCTGAGAGGGTGTTTACAGATTCTATGGGCGTCGTCGCTGGTCGTGAGGCTGACCGCAGCCCGCCGTAGGGCACGTTGCGGAGAAACGTGCCATCGGGCGGTGGGATGGGCGTAGTGGCCTCGGCATGGCAGAGGGTCGGGGATGGCTGCCTTGGCGTTTGCAAGGCCGGCCCCCACGTCTGCAACGTGGGGCTACGGCTGCGGCGCCTGGCGGCCTGTCGGACTTAGGCCGCTGGCCGGCGGCCCGAATATGGTTATGCCGAGATATTCCTTGTCGCCCGGGGTGCGCGGTCGGTAGCTTTGCCGATCAACTCGGCGAGGCCCATTGCCCCGGAGGTTCGCAGTCATGAGCACCTGGAAGGAGCAGCTCGCGGGACGCCTTCCCGAAGCGCTGTCCCGGGAAGTCGACATCTTCGAGAACCAGCTTGAGCTCAAGCGCCAGGGGCGGGTGGAGGACAAGCTGTTTGCCGAGACCCGGCTGCGCCGCGGCGTCTATGGCCAGCGCTACGATAACGGCCAGCGCCACGACGGCATCGCCCCGCGCACCCTGGACTTCCCCCAGGGTCTGCTGAAGGGCCCGGACACCGCCTGGGACGCCCCGGGCATGCAGCGCATCAAGATCCCCTTCGGCGGCCTCACCATCGAGCAGATGGAGGCGCTGGCAGACGTGGCGGAGGAATACTCCGACGCCATCTCCCACGTCACCACCCGTCAGGACATCCAGCTGCACTACGTGCACATCGAGGACACCCCGGACATGATGCGCCGCCTGGCGGCGGCCGGTATCACCACCCGGGAAGCCTGCGGCAATGCGGTGCGCAACGTCACCGGCTGCCCCAAGGCGGGCTGCTGCAAGACCGAGAACTTCGACACCACGCCCTATGCCAAGGCCTGCGCCGACTTTCTGCTGGGCCATCCGGACACCCAGGACTTCGGCCGCAAGTTCAAGGTGGCGTTCTCCGGCTGCACCCAGGAGGCCTGCGCCCTGACCTCCATCCACGACCTGGGCTACATCGGCGTCACCCGCACCGGCGCCGACGGCACGCCGCAGCGCGGCTTCCAGGTGTACGTGGGCGGCGGCCTCGGGGCCGTGCCCTACTACGCCAAGCCGCTGGAGGAGTTCGCCGGCGAGGACGAGATCCTGCCCATTGCCCAGGCGGTGTCGCGGCTGTTCGCCCGCCACGGCGAGAAGCGCAACCGCGGCCGGGCCCGGATCAAGTTCCTGGTGGACAAGTGGGGCATCGACGCCTTCCGCGAGGCAGTGCGTGAAGAGCGGGCGAAGCTGCCCGAGGATCCCCAGTGGACCGCCTACCTGGCGGATCTGCCCCACTATCGGGACACGCCGCTGAAGGATCCCGCGCCGCTGGAGAACCCGCCGGCGGACGCCGCCTTCGTGGCCTGGCGCACCACCAACGTGCAGCCGCAGAAGCAGGACGGCTACGTCATCGCAACGGTGAAGCTGCCCCTGGGGGACGCCACCTCATGGCAGATGCGCCAGCTGGCGGACCTGGCACGGCGCCACGTGGGCGACAACATCCGCACCACCGTGGAGCAGAACCTGGTGCTGCGCTGGCTGCCCGAGGCCGACCTGCCGGAGGTGTTCGCGGAGCTGCAGCGCGTCGGCCTGGCGGACCCCGGCGCCGGCACCATCCTGGATGTCACCGCCTGCCCCGGCACGGACACCTGCAAGCTCGGCATCGCCTCCTCCCGGGGTCTGGCGGCCGAGCTCTCCGAGCGCCTGGCCGCCCGCACCCAGCAGCTGGACGCGGCCATCCAGGGCCTGCACATCAAAATCAGCGGCTGCTTCAACTCCTGCGGCCAGCACCACCTGGCGGACCTGGGCTTCTACGGCGTCAGCCGCAAGGTGGAAGGCACCACGGTGCCCCACTTCCGGGTGGTGATGGGCGGCCAGTGGGAGGAGAACGGCGGCGCCTACGGGCTGACCATCGGCGCGGTGCCCTCCAAGCGGGTGCCGGAGTTCATCGACGCTATCACCGGGGCGTTCCTGGAGCAGCGCCAGGGCGACGAGCGCTTCCAGGCGTGGGTGGCCCGCATCGGCAAGCGCGAACTCAAGAAGCTGGTGGACGCCCATGCCCAGGTGCCGCCCAAGGCGGTGGACCGCACGCTCTACTCCGACTGGCGGGATCCCCGGGAATTCTCCATCGCCGATATCGGCGTGGGGGAGTGCGCCGGCGAGGTGGTCTCCCGCATCGACTTCGACCTGCAGGCCGCCGAGCGCCAGTACTTCGAGGCCCAGTTGCAGTTCGATGAGGGCCGCTTCCGGCGCGCCGACGAGATGGCCTTCGAGGCCATGCTGGAGGCGGCGGCGGCCCTGGTGCGCACCCAGAACCCGGACCTGGGGGATGACCCCGACACCGTGGTGCAGGAATTCCGGCGGCGGTTCTTCGACACCGGGCTGTTCCAGGACCGCTACGCCGGCGGCAAGTTCGCCCAGTACCTGTTCCAGCGCCACGAACAGGCGGGGCAGCGGCGCTACGACGCCGAGTCCGCCCGGCACCTGCTGGAGGAGACCCAGCTGTTCATCGAGGCGGCCCACGCCTGCCATGGCCGCCTGCTGGAGCAGGGCGCCCCGGCACCGGCCCCCGCCCCGGCCACCGCCTGATCAGGGAGTCTCCCAGTGGAACTGCACAAGTTTGGCATCAAGCTGTTCGCGGAGGGCGCCGCCGAACTGGAACTGCTGGAACTGATCCCCGTGTTCCACGGCTGGATCCAGCAGGGACAGCTGTCGGACCTGGCCATCGACGTGGCGGACTACACCCATGTCCACCACGGCCCGGGCGTGATGCTCATCGCCCACGAGGGCAACTATGCCCTGGACGAGGCCGGGGGCCGGCGCGGTCTCGCCTACTACCTGAAGCGGCCGGTCACCGCCGGCGGCGCCGCTGCCCTGGAGCGTGCCCTGCACCGGGCGTTGCAGGCGGCCCGGCTGCTGGAAGCCGCGCCGCCCTCCTCTGCCGCCCAGCTGCGCTTTCCGCTGACCGAGCTGGAGGTGTTCGCCAACGACCGGCTCGCCGTGGCGCACGCCATGGACCCGGCGCTGGCCGGGCCGGTACGGGAGCTGGCCGGCCGGCTGTTCGGCCCGGATGGCTATGAACTCGCCGCGGCCGCCAGTGACCGCCGGGAACGCCCTGCCCTGCGCCTGCGCCCCGCCTCTGCCGCCGCCGTGGACGACCTGCTCCAGCGGCTGGCCGCCTGAGCCCGTCACCGCGCAACCCCTGAGTTCAGGAAACCCGGCGCCGCCTCGGAGCCGGGTCGGCCCACTTCCCCACGAGCGCCCTCCAGTTCCAGTTCCCGCTTCAGGCTGCCTCCCTCAACCCTGCGCGCCCCTGCGCCTTCGCCTCCACCGCTTTTCCGCGATCACAGAAATGTCATGTTGCATTGCAGCACACGGCCTGCTATTGTGCACCGCAACAGTAGCAGAGAAAGCTGCACTGGCATCCGGAACAACCGACTATCACTGCCTTAGGAGGCTGATACATGAGCAACGAGACCCTGAACAGCATCAACGAGCAGATCCAGAAGCTGGTACTCGCCCCGACCCAGGCCTTCGTGAGCCTGTCCGTGGACCACGCCGAGCGCCTGGCGAGCCTGCAGGTCGAGACCGCCAACGACTACCTGGAGCTGGGCTTCAAGCAGCTGCGCGCCGCACTCGACATCAAGGATCCCCAGGGCCTGCAGGCCTACGTCGAGGGCAGCCGCAAGGTCGCCGAGAACCTGGGCGAGCGGGTCAAGGGCGACGCCGAGAAGGTGGTGAGCCTGCAGCGTGAGTTCGCCGAGAGGGCCCAGAAGCTGGCCCAGCAGAACGTGAGCAGCTTCTCCCAGGCCGCCGGCCAGAAGTAAGCGGCTACGCGGACTCTCCGCGGCGCCAGGGCCGTCCCTCGGGGCGGCCCTTTTTTTCGTGCACCCAGCCCAGACACAGCATCTCGGCTGTACGCCCTCTGACGTCGCCTTGGGGGCCTACCTCGGAGTAGCATGGAGTCCGCCGGCAACCCCTTCCGGCACGCAGATGTTGCATCGCACCATACGAACTGATATTGTGCAGCGCAGCACTCGGGAAACCGGGGTGCAGAATGCAGCAGACAACACCCTTTGGAGGCTGAACATGAACGAAGACATGATGAAGAACTTCAACGAGCAGATGCAGAAGATGGGCATGGGCCCGGCCAAGGACGCCGCCAAGCTGGGCGTCGACCATCTCGAGCAGCTGTTCTCGCTGCAGCTCGACGCTGCTCGGACCTATGCCGACCTGGCCATGAAGGAGGCCCGGGCGGCCCTCGAGGTGGACAACCCCGAGGCCCTGAAGGCCTACGTCGAGCATCAGCGCGAGCTGGCCAACACCGTCTCCCAGCGCGTCAAGAGCGACGCCGAGAAAGTCGTCGCCCTGAACCAGGGCTTCGCCGAGAAGGTGCAGAAGATGGGCCAGGAGGCCGTCGCCAAGAGCACCAAGAAGTAAGCAATCCCAGATACCCGATTTGCAGTTCGCCGCCGGCCTCCGGGCCGGCGGTTTTTTTGTGATCCGATCCCGTTTCGCCTCGCAGTGAAAATTCCCCCGCACGTTGCGCCCGAGCCAATGTCTGATAAATACTTACCTGGGGCGGGTGAGGAGCCTCAGATCTAGCAGCTCTCGCATCGACTCGGCACCGGCATTCGGGGCAAGCCGCCGCGCGGCCTGTCCCTGTCGTTGTTGGGTTCATAGCCGGTCACCAACAGCAGGTCCATTCCGCCACCCGCCTGCAAAACGCTTTCTCCGCCAGCACCAACCTTTTCAGGGGGTTTAAGTCATGACGGCAAGGCAAGAGTTTTCCTCTCGAATCTGGGTCCCGCTCCTGGGACTCCTGGTAACCGCCGTGGCACTTTCAGGCTGCGGCCGGCAGCTCGGCAGTATGGTGGGCAGCAAGGATGCCGAAGCCCGTTCCGGCATCGTCTGGAACGTTCCGGCGCCCTTCCTGGAGCCGCAACCCGCCAGCAACCGCACGGTCTACGTGCGCTGGCGGAACATCAGCGGCACTGCCGGCGTCAACCTGCAGCAGGACATCAAGGACACGCTCGCCAGCGCCGGCTACACCGTGGTTGATGACCCCTCAAAGGCCCACTACCGGCTTCGCTCCGTGCTGCGCTACTTTGGCGAGAACGAGGCCGGCGACATGGGTCGCAGTGTCGCCGCCGGCCTCGGCGCCATCAGCGGTGCCGCCGTCGGCGGCGTCAGCGGCCGTGCCATTGGCGGCGGTCCGGTCTCCACCGTGGCGGGCGCCGGCGTCGGCGCCGGCCTGGGTGCCCTGGCCGGGGCGGCCATCAGCAACGCCATGGAAGTCACCGAGTGGAACCTTATCGTCGACCTGGTGCTGGAGGAATACCACCCCGGCGGCGTGGAATTCGAGGTTGCCAGCGCCAAGGGTCGGGCCTCTGACACCGGCACATCGAACGTCACGGCCACCCCGGGCGGCTCCACGGTGCAGGGGGTTTCCGGCGGCGAGATGGACCGCAACGTCCGTACCACCACCATCACCCAGCGCAGTGATTACTTCCCCCACGGCATGCGGATGACCGCCTGGGCGCGCCAGATCGGCATGACCGAGGACGAGGCGCTGCCCGAGTTGAAAGGGCGACTGATGGCGGCGCTGCCGAATATCGTGCCCTGAGCGCCCCGACCGGCGGGCGCCCGGCACCAGTGGCCGGGCGCCTGTTTCCCGTGGGGATACCCCCGCCGCTTCGCCTATCCGGACCAGCTGGAGTACCCTGGCTTTCGCTGGAAACCGTGGCAAAGGGAGCACCGTGGCCGAGGATCTATTCGTTGCGCGCCAGCCCATCTACAACGAGGGCCTGGAGACCGTCGGCTACGAGCTGCTCTACCGCACCGGCGACACCCGAACGGCCACCATCAGCGATGCCGACCAGGCCAGCAGCCGCCTTATCGTCACCACGTTCATGGAAATGGGGCTGGAATCCCTGGTCGGCAGCCAGCGGGCCTACATCAATCTGAGCCGCCCCTTTGTCACCGCCCACATTCCGCTGCCCATGAGCCCCGAGCAGGTGGCTCTGGAGATCGGTCCGGAGCTGGCCCTGGACCGCCGGCTGCTGCCCCATCTCAGGCGCCTGGCAGAAGACGGCTACCGGCTGGTGTTGGACGACTTCGAGTACCGCCCCGCCTATGAGCCGGCGCTGCGCCTTGCCGGCTACGTGAAGCTGGACGCCCTGCGCCTGGACGGTCCAGGACTGCGGGAGAACATCGCCCGCATCCGCCACCACCCCCTGAAGATCATCGCCGAGAGAGTCGAGACCCGGAACGCCTATCGGCATTGCCGGGAGGCCGGTTGCGACTGGTTCCAGGGCTTTTTCTTCTGCGAGCCCGCCGTGCTGCGGGAGCGCCGGCTGCCGGCCCCGCAGCAGGCTCTGCTGGGGCTGCTGGCCCGCCTGGAGGACCCCGAAGCCAGCGCCGCCCAGGTGGAGACCCTGCTGGCCCAGGACGCCACCTTGGCGTTTCGCCTGCTGCGCTACGTCAACTGCGCGTCCCTGGGGCTGCGCGTTGAGGTGGAATCCCTGCGCCACGCCGTGGTGCTGGTGGGCCTGGCCACGATCCGGCAGTGGGCTGCCCTGATTCTAGTGGCCCGTCTCGGCGGGCAAGATGCCCGGGAGCTGCTGGCGACGGCCATGGTGAGGGCCCGCATGAGCCAGCTGCTGGCGGCGCGTCTCCCCGGCATCACGGCGGAAGTCCGACCCGAGCAGGCCTTCACCGTGGGCCTGCTGTCGGTGCTGGACGCCCTGCTGGAGCGGCCCATGGAGGACATCCTCGACGGCCTGCCCCTGGGTTATCCCCTGATGGTCGCCCTGGCAGCCCGGGAAGGCCCGCTGGGGGCCCTGCTGAGCCTGGTTGCCGATTACGAGTCCGGCGCCTGGGACCAACTGCCGGCGGACACCGACGCCTCGGAGTTGCGGCGCAGCTACCTGGAGGCGGTGCGCTGGTCGGAAGAGCAGCGCCGCAACCTGGAGCGCCTGAATCCATGATCCCCGCCCGCCTCGCGGCCTGAACGCCGGCTGGTCGGTAATCTGCCTGACTCATTTACCCCGCCACCCGATGACATAATGACGTTCGCCAGCGCGGCGCGGATCCCTGCGGGCTGGAATGCGGCAGGGTGGCCGCGGCGAAATGCTCAAGGCATGGTTCCTGCTTGGACCTCCGATAACAACATCGCCATCGGACGATTGCGCACACCGATTTCGGCCGGAGGCCCTGGCAGCCGGTCCGCGAAGCGAAGGGGAAGGCCATCATCATTCGAAGCCGCAATCGGCGACCAATGCTGCTGCGGCTGACGCTGGTTTCGGCCGCGCTGACAGGGTCCGGAATGGCCGCTGCCGGCTCGCTGGGTTGGCCAGACACGGTAGGGGCACGCCATCTCTGGGCCATCCGCAACCTCTCCGGGATGCGCCAGGAGGCCCTGGAGTTCCAGGTTCATCCGGACAGCTGGCACGCCAGCCCATTAGGCATCGATCTCAAGGGGCGGGTGGATCTTGCCGTGGGTGCGCTGCGCCTGGACGACAGGCGCACCGCGTTCGTCTCCGTCGGCCCGGTGATTCAGTGGCGCAGGCCGCTCGGCCTCGGGCCCGCCTTCCTGGAACTGGGCATCTCACCGACCTTTCTTGAAGATACGGAGTTCAACGGCGGCACCACCGAACTTGGCAGCAACTTCCATTTCACCTCCCACATAGCCACCGGGCTTGCCTTCGGCAGCCGGCGCCAGTTTGTGGTCGGCTACCGTATCCAGCACACCTCAAACGCCAATGTCGACGCCGACAACACCGGCGTCGACTTCCACGGCATCACCGTTCGCTGGCGCTTCCGGTAGGTCGGTTGCTCTCGGCAACCCACACTGGGCCTGGATCAGGCCGATGTGGGACGGTGGACTGCCACGAGCGCCCGGTAGGTGCCGGGGCCCGGAGGCCCCCGGCGGGGTCTCCCCGGCCACTCCCGGAGGCTGATCGGGGAGCGGCCGGATAGGGAATCAGACCGCCTCGGCCAGGGCCATGCGGCTGGGCACCAGGAAGGTGGCCTCCCCCTCCACCACCACGGTGTCGCCCACCCGGCAGAGAGTCTGCATGCGGATGCGCCGGCGCTCCGGCAGCACCTCCGAGACCTTGTTGACGGC
This sequence comes from uncultured Ectothiorhodospiraceae bacterium, assembly GCA_964487155.1. Classification (GTDB taxonomy): domain Bacteria; phylum Pseudomonadota; class Gammaproteobacteria; order Nitrococcales; family Nitrococcaceae; genus CAZAQB01. The sequence goes on from CAZAQB010000049.1 coordinate 15,198, forward strand.
GGTGACCGTGTCCCCGATTCGCACCGGTGCCCGGAAACGCAGCTTCTGGTCCACGTAGATGGCGCCGGGCCCCGGCATCCGGGTGCCGGCGACGCAGGAGATCAGGCCCGCCAGCAGCATGCCGTGCACAATACGACCCTTGAACGGCGTGGTGCGTGCGTAGTCCTCGTCGAGATGGACCGGATTGTCGTCACCGCTGATGCCCGCGAACAGCACGACGTCAGTATCGGATATGGTGCGGCTGTAGCGGGCTTCCATCCCGATTTCCAGATCCTCCAGGTAGTAGCCCTGAATCTGGCTCATGGCAATTCCCCTCATTCCAATGCATTAAGAGTTCTTTTTAGCAGTCAGAAGCGATCCTCCGGCAGCGCCATAACGGCTGCCGCCCCATTGCGGATGGATCGTCCTGAACTCCCCGTCACGTTCAGTATATGGTGCATGCAGAACTGAATTGTGACGCGCTTCGCGCTGTAGAACTCTCTCTCCAGAGCCGACCGGGTCACGTCGGCCCGGAGTAGCGGTTCGCCCTCAGTCTGACGAGGCTGGCGGACGCTGCGCGGGGGCTGCGTCCTCCAGCCTTTCCATGCGCCGGTTCAGGCCCCGCAGCAGGTTGAGAATCTCCTCACGCTCGGCCCGCGCCGCGGCCTCCCGGGCCTCGCGCAGCTGCTCTTCTTCGTCCCAGTGGGCCGACTGCATGGCATTCACCATGATGCCGATGAACAGGTTCAGCACCGTGAAGGCGGTGGTGAGAATGAAGCTCACGAAGTAGAGCCACGCATAGGGATGGGCCTCGATCACCGGTCGGGCGATGCCCATGGACCAGCTCTCCAGGGTCATGATCTGGAACAGGGTGTAGAAGCTGGCGCCGAGGGTGCCGAACCAGTCGGGGAAGCTGTCACCGAACATCTTGGTGCCAACCACCGCGAACACGTAGAACACCAGCAGCAGCAGGCCGGCCACCCAGGCGATATTCGGCAGCGCCTGCAACAGAGCCTCCACAAGCATCCGCAACCGGCGCACAGCGGACAGCAGCCGCAGCACCCGCAGTACCCGCAGGCTGCGCAGCACCGACAGGCTGCCGGTAGCCGGCAGCAGGGCGATGCCCACCACCACCAGATCGAACAGGTTCCAGCCGTTGCGGAAGAAGACCAGCCCTCTGCCGAACAGTTTGAGGGCGATTTCAGCCACGAACACCGCCAGAATCGCCTGATCGGCCACCAGCAGAGCCTCGCCCATGACCCCCATGACCGTGTCCGAGGTCTCCAGGCCCAGGGTGATGGCGTTGATGACGATCAGGGCGACGATCACGCCCTGGACGCGGGAACTCTCGATCCAGTCCCCTACCCACTTGCGCAGTCTCCCAGGGCCGGCGACCGGCTCGCCGGCCGCCTGGCGGACCGGGCCCTGCTGCTGTGCCCTCGACACGCGACTTCCCCTCGACGCTCCCGTCCGGCCTTCGCACCGGCCGCCGCATGATAACAACCCGGCTGCGGATACCGGTCACTCTGAGAGGATCTCGGGCCTGCGGCAGCTTGCCATATACCCCCCTGAACGGTGGCAGCCCCCCCTGCGGTGCCCCGGCGGCTGCCAGAGCGCCCAGATACGGCGCCTGCAGGAGCGCCCCGGTTGCGCCGCGTCGGCCGCCGCATGGCCCTCACCGAGGCCGGCGAGCTGGTCCAGCGTCATGGTAAAGCCGTTGAATCCAGGCCGGCTCAGCCGGCGGCCCGGCGCCGGCCGCGCTCCACCACCGGCTCCAGGTAGCCCAGGGCGCGCATCTCGGCCCCCAGGCGCGCCTGGAAAACCGCTTGCTGAGCGTCGCTGAGCTCACGACGATGACGCCCCCGGGAGCCGGCCTGCACGGTCCGGGCGCGGCGCAGCTTGTAGTCCCCGCCATGGAGCAGGCTGAAACGGGGAAAGGGGTAGAGCCGCTCGTAGGGCAGTTCAAGGTAACCGAGCAGATCCCGCAGCACCGGCTCGGGCCGGGAGACCAGCTGCTCGTAGCGCACCAGGTGCCAGCGCCCGGCTGCCTGCAGGTAGCACTGGTGGATCTGCCGCCAGCGCTCCAGCAGGCCGACATCCAGCCCCTCCTCCCAGGGGCCGGGCCGCTGGAACCAGTAGGCATAACCGGATTCCAGGCTTGACAGGTAGCTGTCGCGCGGATCCCGCGTGATCCAGACCCGGCGGTCGAAGTGGCGGCCCACATCCGGCCAGCCGTAGCGGTATACCAGGTCCACCGGCTTGACGCAGATTTCGCCCCGGGGCCCGAGACCCGCCGCCAGCTGCGCCAGCGCCAGGCAGGACGACAGGTCGCTGAAGGCGCGCAGCCGGGAGTGGCCTCCGAGAATGTGGGCGAGCAGCGTGCTGCCGCTGCGCATGGAATAGCCGATCAGCACTCGCACGGGCCGGGCCCAGGCAGGCGCGGTCGCAGCCGCTGACGGCAAGGAGGCTAGCGGCCGCGGGTTACAGCACGGTTGCGACGCTTGGGCTCAGTCGCCTGCCTGCGCCGGGGCCTGCTCCATGGGCGGCACCAGAAGTGTGGGGTCGACCCGGGCATCGTGCCAGTTCATGCGCCAGTCCAGGTGGGCGCCGGTGACCCGGCCGCTGGCTCCCACCTCGGCGACCGTATCCCCGGCCAGGACCCGGTCGCCCTCTTCCACCAGGATGCGGTGCAGGTGCAGGAAGCTGGATGACAGGCCGTGACCGTGATCGATGACCAGGGTGCCCCCGGAGAAATACATGTCCGGATGTGCCATGGTCACCACGCCGTCGGCGGGAGCCCGCACCGGCGTGCCCACGGCAGCGGCGATATCCACCCCGAAATGGGGCCGGCGCGGCTCGCCGTTGAGGATGCGCTGGCTGCCATAGACCCCGGTGATGGGCCCCAGCACCGGCCAGATCCAGCCGCTCTCGAAGTCCGCCTGGTCGCGGCGCTGCGCTCGGGCCCGGCGCACAGCCCGGGCCTCCTCGCGGATGCGCTCCAGCACCTCGGGCGGCGGGGTCACCTTGCTGGGCGGCAGCCCGTCGATACGCTGGACCTGGTAATCCCGCGGGGCGATGGACAGCCGGCGCATAAGGGTCTTGCCGCCGGGCAGTTCCAGGCGCAGCCGGGCCTCGCCGCTCGCGTCCCGGCCGAAACCGAACAGGAACCGACCCTGGGGACTCACCGGCAACGGCTGGCCCCCGAGCCAGACCTGGGCGCCGGGCACCGTCTGGCCCCGCACCAGGGTGCCCTGGGCGGGTTTGTCCTGCAGTTCCAGGAGCGCCGGGCTGGCCGGCACGGCGCCGGCCGTGAACAGCGTCAGGGCAATGACGAGCAAGCGCAGAATCATGGTGCAGTATCCGGATTCGGGCTATGGCCTGCGGCCCCCCTTGAGCAGCATGGACCCAAGATACAGGCCCGCCGTCAGCAGCACCATAATCGCACCGGCAGGCAGGTCGGCAGCGTAGGCCAGGGCCAGCCCGGCGCTGGTCGCCGCCGCCCCGATCAGGCCCGCCAGCGCCATCATAGCCGGAAACGAGCGCACCCAGTGCCCGGCGGCCGCGGCGGGCAGGGTGAGCAGGGCGATTACCAGGATCAGGCCCACCACCTGCACCATGAGCACCACCGCCAGGGCGACCATGCACAGCAGCAGCAGATAGAGGGCCGTCACCGGCACGCCCCGCAAGCGGGCGAACTCCTCGTCGAAGCACAGCGCCAGCAACTGCCGGTGGAGCAGCACCACCAGGGCCGCCAGAGCCAGATCGAGCCCTGCCATCCAGCCCAGCTCCGCCGGACTCACCAGCAGGATATTGCCGAACAGGTACCCCAGCAGATCCACGTTGTAGCCAGGTGAACGGGCGATGAACACAATGCCCGTGGCCATGCCGGCGGACCACAGGGCACTGATGAGCAGGTCCTCCTGGGCGCTCCAGCGGCGGCTTGCCCAGCCGATGCCCAGCGCCGCCAGCAGCGCCCCCACCACGGCGCCCCCTTGGGGCGAGAGGCCGTAGTAGTAGGCCACGCCCATGCCGCCCAGGACCGAGTGGGCGATGCCGCCGGCCAGGTAACCGATGCGCCGCACCACCACATAGGGGCCCATCAGCCCGGAGGCCAGGCTGGCCAGCAGTCCTGCCGCCAGCGCCTGGCGCAGGAAGGGCTGCTGCCCCAGCGCGTCAAAAAACTCCAGCATGCCGCGCTTCAGCCCTGCAGCCGGTGTTCGACCACCCGTACACCATGGCCGTACAGGGCAGCGATGGCCTCGCCGGTGACGGCTTCGGTGGGGTGGCAGACCAGGGTGCGGTTGAGGCATGCCACACGGCGAACCTGGCCGGAGATGAAACCCAGGTCGTGGGACACCACCAGGATGGTCATGCGCCGATTGAGGTCCGCCAGCAGGGCGAACAGGTTGCGCTCCACGCCAGGGTCAATGTTGGCCGTGGGCTCGTCCAGCAGCAGCACCTCCGGCTCGGCCGCCAGGGCCCGGGCAATCAGCGCCCGCTGCAGCTCGCCGCCGGAGAGGGCGCCCACCGGCCGCCGCGCCAGGTGGGGAATTTCGGTCTCTTCCAGGCAGCGCCAGGCGACTTCCCGATCCGCCGCCGAGAACCCCAGCCGCAGGCCGCCTCTCCCCAGACGCCCGGTCAAAACCACGTCGCGCACGGCGATCGGGAAGTCCCGGGTAAAGGCGGCGTACTGGGGAACGTAGCCCGCCCGGCGGCGGGAGACCTGCGGTGGCTCCCCCAGCAGCCGGACCGCTCCGCAGCGCGCCGGAAGCAGCCCCAGAATCACCTTCAGCAGGGTGCTCTTGCCGCCGCCGTTGGGACCAATGATCCCCAGGAACTCTCCAGGGGGCACCTGCAGGCTGACATCCTCGATCACGTCGGCGGCGCCGTAACCGGCGCTCACGCCACGCAGATCCACCGCCCAGGGGCCGCTCAAAGGGCCTCCGCCATCACCGCCGCGGCCCGCCGAAGGGTTTCGAAATAGGCCGGAGACAGGGGATCCAGCACCTCCACGCGGCCGCCAATGGCTTCGGCGACCGCCCGGGCGTCCCCCTCGCCGAATTCCCGCTGCACCACCACCAGCCGGGCACCGGCCGCCCGCGCCTGGCGGATCACCGCGGCCAGTCCCGCCGGGCCGGGCGACCGGCCCCGGCGCTCGATGGCGACCTGGTGCAGGCCATAGTCGTCGGCAAGGTAGCCCCAGGCGGGGTGGAACACCAGAAACGAGCGGCCCTTGACGTCGGCGAGGCGCTCGCGCAGATCCCGATCCAAGGCCTCCAGTTCCGCGACCAGTCGGGCGTGGCGCGCCCGGTAATGTTCGGCGGCGTTCGGATCCAGCCGCACCAGCGTGTCGCGAATCGTATCCGCCATGGTCTGGGCCCGGCGCGGGCTGGTCCAGAGGTGGGGATCCGGCGCCGGCGCCTCGTGACCCTGCTCGTCGCGGTGCTCATGGTCGTGGTCGTGGTCGTGCTCCGGGAGTTCCAGGAGATCCACACCGTCGCGCAGATCCACAACTTCCATCTCTGGCATCAGCCGCCGCAATCGCGGCAGCCAGGTGCTCTCGAAGGGCACGCCGACCCGGAAATAGACGCGGCTGCCGGAGAGCTCCGCCAGCTGTCTCGGGCTGGGATCGTAGGTCGCGGGGCTGGCACCGCGACCCACCAGCACCCGCACCGTGACCCGGTCCCCGCCGATGCGCTCCACCAGGGTTTTCTGGGGCAGCACGCTGACCGCCACCGGCAGCTCTGCCTGGGCCGCGCTGAAGCCCAGGGCCATTACCGCAACGGCGCACCAGAGCAACCATCGCCTGCAGCCCATCACAACTCCTCAGTCAGGGGTGAAGTGCAACGTTATTACATAGCCTCCGCGTCGGGAAGCCAGCGATTGGCCCGTGTCTTCAGTCAAGACCCCTGCAGTCGTCGCACAGGCCCTGCAGCTCCACCACCTGGGCCGTGATCGTGAAGCCGGCCTCACGGGCGCTGCGCTGCAGGGCTTCGGTGACCGCCGGGTCGGTCAGTTCGGCCACCCGCTGGCAACGGGCGCAGATGAGGAACTGGCCGACGTGGCTGCGTCCGGGCGAAGTGCAGCCCACGAAGGCATTGCACGACTCCAGCCGGTGCACGAGACCGGCTTCCAGCAGGAAGTCCAGGGCTCGGTAGACGGTGGGTGGCGCCGCCTGGGAGCGTTCCCTCTGAAGCGCGTCCAGCAGCTGGTACGCCTTGGTGGGCTCGTGGTTGGACCAGACCAGTTCCAGCACCCTGCGGCGCAGCGCGGTAAGCCGAACGCCCTGCTCCCGGCACAGCACCTCGGCGGTCTGCAGCGCCTGGGCAACGCAGGCGCCGTGGTCGTGACGCGGGGCGGGGAAGGAAGCCAACTTCGGCTCGCGGTCACGCTCCGGGGGCCGGCTCAACGGGCCAGCATGGGGCCCAGCGGGCGGCCCCCCAGCAGATGCATGTGAAGGTGAAAGACTTCCTGACCGCCGTGGCGGTTGCAGTTCACCAGCAGCCGGTAACCGTCATCGGCGATGCCCTCCCGGCGCGCCAGATCCCGGGCCACCACGAACATGTGGCCCACCAGGGCCTCGTCCGCCTGTTCGATGTCGTTGACCGTGGGAATGGGCTTGTTGGGCACGATCAGGATGTGGGTGGGCGCCTTTGGGCTGATGTCCCGGAAAGCGGTGACGCGGTCGTCCTGATGGACGATGTCCGCCTGGATCTCACCTTGAATGATCTGCTCGAAGATGGTGCTCATGGGACGGCCCCTCCGGTTCGACTCGATGCCCGCGCCCCGGCGGCGGCCCGCCGCCGCAGCCCAAGCGAGGCTTAACATGGCCCCCGGGCCCGCTGCAAGGCGCACGCTGGGTGGCTAGCTGAGAGCAATTTGTGGGTATTGGGCAGTGCTAGCAGCCTGTCGGGCTTAGCCCGAAGATTTCACGAATTTGCACCGATCTCGCTTGTCTCTTGGTCCCACAAGGGATCTTTTCTCAGTCGGCCGTACTCACCGATACGCCGCTCCTTCGAAAAGTCTCTT
>CAZAQB010000050.1:0-5467 GCA_964487155.1 uncultured Ectothiorhodospiraceae bacterium
CGTCGGTACTCACCCGGGTAATGGGTGCTCCCGGCCCGAGCCGACCGTCACCGCAGAGATTGATCGTGGTGGATTGCAAGACCTGACCCCTCACCCTACGCGCTGGTGGAGGAATTCATCGCCGCGGCGAACGAGGCATTCCCCGGCGTGCTGATCCAGCTCGAGGACTTCGGCAACGCCAATGCCTTCCGGCTGCTGGCGAAATACCGGGAGCGGTGCTGCCTCTTCAATGACGACATCCAGGGCACGGGTGCCGTGGCGCTGGCGGGCATCATGGCCGCCACGCGCATTACCGGCGCTTCCCTGGCCGAGCAGAAGCTGCTGTTCCTGGGCGCGGGGGAGGCCGGCATCGGCGTCGCCGATGTGTTCGTGGAAGCCCTTGGGGAGGAAGGGGTCGAGGCCGACGAGGCCCGGGGGCGGTGCTGGTTCGTCGACAGCAAGGGGCTCGTGGTGGCCGAGCGGGACGACCTCGTGGCCCACAAGCGCCGCTATGCCCACGATCATCCGCCTGTCGAGCACTTCGCGGAGGCGGTCCGGACGCTGCAGCCCACCGCCATCATCGGCCTGTCAGGCCAGGCCGGCGCCTTCACCACCGAGGTCATCGAGGCGATGGCGCAGGCGAACCCGCGGCCCATCATCTTCGCGCTGTCGAACCCCACCGCCAACGCCGAGTGCACCGCCGAGCAGGCTTACAGCGCCAGCAACGGCCAGGCGGTCTTCGCCAGCGGCAGCCCGTTCGCGCCCGTGACCCTGGGCAACCGGACCTTCGTGCCGGGCCAGGGCAACAACGTGTACATCTTCCCCGGCGTGGGACTGGGCGCCATCGTCAGCCGCGCCCGGATGGTGACCGACGAGATGTTCCTGGCCGCCGCGCGCTCGCTGGCGAGCCAGGTCACCGAGACGGACCTGGAGCGGGGCCGGATCTACCCGGCGCTGTCGCGCATCGGCGAGGTGTCGACGCTGATCGCGCGCGACGTCGCGCGCATCGCCTACGACCGGGGCCTGGCCGACGGCGAGGAGCCCGGCGACCTGCTGGCCGCGATTCAGGACTACATGTACAAGCCGGAGTACCCCCATTACGCGTAAGAGGGTGTTTACAAAATAAGTTGCGCGCCTCATCGCCCTCCACGCCGCTCAGAGGGTGCGGCGCCAGCCGTGATCCGGGCCTTGGACAACGCCGCCGTAGACCCACGTTGCGAAGAAACGTGGGGGCCAGCGTAGCAAACGCCAAGGTGCCAATCGCCGGGCGCGCGTGCCCGAACCGATCTGCGGTACCGATGCCATTGCCCGATGGCAGGTTTCTCCGCAACCTGCCCTACGGCGGGCTTCGCTCGGCGCCGGGCGGAATCTCCACCCGCGCTCCGGCGTGCCTGATTGTGTAAACACCCTCTAAGCGAGCGTTTACCAAATCACGCACGTCCCTGATAGCTTCTCACTATCAATCCAAGTCCAATAATCCATTGGATAGATCGCCCTGGCGAGTCTACCTTCCTTGATACGGGTGAACGAGGCGCACGCCTGGACCGGCTCCACAAGCCGCCGCCTCGCGAATGCCGGCAGCTGACCCACCGCCCCGCGGAACACGGTCGCTGACCAGGACCGCAGGGCTCCTCCCCGGTCCAGCCACCCCCAAAGGGCGCTGGCAGGAGGAGACGCCCGCAGCCGTCCAGCCGCTCATCACAGCGCAGCAGAAACTGGAGCAGAGATATGGCCGCAAACGCGAATGACGTCCCCGGCGCCGGCAAGTGCCCGGTGATGCACGGTTCCCGCACGGAGCTGCACGGGGGTGGCCCCGGCAACGACTACTGGTGGCCCAACCAGCTCAACCTGGCAATCCTCCACCAGCACTCCGACCTGTCCAACCCCATGGGCAAGGGCTTCGACTACCGTGAGGAGTTCAACAAGCTCGACTACCAGGCCCTGAAGCAGGACGTCTACGCCCTGATGCGCGAGTCGCAGGACTGGTGGCCGGCGGACTACGGCCATTACGGCCCGCTGTTCATCCGCATGTCCTGGCATGCCGCCGGCACCTACCGCATGGGCGACGGCCGCGGCGGCGGCGGCACCGGCGCCCAGCGCTTCGCGCCTATCAACAGCTGGCCGGACAACGGCAACCTGGACAAGGCCCGCCGGCTGCTGTGGCCCATCAAGCGCAAGTACGGCAACAGGATCTCCTGGGCCGATCTGATCATCCTGGCCGGCAACTGCGCCCTGGAGGACATGGGCTTCAAGACCTTCGGCTTCGCCGGCGGCCGCGAAGACATCTGGGAGCCCGAGATCGACATCTACTGGGGCTCCGAGAAGGAGTGGCTGGACGACAAGCGCTACACCGGCGACCGCCAGCTGGAGCAGCCGCTCGCCAACGTGCAGATGGGCCTGATCTACGTGAACCCGGAGGGCCCCAACGGCGAGCCGGACCCGCTGAAAGCCGCCACCGACATCCGTGAGACCTTCGCCCGCATGGCCATGAACGACTACGAGACCGTGGCGCTGATCGCGGGCGGCCACACTTTCGGCAAGTGCCACGGCGCGGTGGGCGAGGAGTACGTCGGCCCCGAGCCCGAGGCCGCTCCCATCTCCGAGCAGGGCCTGGGCTGGAGGAACAAGGCCGGCATGGATCCCGCTCACGCCATGACCAGCGGCATCGAGGGCGCCTGGACCCCCAACCCGGTGGCCTGGGACAATGGCTACTTCGACATGCTGTTCGGCTACGAGTGGGAGCTCACCAAGAGCCCGGCCGGCGCCTACCAGTGGACGCCCAAGGGCGTGGCCGACAAGGATCTCGCCCCCACCGCACACGATCCGTCCCAGCGTGAGAAGACCATGATGCTCACCACGGACCTCTCGCTGAAGGTGGATCCGGAGTACGCCAAGATCTCCAGGCACTTCCACGAGAACCCGGATGAGCTGGCCGACGCCTTCGCCCGGGCCTGGTTCAAGCTCATCCACCGGGACATGGGCCCGAAGCCCCGCTACCTGGGTCCGGAAGTGCCCCAGGAGGACCTGATCTGGCAGGACCCGGTGCCGCCGGTGGACCACGAGCTGATCGGCGACGCCGACATCAAGGATCTGAAAGAGAAGGTGCTGGCCTCGGGCCTGTCGGTCGCCGAGCTGGTGTCCACCGCCTGGGCTTCGGCATCGACCTTCCGGGGCTCCGACAAGCGCGGCGGCGCCAACGGCGCACGCATCCGCCTGGCGCCCCAGAAGGACTGGGAGGTCAACCAGCCCCGGCAGCTCGCCAAGGTGCTGGACGCCCTGGAGGGTGTGCGCAAGGCGTTCAACGACGCCCAGTCCGGCAACAAGCGGGTGTCCCTGGCCGACCTGATCGTGCTGGCCGGCACCGCCGGCGTCGAGCAGGCCGCAAACAAGGCCGGCCATGACGTGCAGGTGCCCTTCCACCCCGGCCGCACCGACGCCACCGCCGAGTGGACCGACGCGGAGAGCTTCGAGGTGCTGGAGCCCGTCGCCGACGGCTTCCGCAACTACCAGAAGACCCGCTTCGCGGTGCCGGCGGAGGAGATGCTGCTGGACCGGGCGCAACTGCTGACCCTGACGGCGCCGGAGATGACGGTGCTGCTCGGCGGCATGCGGGTGCTGGGCACCAACGTCGGCGGTTCCAGGCACGGCGTGTTCACCGAGCGCACCGAGACCCTGAGCAACGACTTCTTCGTCAACCTGCTGGACATGGGCATGGAGTGGAAGCCCACCAGCGCCGAGCAGGAGGAATTCGAGCTGCGCGAGCGCAACACCGGCGAGTTGAAGTGGACCGCCACCCGGGTCGACCTGGTGTTCGGCTCCAACTCCCAGCTGCGCGCCATCTCGGAGGTCTACGGCCAGGCGGACAACCAGGAGAAGTTCGTTGGTGACTTCATCGCCGCCTGGAACAAGGTGATGAACGCCGACCGCTTCGACCTCGGCTGATCCGCCGGTACCGCAGCCGGGCGGGCCGCGCCGCTTGCCGGCTCGACGCCGGCCGAAGCGACGCATTGTCTTCGGAAGAGCCGATGGCCTGGAATAGGCTCTCCAGATCCAGGGTGGGGCGTTGCCGAGGTCGTCGAAGTGGCGCCACATCCAGTCGTCGGCGGCCCGACGATGTCGAGCGGGCCCGGTAAGCCTCTCTGCGCCTGAGGGAAATACGCGCCAGGCCGTACCCGCTCCATGCACGCAGCGCGCGTGGCAGGGGCCGGCGGCCCGTCGCGTGGACCGCAGCCCCGGCGGCCGGCAGAGTCGGGTCCGTAGTAGTACCACCAGACGGATTCCGGCATGCCGCTAGCCTCTGCGGAAGGGCCAGGCCGGCGGAGGCGGAATGCCGAACCACCCACAGCCGGGGCGCGGCCGGCGCCATCTGGTGATTCTCCTGCAGCTCGCCCTGGCGGGCTCGGTGGCCGGTTTTGCCAGCGCCGGGCCACCCGGCGAGGAGCCGAGCGACGGCGGCTGGAGGGTCGAGCTGGACAACGATGCCCTGGGGGTGTCGAACCGCGACCGGAACTTCACCGCCGGGGCGGCGATCACCTGGTCCGGCAGCCGGACGCGGGACAACTGGCTGTCTCTCGACGCACCGCTCGGCTGGATCAACTCCGCCCTGGGAGTGCCCGGGGGCGGCGTCTGGGCCAGGCGCCACAGCATCGAGTTGGGCGTGGCCCTGTTCACCCCCGACGACCTTGCCGCCAGCGAACCGGTGACCGACGACCACCCCTACGCCTGCCTGCCTTTCCTGGGCAGCAGCAGACGCGACATCGGCCCCGCGGCCGGCGTCGCCTACCACAGCACACTGCTGATCGGTGTGCTCGGCACCGACCTCTGCGAGCACGCCCAGCGCGAGGCCCACGATCTTGTCGGCGATCCGCGCCCAAGGGGTTGGGACAACCAGATCTCGGAAGGCGGCGAACTCACCGCGCGCTACTCCCTGACCCGAATGCAGCCCCTGGCGGTCCGCCACAGTGCCGGCGGCCATGGCGCCCAACTGGTCTGGAACCTGGAAGGCTCTGCCGGATTCACCACCGGCGTCGGCGCCGGCCTGAGCGGGCGCTGGGGCTGGCTGGCAAGCCCATGGTGGTCCCACACGCCGGCTCAAGCGGAGTATGTGAGCCTGTCGTCCCCGGGCAGCGGGCAGCGCCGACGGGGCCGGGAACTGTTCCTCTGGGGCGGGACAATGCTGCGGTTGCGGGCCTACAACGCGCTGCTGCAAGGGCAGTTCCGGGACAGCCGCGTGAGCCTCGACCGGGACGAGCTGCGGCCCGTGGTGGGTGAGGCCTGGCTCGGTGCCACCGCGGCAGTGACGGCGCGGCTGCGCCTGAGCCTGGTACTGCGGGCGCGCAGCCCCGAACTCCGCGTCGGCGACCAGACCGCCCCCATGTGGGGCAGCATTATCGTCTCCCTGACACCCTGACCGGCCTGCGCAGTCATGATCAACCGCAACGCCCGTATCGGCCAGTTCGACAAATCGTTCCTGTTCCGCACGCTGCGT
>CAZAQB010000050.1:5567-21745 GCA_964487155.1 uncultured Ectothiorhodospiraceae bacterium
CCGCAACGCCCGTATCGGCCAGTTCGACAAATCGTTCCTGTTCCGCACGCTGCGTGATTTCTTCTTCAGCGTGGTGTTCATCATGGCTGTCGTCCTGGCGTTCAGCTACTGGCTCACGCTGCAGCGCTTTCAGGACGAAGGGCAGCAACAGACGGTCTACGCCGCTGAGCGCCTGGCGGACGACGTCCGTCAGATCATGCTCAACAAGGGCGGCCCCGTGGCCTCCAGAACCGTCTACCCGATCCTGCGGCGCAACCATGAGCGCCTGGGTCTTGCCATTGCCATCGAGCCGTCGCAGGTCACTGTCAGTTCCATCGAGAAGCGGTTCGACTTTACGCCCCAGGGCCTCGCCCCCGACTGGCCGGAGGACGGACGCTACAAGCAGCACGTCGTGAAACTGAAGGCCGAATCGACCTGCCTGCAGTGCCACACCGACGCCGGCGTGGGAGATGTGCTCGGCGAAGTCACGGTGCGCAGCTACCTCAGCGCTTTTATGAAAAGCTGGTGGCAGAACGCCCGCACCAATGCGGTGGTGGGTCTGGTTGAAATCGTGGTGGGCACGCTGGTGGTGTTCTTCCTGTTGCGCAGTCGAATGGAGCCGCTTCTCGCGCTGCGCTCCGTGGTCTCGCGCATGGCCAGGGGAGAGATGCGGCTGACCGAGCGCGCTCCGGTCAAATCCGAGGACGAATTCGGCGAGCTGGCATTCGACCTGAACCAGCTGCTGGAGCGCATCTGCGAAGTGGCCGAGGAGATGGGCGAGTTGCTCTCGGACGAGACCGTCACGGACACCGACATCACGGATTACGTCGTGGCCGCGCAAACCGAACTCCAGGACCTTCGCCAGTCCCTGCACCAGGCGCACCGGCACTGCTGCCCCGGGCCTGAGGAGCGCGACGCGAGCGCCGCCGGGCTCGAGTCGGCGTTGACCCGGCATATGCTCGCCCCGCGGGCCGCTGCGGAGATCCCGAAACACCGCAATGAGTCTGTCGAGGAGCTGCTCGTTCGGGTGCAGGCGCTGGTGGCCCGCCATGAGGCACTGGCCCGCCACCTGCTGGAGGTCTCAGAGCGCGCGGACCGCCTGGGCGGGACACTGCAGCGCCTCGGGCAGTTGGCCGAGCAGCTGCGCAACCTCGTCAAGGCGGAGCACCGGCTGCTGCGCCGGCTCGGCTGACTTCACGCAACCGCCGCCGGGATTCGGAGGCCCGGCGGCGTGAGTCGAGACCGGGTCTGCGGGCTCAGCCGCCCCCGGGGCTCGCCACCGACCGCGACCCTCCTTCGGAGGCCTCGCCGCGGGCGGCGCCTGCGAGCGCCGGGATGGTCAGCCGGAACGCGGTGCCGGAGGCGCTGGTGCCGAGCAGCGCGATGTCGCCGCCGTTGTTTCGGGCCAGCTCCCAGGCGATGGGAAGGCCGAGACCGCGGCCGTTCCCGCTGGCGCCCGGCTGCTCCTCGAACAGGCGCCGTTGCACCGTCTCGGGCAGTCCGGGGCCGTCGTCGGTGACGTCCACCAGCGCCTCACCCTCGACATTGGCGCCCGCGACCAGGATGCGCCCCGCGCCGGCCTCCAGGGCGTTGCGGATCAGGTTCAGCAGGATGCGGAACACCTGGTCGAAATCGGCGACCAGCATGGTCTGTTCGGCGCCCCGGGGTTCGAGGCTCGCGCCTGAGAACTCCTCGGGCCCGATGGCCGTCCCGATCTCCGAGAGCAGCTCAGCCAGGGTGAATCGCTCGCGCTTGGGCGCGCTTTCCGTAGCGCTGCCCACCTCCAGGACGCGCTCGCACATCAGCACGGCACGGTCCACCGAGCGGGTGATGAGCTCGGCACTGCGCCGGACCAGTGGGTCGTCATGGCGACGCAGCCGGGTGCCCATCAGGCGGGAGGCCACCATGGTATTGCGCAGATCGTGAGCCAGCTTGCGCAGCGAACGCCCGAGATCCGCCAGCTGGGCTTCCCGGCGATCCCTGACGATGGAAAAAATGTAGCGGCGATCCGAGATCATCACCACCGAGGCCCGGACCTGGGCCGGGATCAGCGAGCCCTGCTTGGCGCGGCAGGACAGCTCGTCGGTCGCCCAACGCCGTTCGCGGATCACCGTCTCCAGGAAGGCATCCAGTCTCGGGATCTCGTGGGGATGAATGTCCGCGGGGGTCAGATCGCGCAACTCCGCGGGCTGGTAACCCAGCAGACGGCAGGCGGCCGCGTTGGCGCCAACGAACGCCCCGCCCTCCGGATCGATGAGAAAGGCGGGGTCGTAGAGATCCTCGAACAGCTGTTCAACGCCCTGCGGTCCTAGCTCCGCGGAGATCATGGACTGGCGGCCTCCGGGCCCGCAGATCTCACCGAATCGCTTCGGATCGGCAGCAAGCCTGTGGTCGAATTGAAGTGGGTGGCCAGGGCACACCCTGGCCTGCGCGCCGCGCCGGCGGTGCCGGGCAGGCCGTTGATCCTGCCCCCCTACTCGTTCCACCGTTCAATCGCCAGGCGCAGCCTGCCATTGAAACCTTTCCTCGATTCAAGGGGTATGTACATGCCCCTGTCGTCCGTCCTGACCGGGCTTCCAGGGGTCTCGCCCCAGTCATCGTCGGTGAATTTGTACCTCACACGGAAGCCGTCACTGCCGAGGCTCACGCGTACCACCACGGTGTTTCGGAACAGGTTCTCGCCGGGGATGGTGCGGTCGAAGAACAGGAAACCGTCGATTTCATAGTCGGTGCTGGACACCGCGAGATCTATGGAGAACACCATGGTCCGGCCCGCGACGATATTCTTCGACTGCAGGAACGCGGTGAACATGCAGGGCGAGCGCGCCGCATCGAGACCCTGCACCTTCTCCACCCGCAACAGTTCGTCGAACCTGCGGAGCACAGCCGAGTAGGTTTCCTTCCTGCGTTCGGTCAGCTTGTAGGTGATTCCCCCCCGCGGCGTCACCGTCGACTCGAAGAAGTAGGACGCCCGGATCTCGCTGCCGTCCTGCCTCGCCTTTTCCACGGATGGTGGCAAGGGCAGCTGTTCCACCTCGATGGAGCCGGTCGCCTTGTAGTCGCCGAACAGGAAGCGGGTCAGGTTCTGGTAGCCTTCCTCCGAATTGAGGATACCGTAGTGGCCGCTGTGGCTCCGGTACACGAAGGCGCGGGGCGCGCCGCGCACCGTGGCGTTGCTGATGCGCACCAGTCCGTCGCTCATCTCACCCGCCAGCCTGCTGGAGAGACCTTTCGCGACGGTGTAGTCCTTGTGGTTGGTGCCCACCAGGCAGAAGAATCGTTGGGGATCGAATTTCCCGTCCAGGGTGTCCACCCGGTCCGGTTCCCCGGACAGCGCCAGGTACCCGGCCATCTTCCCGCGGTTGAAATTGTTCAGATCCCACTGCCCCATAAACGAGGGCACGTTGAGGCCGGCCATGTCGATGCCGTTATGGGGCGTGGCATAGGTGAAGACCTTGTCCACCAGCCCCCGCGTGCGATGGGTGTCAGCTTCCGGATTCTGCAGAAGGCACCGACACACCAGCCCGCCCATGGAATGGGCCACCAGGTACACGCGGAAGGCCGCCAGCGCCTGGCGCTCACCCATGCAGACCCAGTCTCTGACATCCGCAATCAGTTCGCTGAGGCCCTTGGCGGCCTCGAGTATCGAGGGCGCCTCACCACTGCCGAGCTCGCTGTCTGCCTGTTCGTAATAGCGATAGACGATGACACTGCGTGGCGGCAGCTCCTGCTTTTTTTCCTGCCCTTTTTCGTAGATATCACGGTACTGGTATTCCTTCATCAACCTGATCAACGGCGACTCGAAAATATGCCGCTCTACGCCGCCTTCCCAATTCTGTCGGATCTTCGTCGCCCCCAGATTGAAACCCATGTACGGAGTGGCCACCGTATCGTCGATCTCCGACTGGGTCATCGCGTAGCCGCGCACATAGATGATGGGATAAAAAGGGTGAGTGATCGTGGCCACTTCAGGTTCCTTCTTCAATCAATCAGGCGGGCTTGACATCAGCCGGGGGGTTCCCGGCGTGAAGCGGGAGTCACATCGAGTATAGGCAGGGTGCAGTGGCCTTTCCCCTTGACGGAACATCCCCGCCTGTGCCGCCGCCACCCGCCAGCAGACATTGACACACAGCCGCGTTGAACGAAGCGCCAGGCAGCAGGGCTTGCTAACAACGCCTGGGCGGCGACGGGAACCCTAGCAGCCTGTCGGACTTAGGGATGATCTACTGCGGCGGCGGCAAACGGGGCAGTTGTGCCGCTTTCTGCCGGTTACCCGGAGCAGCTGCACTTGCATCAGCCGACTTGTGGGTCGAGGTCAAACCGGCCGGACCGCCGGCCGGTGCCCCAGGGCACTCATATGCCCCAGTTTGCGTGACCGCATCGTCTGACTGTCGCAGCTGGCGCTGAAGCAGGCGCCGAACCGGGGAGGTCCGGGGCTCGAGGCGGGGCCTCCTGCAAGCGCCGATCAGCGCCGGGGGAGTTGGAGTCCCTTCGGCGGTTGATATGCCAGCCCCAACGCTTCTCCGCAACCTGGGCCCGGCGGCCGAGCCGCATCGAGCGGACCCGGCAACGACGAGAGAGCCCATGCTTCCCTGCCAAGGGAAAGCTGGCCCGGAGCCCTCTCCGGACCCAGGGCCAGGCACTAAGGCCGTCGTCGAGGCGCGCGGGTCAGCCGTCCAGAGCGCAGCCCAGGGGCCCCACCCGAACCTTCATGCCGACCACGGCCTCGCCACTCGGGGTGGCGGGAGGCAGGGCCAGGTCCAAGGTCAGGGGCGTGATCGCCAGAGGCCGGGTATCGGTTGGCACGCCGGAAGTCGGGGTCTGGCGCGCGGCGCTTGCCAGCCGGCGGGCGTCCGCCAACGCTCCTTTCGAAGGCCGGGTCGCGGAGTTCCCGAGCCGGCTGGCGGTTGGCAGCGCCGCCGGCCAACTGGTGGGGAACGCGGTGACGGTGGCCTGCGCCAGACCGTCGTTCGCATAGGAGTCGAGGGACAGGCTGCCCGAGAGATCGCCACTCGCATCCCGGGTCAGGGCCAGCGTTCCCACCAGGGTTCCGTTGACCGTCACCGGCAGCGGTGAGCGCAGCAGCGTGGCCACGTAGCCGGGGGCCTTGAAGCTGACGTCGAAGGTGGCCCGCACCGGCGTGTGGCTGTAGCGCGCGACCATGGAGGCGTCGGTGATGTGGATCGCGTCGCAGGAGGCTTTGATGTCGGCGGCCTGGGCCGCTGATGCGGCCAGGCCGAGGCAGAGAGCCGCCGCAGCCGTGCGCAAACCCGAATTCATGGCGCTCATGGTTGAGGTCCTCGTTTGGTGTATGGCTCGCGGGGCGCACACCCGGCAGGGAGTGGCCCCTGTGGTCAGGGTTGTCAATGAACTGGACATGGGTCCACCGGCTACCCGTTGGGTTGTTCCTGTTGGGCCAGGTAGCGCTCCCGCACCCGCCGCGTCTCCGTGGCCATGTACTGGATCAGATTCTCGATCTCCCGCTCATCCAACGAGAAGTTGGGCATGAGCACCTGCCACTGTTCGTACATGGCCGTGGCAATGGGGTCGCCCTCTTCCAGCATCCGATCCGGCTCGGCCAGCCAGCGCCTCAGCCAGGCAGCGTCCCGGCGCTCGGTGACGCCGTAGAGATCAGGCCCGAGCGGCTTGGCGTTGCGGGCGGGCGCGAGTCCACCGCTGATGGTGTGACACGATGAGCAACGATCCCGGAACATCATCTCCCCGTCGGAGATCTGGCGCAGCGGCGGCGCTTCCTTGTAGTCCGCCTGGGCATAAACGGTGGGCCGCTTGAAGTCGTTGAGCCAGGATCCGAGCTGATCGGCCAGGATGTGGGGGTTCTCCATGGGAGAGCGGCGAACCCATTGGCCCGTGGCCTGGTTGCCCAGTACCAGGTTGATGTTGTGGTTCGAGAGGTCTTCTTCTTCCCCGGGGGCGAACTCCTCCAGGCCGAAGCTCTCCCGGATCTCGTCGATCTCCACCTTGTTCCCGGTGAGGAATTTCCAGTGCGTGGTATCGATGTCGAAGCTCTCGGCGTAGTCGGCGAGCACTTCCACTGTGTCGTTGGCCGGGTCGATGGTGATGGAGTAGAAATGAATGTCCTCGCCCACCCGGTCACCCAGCAACTCATAGACCCGCTTCAGCCGGGCGGTCTCCATGGGGCAGATGTCGTTGCAGGTGGTGTAGATGAAGTTGACGGCCACCACCTTGCCTTCGATGACGTCGTCGAAGAACCGCACCTGCTGGCCGTGCTGGTCGGTCAGGGTGTGGTTGGGGAAGTAATCGGCCCCCCAGGGGTTGGCGGCCCTGGCCCCGGACGTAGCGATGGCCAGGCCGATCAAAGCCAGGAAGTACAGCCCCTTGAGCCCATGGCCAAGGCCTGCACTTCGGTTGGTGTCTGTACCGGTCATGCTGTGCTCCCGTTGCGGTCCATAAGCCCCGGCGCCGGCCAGCAGCCGGCGCCGGGTGGCCGAGGTCAGAGCTGGGTCCCGAACCCGTCACCGCTGCGGAAGGTCGGCAGGGCCACGGTGTCCACGTACTTGACGCCATCCCAGGTGGGGATGGGCGCCGGCATCACCTTCACCTGCCCGGGGTGCTCGAGGTCCCAGCGCAGCAGCATGGCGTGATCCTCATGCTGGGTGTTGTGGCAGTGCTCCACGTAGCTGCCGGCGAACTCCCGGAAGTTGTAGTAGACCTCCACGTCGCGGGCAGCCTCCTCCTCCGGGCCGATGCGGAACACGTCCTTGCGGGCATAGCGCAGCCAGTCGGCCGGGCGCTCGCCATCCCAGCTCAGGATCACGCCTTCCTCGAAGTGGATGTGGACGGGGTGGCTCCAGCCGCCGCCGGTGTCCAGGCGCCAGATCTCCGCCGTGCCGTCTCCCGCGAAGCCGGCATCGGTGGGGCCGGTCGCGAGCTGGGGCGCGGCGCTGACCCGGCGCAGATCCGCCGCGAACCCGCTCCCGCCATCGCTCTTGACGGTCCAGGGCGCCGAGTCGGTGCCGCTGCTGCGCCCGAAGGTGAAGGTACGGTGGCGGACATTGTCCAGGGAGGCCATCTGCACCGGGTCGTCGATATCCAGCACCAGCGGGATCATCTTCTGGCCGCCGGGTTCGTAGGCCACCGGGTTCATGCTCTGGTCAGTGCCGCCATGGGGCTGCACGCGGAACTCCAGGAACTTGCCCACCACCGGATCGCCGTCATCCCACTCCTCGGCGACGCCATCGTCGATGTCCAGCTCCGCCTTGTAGCTCTCCCGCAGCACCGCACCCAGGCCGACGCTGCCCTCCACCTTCTTGCCGTTCTTGTGCTCCAGCACATTGACGAAGTAGAGCTTGTCACCGGGCTGCAGGCCGTGGGCCGCGAAGTCCACGACGATGTCGTAGCGCTCGGCGATGGCCTGCACCGGCAGCATGCCCCGATGCTCGCCGGCGTCGCCGTCGCCGTCCAGGTCGCGGCTGCCGTCGAAGGGGATGGCGTGCTCCATGATGTTGCCGTCGTTGGCCACCAGGTGGAACGGGATGCGGTTCCAGGACACGCCCTGGGAACGGCGCCCGCGGATCTCACCGGTTCGATGGCCGTCCACTTCCTGGACCAGGGCGATCTTGAAGTAGCGCGACACCGAGCCGTTCAGGATGCGCAACCGGTAGCGCCGGGCCCGCACGTCCAGGTACGGCTTGTAGAGCCAGTTGGTGAGCAGCTGGTCGCCGAGGAAACCGTCCTTATTGAAGATGTTGAACCAGAGCTGGCCGTCCTCGTCCCAGGCCTTGTCGGCCAGCACCAGATTGACGTCATAGTCGCGGTTGCCCCAGGGCAGCGCGGTGCCGCTCGGCAGGCGCAGGTTGACGCCGTCGTCCACGGCCTCGTTGCCCCGGTCCAGGGCGCTGTAGTAGTTCATCATCGCCGCGTTGCCCTTGTAGACGTTGGGCGCGGTGAAATCGATCATGTGGTCGTGGAACCAGTGGGTGCTCATGGTCTGGCGCCAGTCACCCCGGATCTTGATGGTGCCGTTCTCACAGGTCTTCATGCCGGGAGTGGCGTCGTTGACGAACACGGTTTCGCCGGCTGCGCAGGGCAAGGCGGCACGGGGGTCGCTGGCGTCGGTATTGATGCTGTCGTAACCGGCCAGAGCCAGGGGCCAGCGGTAGTCGTAGAACTGGCCCGGGAAATAAAACGCACCGGCGTAGCCGTCGCTTTCCGCCGGTGTGTGCCCGTTGTGCTCGTGGGTGGTGATGGTGTGCAGCCCGAAACCGCGGTTGGCGGTGACGTCGACGGGCAACGCATTGTAGTGGCGCATCAGCACCGGCTCACCGTTGCGCACGTTGAGCAGCTTGGGCGGCAGCGTGCCGTCAAAGGTCCACAGCGACTTGTGCTCCTGAACCGGCATGTTTGGATGGAAGCGGATGGCGATGCCGGCCGTGGTGCCCTCGGTTGCGGGCACACCCGCGGTGTTGTGGTAGAGGCCGCCGGGGGCCCACTCACCCTGGGAGTAATCGTGGCGCTGGGCGCTGTCGCGGAACCCGCCGTTGACCCTGGCGCCCGCCTGCACCGTCTTGAAGAAGTTGACCGGGTAGAACTCATTCCAGCGCTGGTGCGCCCAGCCCTGCCCCGGTGGGCGGCCCTCCGCGGGCGGGTCGTCCAGGGGGCGACCGAGATAGGCCTCGATGACCGGCTCCCAGGGATTACGCATCGAGACGTTGGAGAACTCCGTCGGGAACGGCGCGATGCCGGGCTGGGCCAGGAAGGCCTCCAGAGCCGTCGGATCCGGCGCACTCTTGGCTGTATCCACGGGATCCTGGGCCGGCAACGGGCCGACGCTGGGCCGCGGGAATCCCATGGTGGGTGCCGGGGCGGCTGGGTCCAGCTGCTCCAGGCCGAACTCCTCGAAGCGCAGCATCTGCTGGGTGAACGGCTGCGCCCCGAACAGCGGACTCGGCTTGCTGTCGGTGGGCACGTTGTATTTGCCGCCGCCGTCCAGGTCGTCCTCGGCAATGGAACCGGACACCCCCTGATCCGCCGCACTACCCGTGGGGCCGCCTTCCAGAGCACCCTTGTAGACAGGGTCAAGCTCCTCCAGGGCCTCCGCGAGATCCTCACTGATCACGGGGTCTGTCCAGGCCGACGGGTCACCGGCCGGGGGCGGCCCAAAAAAATCGAGGGGGTCGGCCGTGGCCGCGCCGGAAAGGGCGCAGGCGGCCAGGGCGGTGATGAGATTGCGCTTCATATCGGTCAGTCTCCAGGTTGTGTCCAGAATCTGCCCTGAGCGTTGCAGGCCTGTCGGGGCGAGGGGTTGGGAGGGGTCGCCAATGAATCGGGATTTACCGGTGCGGCCGGGGCCACGAAACTAGACGCTATATCGACAATCGAGACCCTAACCGCCGGCGCCAACCGGCGAATCGACCCAAAGGACAGGAACGAATTGCTCTTCTGGCCAGTCCGTACCGGCCTTCCGGGCAGGCACCCACTGGCCAAAAGGCGGGGTAATGACCAGCCAGGAAAGCCCATGCGGGGAGGGGTATGTAGAAATTTTGTCGAAATATCGGGAAGACGCCGAACGAGCCGGCGCCACTCTTGAACCCCTGATGATGTGCTCACCGGCCGGTGGTGCGCGCCGCTCCCTCTTGAGGAGCGCGCCGCCTATCGGCGGTCCGCTGCTCGCGCTGGAAGTTCAGAGGCATTCCCGAGCCGGTAGGAGTCTATCTATACTGCTTCAGCCGACCGGTTCGGCCCGCGACCGGTCGGGAACGGCGCACCCGCCAACCAGTCACAAGGCTTGTGCGCCTGCGATGGCAGGCCATGCGCCCCGAGCGCTAACGCGCTCCGGCGCCACCAGCGAGGGGAGAAACAAGATAACCAGCGTCGACGAAAAGGCCGCCTACACGCTGAAAATCGGTGCCGTGGCGCGTTTGAGCGGATTGTCCGTGCACACCATCCGCAAGTGGGAGGAACGCTACGCCGCGGTGGTGCCCTGGCGTACCGAATCGGGGCGACGGCTGTACTCGCAAGCGGACGTGAGGAGACTGGGGCTGCTCAAACGCCTCGCGGAGCGCGGGGCATCGCTGCGCGAGCTGGCGGGTTATTCCGCGGAGCAGCTGCAACGGGCATGGATGACGGCGAGTGCCGACGACGCGGGAGCAGCGTCGGAACCGGTTGCCGTCGCCGTGGTGGGGATCAGCCTGGCCGCCGAGCTCGAACGCCTCGCCACGGCTGACTCTCGGCTGGACCTGGTGGCGAGCGCCGAGCAGATCGAGACCCTGGCCCAGGTGCTGGCGGGAGCGTCTGTCGACGTGCTGCTGATGGACTGCCTCACCTTGGGCCGGGAGACAAGGCAGCGGGTTCGGAGCGCCTTGCAATTGCTGGGCGCCCGGGGCGTGGTGGTGGTCTACCGCTTCGGTGCCACATCGGAGCTGCAAGCCCTCCGCTCGCCCCGGGTTACCCTGCTTCGCGCCCCCGCGGCCCCCGGGGACATCGAGCGAGCCGCCATGGAGTTGATCGGCTCGATGCCGGCCCCGCCGGAACCCCCGCGCGAAGCCACCGATCCTCCCTGCCAGGACATCCCCGCACCCCGAATCTCCGCACGAGCCCTGGCCCGACTGACCAGGGCGGCCCCGCGAATCCACTGCGAGTGCCCCCACAACCTGGTGGACATCCTTTTGAGCCTGCGCGCATTCGAGCAGTACAGCCTGGAATGCGAGAGCGACAACCCCGAGGACGCCGAACTCCACCACTGGCTGTGGCAGCGCGCCGCCCAGGCCCGGGCGATGTTCGAAGAGGCCATCGAGAGGGTCGCCGCAGCCGAGGGCATCAAGCTGTCTGAGTGAGTCCGACGCCGCCCAGAGGGTGTTTACAAGGTCAACGTCGACCGTCCGGCGCGTTCCCCGCCCGGCTGGGCATCACGCCCTCGATGACGCGGCGGGCGGCGTCCGATGCGTAGGCCGGATAAGCGAAGCGCATCCGGCGATCCGGCCGCGATGCCCGCCAGGCCACGCCGCCCCGCAGCCTCCACCGGAGTGGGCCCACCCAACCCTGGTAGGGCCTGAATCAATCGTCCACGGATCCGCGGAAGACGCCGGATGCGGCGCTACGCGCCTTATCCGGCCTACGCTCCTGCCCGGCTCAGAGTTCGAGTCCGCGCATCCTGCCGGTGCGGCGCCGACACTGTTGTAACCACCCTCTCAGCAGGCCGCCCCCCAGCGACCTCAGTCATTCAGCCCGCCCAGGTATTCCCTGAAACCCGCCCCCAGCTCGGGGTGGCGCAGGGCGTACTCCACCGTGGCCTGCAGGTAGCCGAGCTTGTCGCCGCAGTCATAGCGTTTGCCCAGGAACTCGTAGGCCATGACCGGCTCATCGCGCATCAGCGCGGCGATGGCGTCGGTGAGCTGAATCTCGCCGCCGGCCCCGGGACGGGTCTGCCTGAGCTTGTTGAAGATCCCCGGGTTGAGGATGTAGCGGCCCACCACGCCGAGGTTGGAGGGGGCATCGCCGGGCTTGGGCTTCTCGACAATGCCCTCCACGGCGCCGATGCGATCGCGCATTTCCCCCACCGCCGTGATGCCGTAGCGGTCGGTGTGTTCCTGGGGCACGCGCTGGACGCCCAGAATGCTGGTCACGTGGCGGTCGTAGTGCTCCACCATCTGGCTCAGTACGCCGCCCCCCTCGCTGT
This sequence comes from uncultured Ectothiorhodospiraceae bacterium, assembly GCA_964487155.1. GTDB lineage: Bacteria > Pseudomonadota > Gammaproteobacteria > Nitrococcales > Nitrococcaceae > CAZAQB01. Next base: position 17,203 of record CAZAQB010000050.1, read on the forward strand.
CGTAGATGAGGTCGTCGGCCAGCACCACCGCAAACGGCTCGCTGCCCACCACCGGCTCGGCGCACATCACCGCATGGCCGAGGCCCAGGGCCTCGGCCTGGCGGATGTAGATGCAGGAAACACCCGAGGGCAGGATGTTGCGCACCTCTTCGAGCTGGCGCTGCTTGCCCTTGGCCTCGAGCTCCGTCTCCAGCTCGTAGGCCTTGTCGAAGTGATCGGGGATGCTGCGCTTGGTGCGGCCGGTGACAAACACCAGCACCTCGATTCCGGCCCGCACCGCCTCCTCGGCGGCGTACTGCACCAGGGGCTTGTCCACCACCGGCAGCATTTCCTTGGGATTGGCCTTGGTGGCGGGCAGAAAACGGGTGCCGAGTCCGGCGACGGGGAACACGGCCTTGCGGATGCGCTTGGTCATGGTGCGGGCGGTCTCCGGTGAGGGTGAGCTGGCGGCTTACAGCGTGCCGCCGGAAGCGTACCGGAACCAGAGGGGGCCGTGCTACGGCACGGCCCCCGAGGCCCGTTGCGGGCCGGACTACTCGGCGTCGTCCACCGTCAGCAGGGGCCGATTGACCTCCACGGTGCGCGGCCCGATGCCGCTCACCGAGGCCAGGTCGTCGACGCTGGCGAACGGCCCGTTGGCATCGCGGTGATCCACGATGGCCTGGGCCTTGGCCGGACCAACCCCGTTGAGCTGCTGGAGGGCAGCCACGTCGGCGGCGTTGATGTTGACCCCGGCGGCGATACCGAGCAGGGGGAACAGGGCGAGGGAAAGACAGAAAAACAGGACGCGAATGGTCTTCACGGCAGGTGCCTCCTTCCTTGACATCCGTGGCGATGGGAGCGGACTCCCGTTCCTCACACCACACCCGCTCCGGGGCGTGGCGCCTCCATCATACCCGCGGCTCAGCCGATGGCAACCGCCTGCAGCTCCTCCTCGATGCGGGCCAACGCCGCGAGCGGATCCCCGGCGCCGGTCACCGGCCGCCCCACCACCAGGTAGTCGGCGCCGGCCTGCAGCGCCCGGCGCGGCGTCACCACCCGGCGCTGGTCGCCGGCGACGGCCCATTCCGGGCGGATGCCCGGAGTCACCAGGCGGAACTCACTAGGCAGCTGCCGGCGCAGGGCGGTGGCCTCCCGGGCGGAGCATACCGCGCCGTCCAGACCGTGGCGCTGGGCCAGTGCCGCCAGCCGTTCCGCCAGCCGCTCCGGCTGCGCGTCCAGGCCCAGTTCCGCGAGATCGCCGGCGCCGTGGCTGGTGAGCACCGTGACCGCCACCAGCAGCGGCGGCCGCGGCGCCGCCGACACCGCCTCCCGGGCGGCGGCCAGGGCCGCGCCGCCGGCCAGGGCGTGGACGTTCACCATCCATACGTCCAGGGCGGCGGCGGCGCGGCAGGCAGCCGCCACGGTGTTGGGGATGTCGTGGAACTTGAGGTCCAGGAACACCGCGTAGCCCAGATCCACCAGCGCCCGCACCAGCACCGGCCCCTCCCGCACGAACAGCTCGCTGCCCACCTTGAGCCGGCAGCGGGCGGGCGTCAGGCGGCGCGCCAGGGCGAGGGCGGGCTCGGCGCTGGGATAGTCAAGCGCCACCACCAGGCGCGGGCCCGGGACGCTGCTCGGTTCGGTCTGATCGGTCAACGCTCATTCCCCCTGCACACCCTTGATGGGCTTGATGGTGGCCCAGTCCCGGCAGCTGGGACAGTGCCAGTGGAGGCGCTTGGCCTCGAAGCCGCAGGAACGGCAGCGATAGGCGGGGCGTTCCCGGATCAGGACGGTGAGCATTCCCTGCAGCACCCGCAGATCCCGCTGGCGCCGGCGGTCCGCGTCGTCGGGGTCCAGGTTCAGCTCCACCAGCCGCAGCAGGCCGCGCACCGACGGCCGCTGGCGCATCTGCTCGGCCATGAAGTCGACTGCGGCTTGGCGCCCCTGGCGCTCGCGCAGCAGCTCAGCAAGGGCGTTCGCCACCGACACGCCGTCGTAGCGGGTCAGCACATTGCGCAGGTAGTCCGCCATGGAATCCAGGTCGCCCAGTTCCCGGTGGCAGGCCTGCATGGCGTCCAGCACCTCGGGCAGGTAGGCCACGTCCTGCTCCCCCACCTGGCGGAAGGCCTCCACCGCCGCACGCCAGTTGCCGTCGCGGCGCTCGATCTCGCCGCGCAGCAGGCTGGCGCGCACGCAGTCCGGGTCGATGGAGATCGCCCGCTTCACCAGCGAGCGGGCGGTGCGGGTATCGCCGGCCGCCTCCAGGGCCTCCTCCGCCTGCTCGCAGACGAACTGGGCGCGCAGGGAACGGGTGTCCCGGCCAGTGATGGCCTCAAGCCGGGTGGCCACCCGGATGGCGTCCTCCCACTCCTTTTCCTGCTGGTAGATGTCCATCAGGTGGCGCAGCGCGGTCTCTTCCCGGTGACGTCGGGCCGCCACTTCCTGGAACAGGTCCTCGGCACGGTCCAGCAGGCCGGCGCGCATGTAGTCCTTGCCCAGCTCCAGCAGCGCGTTATCCCGCTCACCCTGGCCCAGGGTGGGCCGGGCAATGAGGTTCTGGTGGATGCGGATGGCCCGGTCCACCTCGCCGCGGCGGCGGAACAGGTTGCCCAGGGCAAAGTGGGTGTCCACCGTCTCGCTGTCCACCTCCACCATGCGGGTGAACACCTCGATGGCCTTGTCGGGCTGCTCGTCCAGCAGGTAGTTCAGGCCCCGGAAGTACTCCCGGCTGAAGGCCTGCTCCGGCGCGCGGCGCCGGGCGCCAGCACCCCGCCCAACCAGCCAGCCGGACAGGGCCGCCACCGGCAGCAGCAGCCAGAGCAGTTCGAGCATGTCAGGAACCTGGGGCGGAGGCGCCCGAGCCGGGCTCGGACCGGCGTCCGGCACCGGCGGACGCCGGACCCGGCGCGGTGAGCGGCGGGGGCAACGTCAATGGCTGTCCCGGAGGGGCAGCTTGCGCAGCTCAGTGAGCTCCTTGCGGGCGGTGCCGGCGTGGCGGCGCATGCGGCGCACCTCCCCGCGCTGGCGCCACAGCAGCCCGAGGGAGGACAGCACCCCCAGGACCGCCCCCAGGGCCAGGGTGATGGCGAGCCACAGGGACAGGGGTAGCTGGGCCTCGCCCAGGTAAAAATCGACCCGCACCGGATCGGCATTGAGCAGGGTGAAGCTGAGCCCTAGAGCCAGGATCAGCAGTGCTGCAATTAGGCTGAGCAGTCGTCGCATGTCGGGTTCCCGGGTGGCCTGGCGGGACGGCGCCACGGACCTTGATTCTGCCGCAACCGCCGGGGCCCGTCACGGCCCGAAGACACGCCCGTCAGGAACGAATCGGAACGGTGCGGGACTCGTTGACCCGCTCGCGCATCTCCTTGCCCGGCTTGAAGTGGGGCACGTGCTTGCCCGGCAGTGCCACCGGTTCGCCGGTCTTGGGGTTGCGGCCCACCCGCGGCGGGCGGTGGTGCAGGGAGAAACTGCCGAAGCCGCGGATCTCGATGCGCTCGCCGCCGGAGAGGGCCTCGCTCATCTGCTCCAGGATGGTCTTCACGGCCACCTCCACGTCGCGATAGGCGAGGTGCTGCTGGCTGGCCGCGATCACTTCGATCAGTTCGGATTTGGTCATCGAGGGAACCGGCTCCTCCGCCGTGTGTTGGGTTTCGGACATCACCGGGCAGCCAGGGGCGCCGGGCCGCTTGTGGCCAGCCCGGCGCCCGCGAGCAGTGGCAGGTCAGTCCTTGTTTTCCAGCTTTTCCTTGAGCAGGTCGCCCAGGGTGGTGGTTCCGGGGCTGGCGGAGCGGCCGTAATCCTGCATCGCCTCCGCCTCGTCTTCCACGTCCTTGGCCCGCACCGACAGGCTGATCATGCGGTTGCGCCGGTCGAGGGCGATGAACTTGGCCTCCAGGGTGTCGCCCTCCTTGAGCACGGAGCGGGCGTCCTCCACCCGTTCCCGCGCCAGATCGGCGGCGCGGATGTAGCCCTGCACCTCCTCGGCCAGATCGATCACCGCGCCCTTGGCATCCACCTCGCGCACGGTGCCGGTGACGCTGGCACCCTTGGTGTGCTCGGCCACCCAGGTGGACAGGGGATCCTGCTCCATCTGCTTGATGCCGAGCGAGATGCGCTCGCGCTCGGGGTCGACGGAGAGCACCACGGCCTCCACTTCCTCGCCCTTGCGGTAGCGGCGCACGGCCTCCTCGCCGGTCTCCTGCCAGGACAGGTCGGAGAGGTGCACCAGGCCGTCGATGCCGCCGTCGAGGCCCACGAAGATGCCGAAGTCGGTGATGGACTTGATGGTGCCCCGCACCCGCTCGCCTTTCTGGTAGCGTGCCGCGAACTCGTCCCAGGGGTTGGGCTGGCACTGCTTGATGCCGAGCGAGATGCGCCGGCGCTCCTCGTCGATGTCCAGCACCATCACCTCGACCTCGTCGCCGATGGCGACCACCTTGGCCGGGTTGACGTTCTTGTTGGTCCAGTCCATCTCGGAGACGTGCACCAGGCCCTCGACGCCCTCCTCGATCTCCACGAAGGCGCCGTAGTCGGTGATGTTGGTGACCCGGCCCACGACCCG